>NZ_JAQAHD010000002.1:0-379536 GCF_027871605.1 Agrobacterium sp. CFBP 3001
TTCTCTTATCCAAACGTGACCGTCAAAGTCTATTCCAGAGGTCCAAATCTCTTCAGACCCCGCAAGCTTCGCCGCCCACGTTTCTCTTTCTTCTCATATTCAATTGTCAAATAACAGACCACTCTAAGCAGTCACAAAACCAAATCCCCAAAGCCTAAACCCCGGGAAACCAACAAGCATTCAGCTCATCAACTTGATTTCTTCAGAACGAAAGTCGCCCTCGCCAGCAGCGCCGCCGCCCTCGTTCAGTGAGCGGACTTATAAGAGATCACCCTCAAACAAGTCAACACACCCATCGTCAAAAAACTGACATTTTTATCAAACTGTTGATTTTATTAGGTAGTTTCGTATTTCTACCGGAAACCGGAGAAAAAGGCAGCCTTCATGTCGCGACTGGCCCTGCTCCAGGAAACATGCAATAGGAACGGACGAGAGTTTCAGAAGACTTGAGGCGTCCAACGCCTCTTTATAAAGCCAAGAATTGGAGAGCCCGTGCGCATTCTCGATGAAGCCGTCATTTCCGAGCTGCCGAATTATTACCGTGGCAAGGTGCGGGAAAACTACGATCTGCCCGACGGCAACCGCATCATCATATCGACCGATCGCCTTAGCGCGTTTGATCGTGTCCTCACCTGCATACCTTATAAGGGACAGGTATTGACCCAGACAGCACGCTACTGGTTCGAACAAACGAAGGATATTTGTCCGAACCACGTCGTGAGCTATCCCGACCCAAATGTCGTCATCGGCAAGCGGCTGGACATATTGCCGGTCGAGGTGGTGGTTCGCGGTTATCTGGCCGGTACCACCGGCACGTCGATCCTGACCCTTTATAAGAAGGGTGAGCGGCAGATGTACGGCATGAGCCTGCCGGACGGGATGAAAGACAACCAGATTCTGCCCGAACCGGTGATCACACCGACGAGCAAGGCCTTCGATGGCGGCCATGACGAACCGCTGACGCCGGCCGAGATCGTGGAGAAGAAACTGCTGACGCAGGAGCAATGGGACACGCTTTCCCGTTACGCGCTGGCGCTGTTCAAGCGCGGGCAGGAAATTGCCGCAAAGCAGGGCCTCATTCTCGTCGACACGAAATATGAATTCGGGACGGATGAAAACGGCACAATCATCCTGGCCGATGAGATCCACACGCCCGATAGCAGCCGCTACTGGATGGCCGACAGTTATGACGAAAGCTTCCGCAACGGAACACGGCCGGCAAGCTTCGACAAGGATTTCGTGAGGGCCTGGGTCGCCGAACGCTGCGACCCCTATAAGGACGAGGTTCCCGAAATTCCGCAGGACCTCGTCTTGCAGACTTCGAAGGTCTATATTGATGCTTACGAGCGCATCACCGGACAGAGCTTCGCTCCCGACGATAGCGGCGAGACACCGCTTGCAAGAATACGCCGGAACCTGGAGCCGTTCTTCCCCGGAGTCTGACCGTGAGCAAAACGATCGAACAGGCGAGAAAGGCCGACAGGAAGAGTGACCGTCCTGTCAGGCGCCGGCCTCGCCGTTCCGCCGAGGAAACGCGGCGGGACATTCTCGCCAAGGCAGAAGAGCTTTTCCGCGAACGTGGTTTCAATGCGGTGGCGATTGCCGATATCGCCGCGGCGCTCGGCATGTCTCCCGCCAACGTCTTCAAGAATTTCAGCTCGAAGAACGCGCTCGTTGATGCGATCGCCTTCGAGCAGATCGGCGCATTCGAACGGGACATCCAGCCGCTGGATAAAAGCCACGCGCCGCTTTCGAGACTGCGCCATCTCGCCCGCACGCTGATGGAACAGCACCACCAGGATCTAAACGACAATCCCTACATATTCGAAATGATCCTGATGACGGCAAAGCAGGACATGAAGTGCGGCGACTATTATAAAGCCGTCATCGCCAACCTGCTCGCCGAGATTATCCGCGATGGTATCGATGCGCGAATCTACGCGCCGGCCGAGATTTCTCCCCTGGCGGAAACCGTGCTCCACGCGCTGACAAGCGTGATTCATCCCGTCCTCATTGCCCGGGAAGATATCGGCAATTTAGCAACACGTTGCGATCAACTCGTCGATTTAATCGACGCGGGATTGCGCAATCCGCTTGCTAAGTGACGATTCCCAATTTACGTCACCTTCTCGCAATTGCTTGCGAAGCGCAAAAGCCTGCGCTTCTATGCGCGTGGCGGTCCGGACAGAATGAGCGAATCGGGTCCTTCCAAGGCCTTCGCCTGTCGTGTCTGTTTCCGGACGCGCATCCGCCGAGCGACATTGCGCTTATAGTTGAATGCGATCGATACGCAGGGAAGAACAATGAGCCGACGTATTTTACCCCTATTTGCTTCTCTGTGTGTGACCGCTCTTCTGGCAGGTTGCAGCGATGGCGGCGAGAGCAGCCAGAACGCCGCCCAGAGCGCCGAGCGTCCGCCGTCCCCGGTCAGCATCATCCTGATGAAGACCAGCGAATATCCCTTGACCACGGTTCTGCCCGGTCGCGCCAGCGCGTTCCAGACAGCGGAAATCCGCCCGCGCGTCACCGGCATCATCCGCGAAATTCCCTTCAAGGAAGGCAGCGAGGTCAAGCAGGGCGATATTCTCTACCAGATCGAGGACAATACCTATCTGGCGGAAGTGGCGCAGGCCAAGGCAAACGTGGCGAAGGCGGAAGCAAGCATTCCGAGCGCCCAGGCGAACCTTGCCCGTTACGAACGCCTGGTCAACAGCGGCGCGACGCAGATCGAATATGAAAACGCCAAGGTGACGCTGCTGCAGGCGCAAGCCGATGTGGCCCAGACCAAGGCGGCGCTGGAAACGGCGGAAATCAACCTCGATCTCACCAAGGTCCGCGCCCCCTTCGACGGCATCACCAGCGCAACCGCCTTCAGCATCGGCAACGTGGTGACGGCCAACCAGACGACGGCTTTGACGACGCTGCGCCGCATCGATCCGATCTATATCGACCTGATGGAATCCAGCATCAATCTTCTGCGCCTGAAAAAGGCGATCTCGTCGGGCCAGCTCGGCGGCGATACGAAGGAGACCGGCATTCACCTGACGCTGGAAGATGGCACGGAATACAAGCATGACGGCAAGATCGACATGTCGGACATGGCCGTGAGCGAAACGACGGGCACCTTCTCCATCCGCGCCCTCTTCGAAAACCCGGACGATCTTCTGCTTCCCGGCACCTATGTCCGCGCCACGCTGACCATCGGCAAGGAAAAAGGCTTCCGCATTCCGCAGCGCGCCGCGAGCCGGAACGCCAATGGCGAACTGACAGCGAAATTCGTGACGGCGGAAAACAAGGTGGAAACCCGCACCTTCCCGTCCAGCCAGCAGTCGGGCAATGCCTGGCTGGTGACGGAAAACGTCAAGGATGGCGACAAGCTCATCGTCGACGGCTTCCAGTGGATTGCCGACGGTGCGACCGTCGCACCGGTTGAAGTGACCATCGACGATCGCGGTATCGTCGTTATGCCGCAGCAAGCTCAGCCTGCCGCCGCCCCCTCGAAATAAGCATGAGCACGAAACCCTCGGTCGAAGCTCGTAAAAGGTAAGGCAGGACTGCCATGGCCCATTTCTTCATCCGGCGCCCCGTGTTTGCATGGGTTATCGCCATCGTCATCATGCTGGGCGGCGCCCTTGCGATCTGGACGCTTTCCATTTCGCAATATCCCGATATCGCACCGACAACGGTACGCGTCAGCGCGACCTATAATGGCGCGAGCGCCGAGACAGTCGAAAAATCGGTGACGACCATCATTGAGGACGGCATGACCGGCCTTGATGATCTCACCTATATGACATCGTCTTCCTCAACCGGCAGCGCCGAAGTGACGCTGACCTTCGGCAATACCATGCTGCCGGACATCGCGCAGGTTCAGGTGCAGAACAAGCTGCAGCTTGTCCAGTCGCAACTGCCTGACACCGTGCAGCAGCAGGGTCTTCAGGTCAGCCGATCCACATCCAGTATTCTGATGGTTGGCGCGCTGATCTCGACCGACGGCAAACGCAACTCGGCCGATCTCGGTGACGTGTTCTCCTCGCGTGTCGAAGACCAGATCAAGCGCCTCGAAGGCGTGGGCAGCATCAACGTCTTCGGTTCCGAATATGCGATGCGCATCTGGCTGGATCCGTTCAAGCTCAACAAGTACCAGCTGACCACGGCCGACGTGACCAGCGCCATCGAGAGCCAGAACACCCAGGTTTCCGTCGGTTCGCTTGGCGCGGTGCCCGCAGTCAAGGGTCAGCAGCTCAACGTGACGGTGACGGCGCAGAGCCAGCTCACCACTGTTGCCGATTTCGAATCGGTCATCCTGAAAGTCGAAAAGGACGGCGCAACCGTTCGCCTGAGCGACGTGGCCCGCATTGAAATCGGCCAGGAAACCTATGGTGGCGATTCCCGTTCGAACGGCCGTCCCTCTGCCGGTTTCGCGGTCAACCTCGCCACGGGTGCCAACGCACTCGATACGGCAGCGCGCGTAAAGTCGGCGCTTTCCGCTGTCGAAGGTTCGCTGCCCGAGGGGGTTTCAATCGAATATCCCTATGACACGACACCCTTCGTGAAGCTGTCGATCGAGAAAGTGGTACACACGCTGATCGAGGCGATCATCCTCGTTTTCGTCGTGCTGCTGGTGTTCCTGCAAAACCTCAGAGCCACCTTCATACCGATGATCGCGGTTCCCGTCGTGCTTCTCGGCACGTTCGGCGTCCTTGCGCTGACAGGATATTCCATCAATACGCTCACCATGTTCGCCATGGTTCTGGCCATCGGCCTTCTCGTTGACGACGCTATCGTCGTTGTCGAAAACGTCGAACGAATCATGTCGGAAGAGGGCTTGTCGCCGGTCGAGGCGACCGAGAAGTCGATGGGCGAGATCACCGGTGCGATCATCGGTATCGCGCTCGTGCTCACCGCCGTGTTCATTCCGATGGCTTTCTTCGGTGGATCGACGGGTATCATCTACCGCCAGTTCTCGGTCACCATCGTTTCGGCCATGTTGCTTTCGGCAGTGGTCGCCATCGTTCTGACGCCGGCGCTCTGTGCCACGATGCTGAAGCCGATCGACCATCACAAGAAGCAGCGCGGACCGGGCGCCTGGTTCAACCGTGGCTTCGGCAAGACGACGGATGGTTACGTCTCCTCTATCGGTTATCTGCTGAAGCGGCCCCTGCGCGTGATGATTATTTTCGCGATCGTCATCGGCGGCTGTGCCTGGTTCTTCAGCAAGCTGCCCAGCTCGTTCCTGCCACAGGAAGACCAGGGCGTGCTGCTGACGATCATCCAGACGCCGACCGGTTCGAACATCGAACGGACCAATGAGGTGGTAAAGCAGGTCGAAAGTTACTTCCGTGAAAAGGAAGCCGCCAATGTCGAATCGGTTTTCGGCGTTCTCGGCTTCAGCTTCAGCGGTTCTGGCCAGAACAACGCCATCGTCTTCACCAAGCTCAAGGATTTCGCCGAGAGAACAGCCCCCGACCAACACGCCGGCGCCATCGTGCAGCGTGCGATGGGCACCTTCTTCGGTTTCCGCGATGCGCAGGTGTTCCCGCTTCTGCCGCCGGCAATTCAGGGCATGGGCACATCGAGCGGTTTCTCGATGTATCTCGTGGATAGCGGCCGCAACGGCACCGAGGCACTGACCGCCACGTCCAAGGAACTGATCGCGCTTGCGACCAGCAATCCGAAGGTCAGCTCGCTCAGAAGCGACAGCCAGGACAATGAAACGCAGATGAAGATCATTCTCGATCAGGAAAAGATGGGCGCCATGGGTGTCGATCTCTCCTCCGTGAACCTCATGCTGTCGACGATCTTTGCCGGCCGGGATGTCAACGACTTCACGCTGAACGGCGAGCTCAAACCCGTTTATGTTCAGGGTGATGCGCCGTACCGCATGCAGCCGGACGATCTCAAGTTCTGGTATGCCCGCAACACCAGCGGCGAGATGGTGCCTTTCTCTTCCTTCAGCGAGGTGAAGTGGATCAATGCTCCGCCGTCTCTCGCCCGCTTCAACGGCACGGGCGCCATCTCGCTCGAAGGCACCGCCGGTGCGGGCGTTGCATCCGGTGACGCCATGGACGAGATGGAACGCCTGACGGCAAGCCTGCCGGGCGGTTACACCGTGGCGTGGCAGGGCATTTCCTATCAGGAACGCCTTTCCGGCTCGCAGGCGCCGATGCTCTATGCGCTGTCGGTTCTGATCGTGTTCCTTTGCCTTGCCGCCCTTTATGAAAGCTGGTCGATCCCCTTCTCGGTCATCATGGCCGTGCCGGTGGGCGTCCTCGGCGCATTGACCGCGGCGCATTTCTTCGGGCAGTCGAACGACGTCTACTTCAAGGTGGGCCTGCTGACGACCATCGGCCTTGCGGCGAAAAACGCGATTCTGATCGTCGAATTCGCCAAGGAAAGACAGGAGCATGGACTAAGCCTGATGGAAGCGACGCTCGAGGCGGCGAAGCTGCGCCTGCGTCCGATCATCATGACGTCGCTAGCCTTCATCCTGGGTGTCGTGCCTCTCGCAATCGCAACCGGAGCGGGTTCTGCCGCACAAAATGCAATTGGTATCGGGGTGCTGGGTGGTATGCTTTCTGCAACACTGCTCGGAATTTTCTTCGTTCCGTCCTTTTTCGTCATCATTCGTCGCCTTTCAAGGCGTTAACAAAACAAAAATGGGCTGTGCCAACCGTTAATACGCTGCTAGAAATGTTGCCGATTTGGCAAATGCACGTTTCTACGGCATATCGACCGCGCAGCCCATTTGTCAGCAAGCCGCGCTCGGTAAGCCAACCAGAGAATTGGGAAAATTACATGCTGTCTATTCGCGCTACTCTTCCCCTGACAATGCTGCTGCTCTCAGGCTGCGTTGTCGGGCCCGACCACAAGACGCCGGAAATTCAATTGCCGGGAAAGTTTGCGGAAGCCGGAAAAACCAGTAATGGCGACATCAGCACCGTTGCGTGGTGGACAGCCTTTAACGATAGCCGCCTCAATGGGTACGTTTCCACTGGCCTCAGCCAGAACCTGACCGTGATGCAGGCGATCGAGCGCATCAATCAGGCGGAAGCACAGGTCATCTCGGCCGGCGCGGGCGGTCTGCCGAGCCTGACGGCTAACGGCAGCCACACGACCAGCGAGACCAAGGGCAGCTACCGTGATGTTCCCGTCACCAACGTGTCCTCAGGCAGTCTCAGCGTCTCCTGGCTGCTTGACCTCTTCGGCCGCTATCGCCGCGCCACGGAAAGCGCCAATGCATCGCTCGATGCCGCTTACTCCACCGTTGATGTTCAGCGCCTGACGCTGATTTCCTCGGTCGCAGCAGCCTATATCGATGTGCGTTATTATCAGGAGCGCCTGGCGATTGCCCGTCAGAACCTGGCTTCCCGCCGCGAAACGCTGGACCTGACCAAGCTGCAGCTTGAAGCGGGCGCGGCCTCCCGCCTCGATGTCGTCCAGTCCGAAGGTCTGGTCAACTCGACGCTGTCCGACATTCCCGGCCTCGAAACCAACTTCCGCAAGGCGGCGCATCGCATCGCCACGCTTCTCGGCCTGCCGGCCTCATCTCTGATTTCCGAATTGCAGAAGGGCGCACGCCAGCCGGTTGCCCGCAGCATTCCGCGCACCGGCATCCCGGCCGATCTCATCCGCAACCGTCCGGACATTCGTGTCGCCGAACGCAATCTCGCCGCCGCAGTTGCCTCAATCGGTGTCGCGGAAGCGCAGCTCTATCCAAGCATCGAGCTCGGCGGCTCGATCACGCCAAGTTACAATTTCCTGAGCGGTGGCGGCAGGGGAACGGCCAATAGCTGGTCCTTCGGTCCGAGCCTCGTTCTGCCGATTCTCGATGGCGGCAGCATCCGCGCCAATATCGATCTGGCCAACTCCCAGGCGCGTGAGGAATATCTCGTCTGGAAGCAGACGGTGCTGACCGCTGTGGAAGAAGTCGAAAACGCTCTGGCCGCTGTCACCCGCGATCAGCGCACGGCCGATGCATTGCGCAAGACCGTGGCGTCCTATCAGGAAGCGTTGCAGCTTTCGACGGCCAGCTACCGCGACGGCGCCTCCTCGCTGCTCGACGTTCTCGATGCGCAGCGCCAGGTTTCCACCGCACAGGCAAGCCTTGCACAGGCTGTTCAGCAGACCGCGCAGGACTACGTCTCGCTGAACGTAGCGCTCGGTGGCGGTTACGCCGTTGGCCAGACCACGGCTCCGAAGAAGGCGCCCGGCCCAACCCGGACCGCGGCAAAGGCCATGTAAGATACGCCGCAAGGCAAAGAAAAGCCCGCGTCTCGACGCGGGCTTTTTTATTATTCGTGACACAAAAAAAGCACCGGTCTCCCGGTGCTTCTGTCTAACCGGCCGTCAGGCTCAGTTCTTGGCGCGCTCGACGTAGGAATTGTCTTCGGTCGCGATGACCACGCGGATACCAGCATCGATATGCGGCGGCACCATGGTGCGGATGCCGTTGGAAAGAATGGCCGGCTTGTAGGAAGAAGACGCCGTCTGGCCCTTAACGACCGGTTCGGTTTCCGTGATTTCCAGCGTGACGTGGCGCGGCAGTTCGACGGCCAGCGGATTGCCTTCATGAATGGAAAGAATGCAGGTCATGCCTTCCTGCAGATAGGCCTTCTGATCGCCCATCGTTTCGGCATCGACCACAACCTGATCATAGTTCTCCGGGTTCATGAAGTGGAAGCCTTCGCCATCTTCATAAAGGAACTGGAAGTTCAGGTCTTCAACGAAAGCGCGCTCGACCTGCTCGGTGGTGCGCCAGCGCTCGGAGACCTTCACGCCGTCAACGATGCGGCGCATGTCCACCTGCGTGACCGGCGTGCCCTTGCCGGGGTGAAAGTTCTGCGCGGTAAGAACGACGTAAAGCTTGCCGTCCACGTCGAGAACATTGCCCTTGCGGACGGATGAGGCGATAACCTTGACCATATGACTTCCTTGTAACTCGATGAAATGCGTCGTAAAGGACTGCGCGGCAGCACCGGCCCCGGCAGACGTTTTGTCTTTTTTCTGGGGCGCAACTACCTTAAATCCGCACGAATTGCCAGCCTTCTACAGCAATTCGCGGAAGAGTGCCTAGCGGTTTTCCGCCCGGAATAGCTTTAAATGACGCGATCAGGCGTTTTGCGGGCCGTTTATCCGCAATTGGGCGCCGCAGAGAAGACGGAAAAGAACAGAGAATGCGCGCAAGCAACGAAACAATGTCGCCATGGTGGACGCCGGACGTCCACGCCGACCGCCGCGCGTTTCTCATTGGGCGCAATGCGATCCAGTCGGCTTTTCGCGGCTATTTCGCCAGCGCCGATTTTCTTGAGGTCGACACTGCTGCATTGCAGATTTCCCCCGGCAATGAAGCGCATCTGCATGCTTTCGCCACGCAGGGCCTGACGCCGGCCGGCGACGCCGTGCCGCTTTATCTGCACACCTCGCCTGAATTCGCCTGCAAGAAGCTGCTCGCCGCCGGTGAAAAACGCATCACCTGTTTTGCCCATGTTTACAGAAACCGGGAACGAGGCCCCCTGCATCATCCGGAATTCACCATGCTGGAATGGTACCGGGTCGGCGAAACCTATGAGAGCCTGATGAAGGACAGCGCCAATCTTCTGGCGCTGGCAGCCGAAACCACAAAGACAAAGAATTTCACCTATCGCGGCCGCAGCGTTGATCCCTTCCTCGAGCCGGAGCGGGTAAGCGTCGCCGAAGCCTTCGAGCGATATGCGGGCGTCGACCTGCTGGCCACCATCAGCCGAAACGGCGAAACCGACGCTCGCCATCTTGCGGCGAACCTCACCGAGGCCGCGATCCGCGTGGCCGATGACGATACCTGGGCAGATATGTTCAGCCGCGTCATCGTGGAGCGGGTGGAACCGGAGCTGGGTTTCGGCAGGGCGACCATTCTCGATGAATATCCGACCTGTGAGGCGGCCCTTGCCCGCAAGTCACCCAAGGATGCGCGCGTGGCGGAGCGTTTCGAGCTATATGCCTGCGGCGTCGAACTCGCCAATGCCTTCGGCGAATTGACCGACGCCGCCGAGCAGAGGCGGCGTTTCGAAATGGAAATGGCCGAGAAGCAGCGGGTTTACGGCGAAACCTATCCGCTTGACGAGGACTTTCTGGCCGCGCTGGCAATCATGCCGCCGGCAAGCGGCATAGCGCTTGGTTTCGACCGGCTGGTGATGCTGGCTACCGGCGCGCGCCGTATCGATCTCGTCATGTGGGCCCCAGTCGCGGAATATGGACGATGACAGGGCTTGAGACCATCAAGACAGCCGAAGCACTTCTCGAAACGGGGCTTATCGAAGCCGAAGCGCTCGAGACGCTGCGCACTGTGACGCAACGTTACGCGCTCGCCATCACGCCATCGATTGCCGGGCTGATTGACAGCCGCGACCCGCAGGATCCCATCGCCCGACAATTCGTTCCTGACCCGGCCGAACTCGTTCATCTTCCTGAAGAACGGGACGATCCGATTGGCGACGACGCGCACAGCCCCGTCCACGGCATCGTCCACCGTTATCCCGACCGGGTGCTTTTAAAGGCAGTGCATGTCTGCCCCGTTTATTGCCGCTTCTGTTTCCGCCGGGAGATGGTCGGACCACAGGGCAACGGCATGATGAGCCCGGCGGAACTTGACGCCGCATTCGGCTATATAAAGGCCAATCCCGCCATCTGGGAGGTCATCCTGACCGGTGGCGATCCGCTGGTGCTTTCCCCCCGGCGCTTGTCCGACCTGATGACGCGCCTGAAAGACATACCGCATGTGAAGATCGTCCGCTTCCACACCCGCGTGCCGGTGGTCGATCCCGACCGTATCGACGCGGCGCTGATCGATGCGCTGAAGGCCAGCGGCAAAACCACCTATGTGGCCCTGCACGCGAATCATTCCCGGGAACTCGGCGAAGCCGCAAGGCAGGCTTCGGCACGCCTGATCGACGCCGGTATCGCCATGGTGAGCCAGACGGTCCTTTTGAAAGGCGTCAATGACGACCCGGCGGTTCTTGCCGAGTTGATGCGCGCCTTTGTCGAGACCCGTATCAAGCCTTATTACCTGCATCATCCCGATCTTGCGCCTGGCACCAGCCATTTCCGGCTGACGATAGAAGAGGGGCAGCGAATCGTTTCCGCTTTGCGGGGGCATGTCTCCGGCCTTTGCCAGCCGACCTATGTTCTCGACATTCCCGGCGGCCACGGCAAGGCGGCAATTGGCAGAAATGCGGCCGAAAAAACCCGCGATGGCTGTTATTCCGTTTCCGACTTCAACGGAAACGATCATGTTTATCCACCACCAGCCACCGGCGACGATTAAAAAATACATAAAAAGCCTGCTACAGCGGGCTTTTCGCGGCGGCAGCCGACGAAAACAAAAATTTCACATTTCCGCCCCTCTCCTGTCATCATAAAGAAAAATATTCTACCTATAACAATCAGCATTGATTTTAGTGCTGGTCTGGATTATCAGTGTGGAACTGGAGAACGAGTCTCCTGATTCCGGGCCAACACCAATACAGGGAGTGTGTCATGTCAAAACATATCAACATCAACGCAATCCTTGGTTTTGAGTCCTGGAACGCTGGATTTAAATCCACGTGTTCCCGCTGCTGTCGAATGTGACTTAACGGTCTCAATTTACTGAAAATCAGTTCGACAACATGCTGTGTGAAGTAGCCACAGCGGGAGTATATCTATGCAGAAGCAAGTTATTGAATTCGCTGGCGAACCCGTCGGCATCGTCATCCCGGATAATGACCGGTTGAAGTTCATCGCGGTGAAGTTCCACGTTCACGACCTGGACGAACAGAAGTTCGACAGCGCAGACGACGTGCGGATTGCGATCCGCGATCTCGTGCGCAACCGGAATCTGGCCGCGGTCGCCTGATGCGGGAAAACTTTCGCCCGTTCACAGAACCGTCAAAACCAGAGCGCGCCAAATATCGGACCCCGAACAGCGGCCCGATGGCGCGCTTTTTTCTCGGTTGACAAGCCATCTACCCGCCTGGCACCAGCCATTCAGGGTGTATCAAAAGCTCTGATGCACTAAGCTAACAAAGCGCCTGAAAGTCAGGATTAGAGCCGAACGCCACGTACGCGGTCTTCCTGACGCACCCCACTCTTCCCTCATTCCTGTGCTCGTCACAAGAATCTAGCCAGATCAAGTCCTTGGGCTGAGAAGCCTCTCCCTCCGCGCAGACGCGCGTCGACTGGATTCCTGTCACAAGCACAGGGATGAGGGCCGAGCTTGTATCGAAGGTTCGAATTGCGGGTCAGAATGCAGTAAAGGTCAGCGTCGTCAGCGAACGCACGATTCCCGGAATATTGACGATGTTCTGGTTGATGAACTTGCCGATATCTTCTTCCTGCGGCAGATAGATTTTCAGCAGCAGATCATATTCACCGCTGGTGGAATAAAGCTCGGAAACCAGTTCCGTCTTATAGATGGCGTCGGCGACATCATAGGTCTTGCCGGGCTCACATTGAAGCTGAACGAAAATGGGCTTCACGGACATCTCCCGTATTTGAACTTTCGGTGCATGGCTGCTCGCGCCACGCGTCATGGCGCACTATTGGCTGAGCAGCGTCCGTCTTGCAAGACCGCTTACCGGTTTACGCCGAAAACTCCGCGGTACTGCCGTTCGCGCCAGTTGCGGCCTCGGAAACGATCCACCGCCGAAAACTTTCGAGCGGCGCATAACCGGCGCGATCCGGCATGCAGGCGAGGTAATAGGCTTCCTCGCTCTCCACTTCCCCCGCAACAGCCGCAACCAGACGACCGCTTCGCAACTCCTCCTCGATCATGAAAGAAGGAATGAGCGAAGCTCCAACCCCGGCGCTCGCCGCCTCGGCAATCGTCGTGAACTGATCGAAAAGCATGCCATGCACATTGTCGAAACTGACGTCATGGCTGCGAAACCATTGCTCCCAGGCATCCGGCCGAGTCGTCATGTGCAGCAACGGGACATACAGCAGATCGTCCGGCCTTGAAAGCCCGTGTCGCGCCTTGAAGGCCGGGCTGCATACCGGAATGACCTTTTCATGCATCAGGAAAACCAGCTCGGTGCCCGGCCAATGCGGCAATCCGAAATGGATGGCCGCATCGACTGTATCGGTGCGGAAATCGAACAGCGATGACCGCGTCAGAAGATTGACCGAAACGCCGGGGTGTCTGGCGATGAAATCGGGAAGGCGCGGCACAAGCCAGCGCGTGCCGAAGCTCGGCAGAACCCCGAGGTTGAGCGTGCCGCCATCCGGATTGGCGCGCAGGTTGAGCGAGGCCGTCGATATGCGCCGCAACGCCTCGCGGATTTCCCGCGCATAGCCCTCCCCAGCCCTTGTCAGCCGGATCGTCTGTCGCTCGCGCAGGAACAGCGCCACGCCTAGCTGCTCTTCGAGCGCCAGGATTTGACGGCTGACCGCACCCTGCGTCAGCCCCAGTTCCCTCGCAGCGGTGGTGACGCTGCCCGTCCGGGAAGCGGCTTCGAAAGCCGCCAGCAGCGAAAGCGACGGCAGAAAACGGCGTGGCGGCAGGACCATATTCCCTCACGGAATGAACTCTTGACGATATGTCGATATTCAACAGGCAAGTCCGCTTGTAAAGTCTTATAAACAAGGGCTTGTCACTCATACGAAGAACAAATGAACTGGCCCGGAACACGGTGGAACGATGTATAATGACCCCCGCTCGCACGGCCTCTGGGAAAAGACCGCGCCGCAGCCGCCCGTAACGCCCGCCTTGCGGGGCGCAGCGGTTGCCGATGTCGTCGTCGTCGGAGGTGGCTTTACCGGCCAGTCCGCCGCCCTTCATCTTGCCGAACGGGGTGTGGATGTCGTTCTTCTCGAAGCAAGGGAAATCGGCTTCGGCGGCGCAGGCCGCAATGTCGGCCTCATCAATGGCGGCATGTGGGTCATGCCGAAAGAGCTACCCGGCGTGCTGGGCGAGGTTTACGGCGAGCGGCTTCTAGACCTTCTGGGCAATGCCCCGCTTCTCGTGCGTGAACTGGTGGAAAAACACGCAATTCCCTGCGAGATCGAAAAAAACGGCACGCTCCATTGCGCCGTCGGAGAAAAAGGGCTCGCCGAAATCCGTGAGCGCTGCGAACAATGGGCGGAGAGAGGCGCACCCGTCCGCATCCTCGATGCCGAAGAGACAGCGAGACGCACCGGCAGTACGGGCTATTCCGGTGCGCTTCTGGATACACGCGCCGGCACGATACAGCCGCTTGCCTATGTTCGAGGCCTTGCCGCAGCCGCCCAGAAAGCGGGCGTGCGCCTGCACACCGAAAGCCCCGTGGTAGCGACCGAACGCAGCAACGGAAAATGGGTGGTGAAGACGTCGCAAGGGTCTGTAACCGCCAACTGGATCGTTGTGGCCACTGAAGCCTATAGCACCGGCCCATGGCGGATCGTTCGCGATGAACAGGTCTACCTGCCCTATTTCAATTTTGCGACGAGACCGCTCGGCGATAATCTGCAAAAGACCATCCTGCCTGGCCGTGAGGGCTGCTGGGATACGAAGGAGATTCTCTCATCCTTCCGCATGGACAAAGCCGGCCGGCTGGTCTTCGGCAGCGTCGGCGCCCTGCGCGGCACCGGCACCGCCATTCATCGCGCCTGGGCGAAGCGCTCGCTGAAGCGACTTTTCCCGCAACTCGGGGATACGGAATTCGAATGTGAATGGTACGGCCAAATCGGCATGACCGACAATGCCGTGCCCCGCTTTCACAAATTCGCTGAAAATGTCGTCGGCTTTTCAGGCTATAACGGCCGCGGCATCGCGCCGGGCACGGCCTTCGGCAAGGTCATTGCGCAGCATATTCTCGGTGAAATTGCTGAAGCCGAATTGCCGCTGCCTTTGACGGAGCCGAAAGCGCAGACTTTCCGGACGGTGAAGGAAGCCTATTACGAGGCAGGCGCACAGATCGCCCATTTCGCCGGCGAGCGTTTTTGATCGGACACAGAGTCGCTTCTAATGAGCCACATCATCCTTGGGCTTGCCTCAAGGATTTAATCACATTCAATAAAATGAAGACGTTGCTGATGCGCGGGACAAGCCAGAGCATGACGAGGAGGGCTTTTCGAGCTTAGCCACCCCTCTCCGCAGACACACCGGCAGCCTCTTTTCCTCATCCCATCGATATATCCTTGAAAATATAATGATTGCCCTATAGGCCTATCGATATATTCATCGGAATATCTCGAACCGGGGGTAACAGACCATGAGACTTTTGCGTCGCAGCTTCTTCAAAACCATTGCCGCAGCCACATCCTTCTGGATGGCGGCCTCACTCGCGGCCGTTCCGGCCCATGCCGCCGAAAAAGTCACGGTGTTTGCCGCCGCAAGCATGAAAAACGCACTCGATGCTCTCAACGCCGAGTGGGCGAAGGAAAGCGGTAACGAAGCAACCGTTTCTTATGCAGCAAGCTCGGCGCTGGCCAAGCAGATCGAGCAGGGCGCACCGGCGGATATCTTCATTTCGGCCGATCTCGCATGGATGGACTATATCGCCGAAAAGAAGCTGATCAACGCTGACACCCGCTCCAATCTTCTCGGCAACCGCATTGTTCTCGTCGCTCCCGCAGACAAGGCAAAGCCGGTCGAGATCAAGCAGGGCTTCGATCTTGCCGCTCTGGTGGGCGATGGCCGACTGGCCATGGGTGCGGTCGATTCCGTGCCGGCGGGCAAATACGGCAAGGCCGCTCTGGAAAAACTCGGCGTCTGGTCCTCGGTGGAACAAAAGGTCGCCGGCGCGGAAAGCGTGCGTGCCGCCCTGCTGCTAGTCTCGCGCGGCGAAGCACCCTATGGCATTGTCTACCAGACCGACGCCGCCGCCGATCCGGGCGTGAAGATCGTCGGCACCTTCCCGGAAGACAGCCATCCGCCGATCATCTACCCGGTCGCCATTCTTTCGGAAGCCAAGTCCCCGGCAGCAAAAGCCTATCTGGATTTCCTGAAATCGGCCAAGGCAACGCCCTTCTTCGAAAAGCAAGGCTTTACCGTTTTGAAATAAACTGCCTTTCGTGGCCCCAACGTATGGGCCACAAGAGATGACGATTGCAGGATATGGCATTGCATTGGTGGACACTCAGCCCTGAAGAATGGACGGCGATCAGGCTCAGCCTGTGGGTGTCGTCCATCGCCATGCTTGCCAGCCTGCCTTTCGGCATTCTGGTCGCCGTGGCGCTGGCGCGCGGCCGCTTCTGGGGCAAGTCTCTCCTCAATGGCATCGTCCACCTGCCGCTCATCCTGCCGCCCGTCGTCACCGGCTTTCTGCTGCTCGTCCTGTTCGGCCGCAGGGGCGCGATCGGGCAATTTCTCGATAGCTGGTTCGGCATCGTCTTTTCCTTCCGCTGGACCGGGGCCGCGCTCGCCTGCGCCGTCATGGCCTTTCCGCTGATGGTGCGTTCCATCCGCCTCTCCATAGAAGCGGTGGACCGCAAGCTGGAAGAAGCGGCGGGAACATTGGGGGCAAGCCCGTTCTGGGTGTTCCTCACCGTCACCCTGCCCTTGACCCTGCCCGGTATCATTGCCGGCATGATCCTGGCTTTCGCCAAGGCCATGGGCGAATTCGGCGCAACCATTACCTTCGTGTCCAATATTCCCGGCGAGACCCAGACTTTGTCCGCCGCCATCTATACCTTCACTCAGGTTCCGGGCGGCGATGCCGGCGCGTTGCGGCTAACAATTGTCTCCGTCGTGATTTCCATGCTCGCTTTGCTCGTCTCGGAGTTTCTGGCCCGCATCGTCGGCAAACGGGTGAGCATCGAATGATGCTTTCGGTCGCCACCCGCCATCGCCTCGGTTCTTTCGAACTCGATGCGTCATTCACCTCCGAAGGCGGCGTCACCGCGCTGTTCGGGCGCTCCGGCTCCGGCAAAACCTCGATGATCCGCATCATAGCAGGCCTGTTGCGGCCGGATGAGGGACAGGTTTTGCTTAATGGTGAAGTGCTGGCAGATAGCGGAACACGGCTGTTCCTGCCGGCTCATCAACGCCGCTTCGGTTATGTTTTTCAGGAAGCGCGGCTCTTCCCGCATCTCAGCGTGGCGCAGAACCTGCATTACGGCAGATGGTTCGCCGTGAACAAAACCGGGAGCGCGAATGAAGACCGCATCGTCGACATGCTCGGCATCGGCCACCTCTTGCAGCGCCGGCCGGACAAGCTTTCCGGCGGCGAAAAACAGCGTGTCGCGATTGGCCGCGCGCTTCTGTCATCGCCTCGCATGTTGCTGATGGACGAGCCGCTCGCCTCGCTCGACGAGGAGCGAAAAGCCGAAATCATTCCCTATCTCGAGCGGCTGCGCGACGAGACAAAAATCCCGATCGTCTATGTCAGCCATTCTATTCAGGAGGTCGCCCGCCTCGCCGACAGCATCGTGGTGATGAAGGACGGCAAGGTGGAGGCGCAGGGAAAAGCGGCCGACGTTCTTTCCAGACCGGATTTCAGCACGTATCTCGAACGGCGCGAGGCGGGCAGCATTCTTTCCGGCCACATTGAAAGCTTTGATGAGCGGCATGGACTTGCCGCCGTAACGCTGAAGACCATGCTGCTCCATGTTCCTGCAAAAAGGGGAACGGCCGGCAGTCCGGCGCGGGTGCTCATACCGGCGCGCGATGTGATGCTGGCAACCGTAAAACCCGAAGGCTTAAGCGCGCTCAACATTCTCGCGGGCCATGTCGCGACGGTTTCTGCCAGCGAAGATGGCATGGTCACCGTTCAGGTGGATTGCGGCGGCGACATCATCCAGTCGCGCATCACCGATCTGTCACGCGAACGACTGCAACTGGAGCCGGGAAAACCGGTGCACGCGATCATAAAGTCGGCGGCTCTCGATCCTTATTGAGAGCCGCATCGGGATTGCGGTTGGCCTCCAGCCAGTCGATATCCGCGCGCAAGGCCTCGTTCATCCGTTTTTCCATGCCGCGATAACGCTCCAGCACCTCAGTGCCGAAAGCGGTCAGCGCCGCACCGCCGCCCTGTTTGCCGCCACGCTGCGATTCGATAACCGGTTGCGTGAACATATGGTTCAGCGCATCCACCAGCAGCCATGCGCGGCGATAGGACATGTCCATCGCCCGCCCGGCGGCAGAGATGGAGCCAGTCTCGACAATCAGCTCCATCAATTCGATCTTGCCGTGACCGAGACGTTCCCCGGGTGGAAAGTCGATACGAAGAACAGGCTTCAATGGAGAAAGGGCCTCACTCATCGTTCAAAGGCTCCGTCCATGAACATCGCGATAGGCCTTTTGCGCTCCATCCACCGGTAAGGCCGTCGCCTCGTAGACGCCACGCGCGACCGCGCGCGCCATCACCATGGTCGCCAGATGGCAAAGCTCGGCGAAATGAACGCCGCCCTCAAGCGGCTTTTCACCGGTCGCGGCCGCGAACATGGTATCGCCGTCGCTCGGCAGATGGGCGGGCAGAACGGCGCGCGCCAGCCCGTCATGCGCCATGATGGAAAGGCGATGCGCCTGCGCCTTGGTCAGCGCGGCATCCGTCACCACCGCACCGATGGTCGTTGCCGTGAGATTGACCCCCTTGAGGCGCAGCGCGGTATGATCCGGCTCGAAACGCTCGGGAAAACCGCAATCGCCGTATTCACCCTGCACTTCAAACGGCGCGGACCAGAAATGGCGGCCCGTTCCAACGGTTGCCGAGCCGAGCGCATTGACGGCAACGATGGCGGCCACCTTATAACCGCCGGAACTGACAGCACTTGCCGAACCGAGTCCGCCCTTGAAGGTGGCTGTCGTCGCACCCGTTCCGGCCCCGACCGTTCCAAGCGCGAAGGGCTCCGGACGCGCCGCCTTGAAGGCCGCATATCCCATCTCGCGATAGGGCGAATGCAGTCCCCAGTCCTTGTCGCCGCCATTCAGCAGATCCATCAGGATCGCCTGTGGCACGATAGGAACGCGGGTGGAACCCACCTGCAGGCCGCGTCCGATTTCGCGCAGCCCGGCCTGAACGCCGCCCGCCGCATCCAGCCCGAAGGCAGAACCACCTGACAGCACGAAGGCATCCACCGTTTCCACCGTCATCGCGGGATCGAGCAGGCCGGTATCGCGCCCGCCCGGCGCACCACCCAAAACAGAACCGGAAGCGATGGCGGGCTTTTCGAAAACAATCGCCGTAACACCGGAGCCGAGAGCAAGATCGGTGACATTGCCGACCGAAACGCCGCCGATATCCGTCAGAAGATTGGTGAGTGCCGCCATGCCGTTTCCCTTTTTCTCCCGGTATCCCGCCACAATCAGGCACTGTCAACGCAAAACGTGAGGTGCCTGATGTCGACGACAAGCCACGATCAGGAAAAAACAGCCGTTCCGATCACGGGCGTCGAGGGAACGGCCATGTCCCTCGGCTCCAGCGGCCCGGAAAGATATGCCTGATGGCCGGCGTCTATGGCGCGGGCGAAAGCCTCCGCCATGCCGACCGGGTCTCCCGCACCCGCCACAGCCGTGTTGAGCAGAACGGCATCGTAACCGAGCTCCATCACCGTGACAGAATGCGACGGGCGGCCGATACCGGCATCGACGATCAGCGGCACATCCGGGAAACGCGCCCGCATGGATTTCAGCGCCGTCAGATTGAGCGGTCCCATGGCGCTGCCGATTGGCGCACACCAGGGCATCAGCACCTTGCAGCCTGCCTCCAGCAGCTTCTCGGCGACGACCAGATCGTCCGTCGTATAGGGAAAGACCTCAAAACCGTCGTCGCAGAGGATTTTTGCCGCCTCGACAAGTGCGAAGACATCGGGCTGCAGCGTGTCGTGATGACCGATGACCTCCAGCTTGATCCAGTTAGTGCGGAACACATCGCGGGCCATCTTTGCCGTCAGCACCGCTTCCTTGACCGTGTGGCAACCGGCGGTATTGGGCAGGATCTGGCGATCCAGCTCACGGATAAGCTCAAAAAACTGACCGCCCTTCTTGCCAGCCGCCGTTTCCCGGCGCAGTGAAATCGTCAGAATATCCGTGTTGCTCGCCCGCACGGCATCGGCAAGCACGGCAGGCGACGGATAGCGCGCCGTGCCGAGCAGGAGACGGGACGAGACCTCGCGGCCATAAAGCGTCAGCATGATTTCAGCCTCCCTGCATCGGCGAGAGGATTTCGATACGGTCGAAAGCCTTCAACTTATAATCGGCGCGCTCTTCCGAATGCACCAGATCGCCGTTTACCGCCGTCGCCAGCCACTCACCCTCGTATTCGAGGCTGGCGAGCAGGCCGGCCAGCGTCTCGGCGGCGAGATCAAGCTCGTCGCCATTCACCATAAGTTTCATGATCCCGTTCCTTTTGAGAGAGAGTTTGGCAGACGATTTCAGCCGCCTGCCGCGCCATCGCCGGCGACAGCAGAAAGCCGTGCCGGTGCGCGCCGTTGATGAAAATTGTCCGGCCATCCTGCGTGACCTTCGGCAGATTGTCGGGATAGGCGGGGCGCACGCCGGTGCCTGTCTCGATGATTTCCGCTTCCGCGAAAGCCGGATGCACGGCATAAGCGGCATTCAGGAACTCCATCATCGAGCGGGCGGAAATGGCGCCCGCATCTTCCGTCTCGATCATCGTCGCGCCCACCATGAAACGGCCGGGCTCGCGCGGCACGATGTAAAGCGGAATGCGCGGATGCAGCAGCCGGACGGGACGAGACAGGGAAACCTCCCGCGTGGCGAGATAGAGCATCTCTCCCCGCACACCGCGAAGTCCGGAAATCCCGCCGATTGCCGCAGAACCAGTGCAATCCACCACCCGGTCGAACGGCTCTTCATCCAGCGGGATACCCATATGGAACTGCACACCCATGGCGCAGAGCCTTCGATACAGCGATTTCAGTGCAAGACGCGGATCGAGATGCCCCTCACCCGGAAAATAAAGCCCGGATCGAAACCGCCCGGCAAGATCTGGCTCCAGCGCGGCGATTTCGCCCTCATCCACCCAGCGATAGCCAGCGGTCCGCGATGCGAAACGCGAAAGCTCCGCCTTATCGCGGGCCGGCGCAACAACCAGCGTGCCGTTACGGACGACAAGGCCGGGTGTCGCTTCATCCCACCAGTCGAGCGCCGCCTGACCGAGCGTCAGAACCGCCGCTTCAGCGCTTTCACGCTCGCACCAAGGCGCCAGCATGCCGCCCGCATACCAGGATGCGCCGCGAGAGGGTTCGGCATTGCGCTCGCAAACCTCGACGGTAACACCGGTCCGCTCCAGTTCGAAGGCCGCCGTCAAACCGGCGACCCCCGTTCCCTTGACCAGAACGCGCATGCTATTCGGCATCCGCAGGCGTCGCGAGCGGCATGTAAAGCTCACCGCCTTCCTTGAAGCGTGCGGCCATGGCCTCCAGTCCCTCCTTCTGCGCCTCGGCGCGGATATCGTGGGAAATCCGCATCGAGCAGAATTTCGGCCCGCACATGGAGCAGAAATGCGCGACCTTGTGCGCTTCCTTCGGCAAGGTCTCGTCATGGAAGGAGCGCGCCGTATCCGGGTCCAGCGACAGGTTGAACTGGTCCTCCCAGCGGAACTCGAACCGCGCGCGCGACAGCGCATCGTCCCGCACCTGTGCCGCCGGATGACCCTTGGCGAGATCGGCGGCATGGGCAGCGATCTTGTAGGTGATGACGCCGACCTTCACGTCGTTGCGATCCGGCAGGCCGAGATGTTCCTTCGGCGTGACGTAGCAGAGCATCGCGGTGCCGAACCAGCCGATCATCGCCGCACCGATGCCGGAGGTAATATGGTCGTAACCCGGCGCAATATCGGTGGTGAGCGGCCCGAGCGTATAGAACGGCGCCTCGCCGCAGGTCTTCAGCTGCTTGTCCATATTTTCCTTGATCTTGTGCATCGGCACATGGCCGGGGCCTTCGATCATCACCTGGCAATCCTTCGCCCAGGCGATCTGCGTCAACTCACCGAGCGTCTCCAGTTCCGCGAATTGTGCGGCGTCATTGGCGTCGGCAATCGAGCCGGGACGCAAGCCATCGCCCAGCGAGAAGGAGACGTCGTAAGCACGGCAAATATCGCAAATCTCGTCGAAATGCTCGTAGAGAAAACTCTCCTTATGGTGATGCAGACACCACTTGGCCATGATCGAGCCGCCGCGCGAAACGATGCCGGTGACGCGGTTGACGGTGAGCGGGATGTAATGCAGCCGCACGCCGGCATGGATGGTGAAATAATCCACACCCTGCTCCGCCTGTTCGATCAGCGTATCGCGGAACACTTCCCAGTTCAGGTCTTCGGCAATGCCGTTGACCTTCTCAAGCGCCTGATAAAGCGGCACCGTGCCGATCGGCACCGGCGAATTGCGGATGATCCATTCGCGGATATTGTGGATGTTGCGGCCGGTAGACAGGTCCATGACGGTATCCGCACCCCAGCGGATCGCCCAGACCATCTTCTCCACCTCTTCCGCCATGGAGGAGGTGACGGCGGAATTGCCGATATTGGCGTTGATCTTGACGAGAAAATTGCGGCCGATGATCATCGGCTCAAGTTCCGAATGATTGATATTGGCAGGGATGATGGCGCGGCCGGCCGCCACTTCCTGACGCACGAATTCCGCCGTGACGTAGTCCGGGATATGCGCCCCGAAGCTTTCGCCGTTGCGCACCAACTTTTCCCTGGCCGCCTCGCGCCCGAGATTTTCGCGGATGGCGATGAATTCCATTTCCGGCGTGATGATACCGGCCCGCGCATAGGCGAGCTGGGTTACGGCTTTACCGGCCGTGGCTCTGAGCGGCTGGTGGCGCACGGAAAATTCAGGCGTCAGGCGTTCGCCGGTGGCAAAGCCGTTATCCTCCGGCTTGACGTGCCGGCCGTCATAGGCCTCGACGTCGCCGCGCGCCACGATCCAGTCATGACGCAGACGCGGCAGACCCTTTTCAATCAAAACGTTATGCGAAGGATCGGTGTAGGGACCGGAGGAATCGTAAACCGTCACCGGCGGTTCACCCGCCGTCGGATGAACGGCGATCTCGCGCATCGGCACGCGGATATGGGGATGTAAAATGCCGGCTTTGTGGATTTTGGTAGAGGCGGCATGCGGCCCCGTAGTAACCGACAACGGGATATTCTTGGCAGCGATATTCATCTTGAGGCTCCAAAGTTTGACAGTGGAGACCCAGTTCGAGCCGGAATGATGGAAAATACCGCAGCGCCGACAGCGCAATGCACACGCCAGCCGACCTTCGGTCTTTGCACCGTCCCTACGCCAGTATGAACTGGATCAGGTTCAACGGGTCACTGCGCAGGAAAGCAGAATCTCAGCCCCTTGACGGGACACCCCTGGTGAATGGCCACAGCAAAAAACACCGACCGGCATTTGTCAAGGCCGACGATCCATGCTTGGCAAAGGTGCGGGAATGGCGCATGCTGCCGTTAGTTGTAATTAACCTAACGGTTTAGGCGAATATTATCGTTTGCAACGTAACGATAAGCACAAACCATCCTGATGTGAAATTCATGGGAGATACGTCGGAATGAGCGCGACTATTCGTGAAATACTGGCCAAATTCGGTCAGCTTCCAACCCCTGTCGATACGATTGCAGATGAAGCCGATCTTTATGCGGCAGGCCTTTCTTCCTTTGCATCCGTGCAATTGATGCTCGGCATCGAAGAAGCATTCGATATCGAATTCCCCGACAATCTGCTGAACCGCAAGTCATTTGCGAGCATCAAGGCCATTGAAGACACCGTTAAGCTCATTCTGGATGGTAAAGAGGCAGCCTGATGAACGTCACCGTAGCGCCGCAGGATGAAACGCTGTCCGCGCGCGCGGGCCGTGTCGCGGCAATTGCCGCCAAACACGCGGATGATGTGGATGTCACCGGCCGTTTCCCACAGGAAGCCGTCGACGCCTTGCGACAGGAACGCCTGCTCGGCATCCAGGTCCCCTCTTCGCTGGGCGGCGAAAGCGCGTCCTTACAGGAGATCGCCGATATCTGCGCCCGGCTCGGCCAGGCCTGTTCGGCAACCGCGATGATTTTCGCCATGCATCACATCAAGCTGTCCAGCCTGGTGGAACACGGCGTGGAAAGCGAATGGCATGCGGGCTTCATGCGCCGCGTTGCCAACGAACAGCTTCTGCTCGGCTCCGCCACCACTGAAGGCGGCATCGGCGGCAATCTGCGCAACTCCATCTGCGCGATCGAAGTCGAAGGCGAAAGCTGCCGGCTGGAAAAGGACGCCACCGTTATTTCCTATGGCAGCAATGCCGATGCGATCCTCATCACCTCGCGCGCCCACAAGGATGCCGCGCCCGCAGATCAGGTGATGACCGTTTTCCTGAAAAATCAGTACACGCTTGAGAAGACCCATGTCTGGGATACGCTCGGCATGCGTGGCACCTGTTCGGATGGCTTCCTGTTCCGGGGCGAGGCGCCGGCGGCGCAGATTTTCCCGAAGCCCTTTGCGGAGATTGCCGCACAATCCATGCTTGCAAGCTCGCATCTGCTGTGGAGCGCCGTCTGGTATGGCATCGCGTCGGATGCGGTGCTGCGCGCCCAGTCCTTTGTCAGAGCCGCGGCCCGCAAGTCGCCCGGAACGGCTCCTCCCGGCGCGATCCGCCTTGCCGAGGTTTCCACCAAGCTGCAGGTGGTGAAATCCAACATCATAGCCGGTATCAAGGCTTACGAAGAGACCAAGAGCGACGCCGAAAAACTGATGTCGATGGCGTTTGCAGTGGCCATGAACAATGTGAAGATCTGCTCTTCGGAAACCATTCTCGAGATAATCGACCATGCCATGCTGGTCTGCGGCATCATGGGCTACAAGAACGGCACGCCCTATAGCCTCGGTCGCCACCTGCGCGACGCGCATTCCGCCCGCCTGATGATTTCCAACGACCGCATTCTCGGCAATTCCGCCAATCTCCTGCTGGTTCACAAGCAGGACACCAGCCTCTTGGGATAAAACCATGGACATGCAAACATCGTTTCTCGATCGACTGTTCGAAGAAGGCCTGCTGATTGAAACCGGTGTGGACGGTCTTTATGGACGCAGCGGCCAGTTCGAGGATGTCATTGCCGCATTCGAGAGGCTGATCGACCGCACGGGCGGCGCTGACGGCGCCGAAGCGATCCGCTTTCCGCCCGGCATCAACCGCGCCTATTTTGAAAAGAGCGGTTATATGAAGAGCTTCCCACAGCTCGCCGGCACGGTCCATTCCTTCTGCGGCTGTGAGCTTGACCATGTCAGCCTGCTGAAAACCATGGACGAGGGCGGCGACTGGACCAAAGACCAGAAAGCGACAGACATCGTGCTGACGCCGGCGGCCTGCTACCCGCTTTATCCGACGATTGCCAAGCGCGGCGCACTGCCTGCCGGCGGCGGTCTCTATGACATCCAGTCCTATTGTTTCCGCCATGAACCCTCCAAGGACCCGGCCCGCCAGCAGCTTTTCCGCATGCGCGAATATGTTTGCATGGGCACCGAATCCGACGTCACCGAATTCCGCCAGACCTGGATGGATCGCGGCGTGGAGATGATGAAAGCGGTCGGGCTAGACGTCACCATCGATATCGCCAACGATCCCTTCTTCGGCCGCGCCGGCAAAATGCTCGCCAACAACCAGCGCGACCAGAATCTGAAATTCGAGCTCTTGATCCCGGTCACATCGACGACCAGCCCGACGGCCTGCATGAGCTTCAATTATCATCAGGATGCCTTCGGCCAGAAATGGGGCCTCAACCTCGCCAATGGCGATGTCGCCCACACCGCCTGTGTCGGTTTCGGCCTTGAACGCATAGCGCTGGCGCTGTTTGCGCATCATGGTCTCGACGTGAAGAAATGGCCTGCGAAGGTCGTGGAAACGCTCTGGGGCTGATTATTCATGCGGCAGATTTTCCCCGGTCTCGATCCCAGAAACTATGTGCAGCATCCACTCCATTCCTCCGAGAGAATGTGGCCGGAGACCAATTGCTACATCGATTTATGGATCGAGGTGCTGGCCTCGAAAGGTCTGCCGCCGGAAGCCATGTTCGGTTTCACGCTCACGCAGGATTTCGAAGGCGACCAGTTCACCTTCTTCAAGGTGCCGCTGGAAGACCTCGAGGCGCTTTATGGCGTTCGCGCCACCGAACTTGCGATCTTCGACAGCGTGGAAAACCACATCGAGGCGCAGCTCGCACGCGGCCGCATCTGCCTGATCGAGATGGACAGCTTCTATATGCCGGATACCCATGGAGTGGGCTACCGGAACGAACATGGCAAGACCACCATCGCCATCAACCGGCTCGACCTCGCGAAGCGCGAACTCGACTATTTCCATAACGCCGGCTTCTTCCACCTTTCAGGTGAAGATTTTGACGGCCTGTTCCAGCATCATCTGGCCGAGACGGACCCGCCATTCCTGCCCTATACCGAATTTGCGAAATTCGCGGATAGCAGCCCCTCGCCCGCACATATTCGCAAGACGGCCGAACGGCTCCTGAAGTTTCATTTTTCCAGACGGCCCTCCGCCAACCCGGTCCGTGCTTTTGCCGGCGTTTTTCCGGCGCAGGTGGAAAAGGTCGCTGACCGACCCTTCGGCTTTTTCCACAAATATGCCTTCAACACGCTGCGCCAGCTCGGCGCCAATTTCGAACTGGCGGCAAGCCACTTCGAATGGCTGGACGCGGAGGGTTTTTCTGAAGCAAGAGACCACGCGCTCAAGATTTCCGAGGTTGCCAAGACCGTGCAGTTCCAGCTCGCCCGCGCCGTCACCCGCCGCAAATTTGATGCGCTGGCCACCGTGCTCGATCCAGCAGCGGATGCGTGGGATGGTGTGATGGAAGCGCTTTCGACTAAACTCACTGATGCCAGCGAGGCCGCGTGAGGACTTATCTTCCCGGCGAAAGCGAGGAATTGCTGAGTGAAGGCTGGACGCTGACGCTGACGCCCGCCGATGCCTGCGAGACGCCGTCCGATATTCCCGCATCGCTTGAAAGCCTTCACGTCTCCGTTCCCGGCACGGTGGCGCAGGCTCTGGAAGCGGCTGGAAAATTCGACCGCCTTGCCCCGGCGCCTCTCAATGACAGGGATGCCTGGTATCGGCTGACGATGATTTCCGATACGCGCGAACGCGCCACCCTGCGCTTCGACGGTCTCTCCACCATTGCCGAAATCTTCTTCAACGGCGAGCTGATCGCCGCGAGCCAGAGCATGTTCGAAAGGCTGGAAGTGCCGGTCGAACTTACGGGCGCGGACGAGCTTTGCATCTGCTTCCGGGCGCTTGCGCCGAGGCTTGAAAAAACCGGTCCCCGCGCCCGCTGGCGGCCGCAGATGATGAATACGCAGGGGTTGCGGCTGATCCGCACCACCGCACTTGGTTACATGCCCGGCTGGTGCCCAGAAATCCACGCCGCCGGCCCATGGCGACCCATCAGTCTGATCAGACGGGACGCGGTGCTTTGCACGCTCCGATCTTCGCTGGACGAGGCAGGAACGGGAACGGTCGCCATCTCGCTGGAAACCAACCGGCCCATAAAATCGGCACGGCTTGGCTGCGCGGGTTACAGCGCCGATCTTTCCAGGGATGAGAACGGCAAGTTTTCCGGCGAACTCCATATACCCGAAGTCGAAACATGGTGGCCGCACACCCATGGCAGGCCTGCGCTGCACGACACGCTTTTGGAATTGGACGGCGAACAACATAGACTGGGGCGTACCGGCTTCCGGCGGGTCGAGATCGATCATGGCGAAGACGGTGAGGGTTTCGGCCTCAAGGTGAACGGTCAGCCGGTCTTCTGCCGTGGCGCGGTCTGGACAACGGCCGATATTGTGCGCCTGCCGGGAACCGGGGCGGATTATGAGCCATGGCTTCGAAAAGCCGCGGAAGCCGGCATGAACATGATCCGCATCGGCGGCACCATGGCTTATGAGACTCCGGAATTTTTCGCGCTTTGCGACGAACTCGGCATCATGGTCTGGCAGGACGCCATGCTCGCCAATTTCGATTACCCGGCAAAGGACGAGAGCCTGCGCCAGCATATCGTCACGGAAATCTCGCAGTTCCTCGAAGCCACCGCGCTTTCTCCATCGCTCACTGTCTTCTGCGGCGGCAGTGAAATGTACCAGCAGGGCGCGATGCTCGGTCTGCCGGAACAGATATGGAAGGGAACGCTCACCGAGGAGGTTCTGCCGGAACTCCTTGCCGAGAAACGCCCGGACACAGCCTATGTCGCCAATTCCCCCTCCGGCGGCGCGTTGCCCTTCTTTCCCAATGTCGGGGTCGGCCATTATTACGGCGTGGGCGCCTATTGCCGCCCGCTGGAAGACGCCCGCCGGGCCGATCTGCGCTTCGCCGCCGAGTGCCTCGCCTTCGCCAATATTCCCGAACAGGAGACGCTGGACAGATATCTACCCGGCGTGGCCGTGCACGATCCGCGATGGAAGGCACGCGCACCGCGCGATCGCGGGGCGTCCTGGGATTTCGAGGATGTTCGCGACCATTATCTAAAGCTGCTCTATGACGTCGAACCGGATGTTCTGCGTCGCGAGGACGGCGGCCTTTATCTCGACATGTCCCGGGCCGCCACGGCCGAGGTCATGGAGGCGACTTTCGCCGAATGGCGGCGCAGCGGCTCCTCCTGTCAGGGCGCTCTGGTCTGGACCCTGCAGGATCTCGTTCCCGGCGCAGGCTGGGGTGTCATCGATGCCACTGGCCGGCCCAAATCCGTCTGGCACGCGTTGAAAAGGGCGTTCCGCCCCATTCAGGTTACTTTTTCCGATGAGGGCACGAACGGGCTGGATATACACCTCGTCAACGAGACCGGCGGCGGCCTCGAAGCCATGCTGGAACTGACCTGCCTGCGCGAAGGTGTGCAACCCGTCGTCCACGCCAAACGACCGCTCACGCTTTCGCTGCGACAGAGCCAGACCATTGCCGCAACAGATTTGTTCGGCGCCTTTTTCGATACGACCTATGCCTATCGTTTCGGCCCTCCGTCCCATGATGTAACGGTCGCCCGGCTTCGCGACGTTGCGACAGGACACGTGATCGCCGACGCATTCCATTTCCCTCTCGGTCGGAAAAAGGCGCTGCACGCCGCGAACCTTCAGGTCGCGATCGGTGAAACGAGCGGCAACTGGTCTCTTGAAATCGGCACGGACCGGCTGGCGCAGTCCGTCCATGTCGAGGTGCAGGGTTATTACGCCTCGGAAAACTGGTTCCATCTCGGCCCCGGCGAAACGAGAAAGATCAGCCTCCTGCCGGAGACCCCGGCGACGGAAGCCCCTCCTTCCGGAGAGGTCGTGTCACTGGGTTCCAGCCGGCGATTTTCCTTCTAGGGCATGACGGCCAGGCATTTTTACCGCAAATGCTCGAGAGCCAGCCGCTTCACCGCGTCGATATAGATTTGTCTGGCTTCCGGCGTTGAAAGATTGTGATCGGCATCGGGAATAATGGTCAGCGACACGTTCTTATAGGCGGCCAGTCCTTCGCCATTGGCGTCGAAGTAATATTGGAAATGTTCCAGACCATCGTCGTTGTCGCTGTAGAGCAAATGAACGGCAGTATCATTCGCTTTCAATTTATCGAACGCACCGTAGACGGCACGCCCTTCCTCGCTGCCCCTGCGGAAAAGCCTCGCCGTTTTTGTCGAAAGCCTCTTGATCGTCGCCTTGACGATGTTCAGCCCCGCACTTGCCACATCGACATCGCCGCTGATGAGACGCTTGAATGTCGCGCCCTGACGAAAACGCTGGCTGTACTCCCCGAAGGAACGCGGGCGTTTATGCAGGGCCTCATCCACCGAGCGGCCTTTACGCCAATGGAAGACGACCGGATTGACCGCGACCACGGCGTCGATCCGCTCATCGGCGATTGCGCCGTTGAAGGCGAGATAAGCGCCGCTGCACCGGCCCGCCGCAATGAAAGGTCCCTTGCCGCGCTTGCCGAGAAAATCGAGTGCGGCAGCCACGTCGTCATTCTGCGCGGCATCGTAAAGAACCTGCTCGGGCACGTTTTTGACCGGAGGGCTGTCGGCAATATTGGCCGCGTCGAAGCGAAGCGATGCCACCCCCTCGCGCGCCAATGTACGGGCCATCTGCACGGAAAGCCTGCCCCAACCCGCATGCCGGTCATAGGCGGCGCCAAGCAGAAGAACCGAAGAAACCACCTCCCGGTCGTCAGGCCCGCAAAAAATACCGAAAAGCCGTCCGCCTTCTCCAAATTGCACCGGCTGCTCGACAAAACCGCGCCCACGCTGCGGGGCATTGACTGTGAAATCCTCCTGGAAGATCGCCGGACTCTCGGCATGGGTCTGGGAGAGCACCCAATCGACCAGCCGGTTGACCACATCGTCGGATATTTTCGAAAGCGTAGGGCTGGAGACGAGATCGTCGTAACCTGAAAACTCCGCCTCCTCCACCGCACCGCCCATCGCAACGAGATGCCTGGCGAAATCGGCATCGGTTACGCGGCCCGGCCGGGAAAGCGCCAGAATGCTGCGCGCCGGAGCAGCGGTCAGATTTGAAAGATTGGCCTTCCTGATCGCATCCGCAACACCGGCAGGCATGGCCATGCCGGCAATCGATCCCGCCTCCGTCATCCGTTGCGCGGGCCGAAGACCGAGGCCATCGTCGATCATGGAGGACCACATCGCCAGCTCACGCAGATAGGCGCGGCCGGAAACGACAGGCGCCAGAAGCGCCATGGAGCCCACTTCAGCCGCATCGGCAAACGCCTGAGCAGCAATCAGGCAGCCGAGGCCCTGAGCGACAACGACCACTTCGGCGCAGCCGGAAAGACGTTTCAGACAGTTGAGCGCCACGCGCGCGTCGGAAATCCAGTCCGCTACACGGCCCGTATCATCAGGGTCGAAGGCGTCACCCGCGCCAAGATAGTCGAATCGCAGGCTGGCGACACCGCAAGCGGCCAGCCGCTCGGCCAGTACCCGTTGAAACTTGCGGCTACACAGCTCCTCCATGCCCCATGGGCTGACGAAAAGAACGGCATGGCGCTGTCTGACGTCCTTGCGCGCCGGATGGAAAATCCCTGTGAGCCCATCAAAAGAGACCGGATGCGCAACCGCCCCATTCGAGGCAATGCCGGAAAGCGACAATGCATCAAGAGACGGATCGCTGCCTGTACGCTCTGAAATATCTATCGCCATCGACCTTGCCATCATTGCGCCAGTGTCTGGCTCAACCATTACGGGATCATTGTATCGAAGCGTCTTACCGCCGGATCTACAATAAAAACAACAACATTAGAGAAGTCTAAAAATATAGTCGCATTTATATCCATTGCCGCCCGCACGCTGCAAAAACGAACACTGCGATGATGGGCAAGTCCCGGCGGGGCCGCTATTTTACTCGAAACCGCTTGAATATACTGATAAATAGCGAGTCCCATACCTATTTGCAGGAGGAGGTTGCGCCACCCGGCCACCGGATCGTCTAGACATCGCGCAAACCAACACGCCGGGCCACGCCCGACAGGTCATAGAAGTTTTATATGGAACAAAGCCTTACGCGTTATATCTGGTCGCACACGAGGCGGCAGCAGCTTTTCATTCTGCTGATCGTGGCCCTGTCGATGATCCCCTATTTCCTCGCCTTCGATCTGCCCAAGCAGATCGTCAACGGCCCAATTCAGGGGGACGGTTTCGAAGGGGCGAATGCGACGCAGCTTTTCATGCATCTCACGGTCGATATCCCCTACTGGGGCACCGTGACATTATTCCCCGGGCTCGAGCTCAACCGTATGTCGATGCTGATGGCGCTCAGCCTGACGTTCCTTGCGCTTGTCATCATCAACGGGCTCTTCAAATATTACATCAATACCTATAAGGGCCGCCTTGGCGAGCGGCTTCTGCGGCGCATCCGTTTCGAGCTCATCGACAAGATCCTGCGGTTCCCACCCTCCCATTTCAAGCGGGTCAAAGGTGCGGAAATCTCCAGCATGGTGAAGGACGAGGTGGAGCCGCTCGGCGGCTTTACCGGCGACGCCTTCGTGCAGCCGGCCCTCCTCGGCGGCCAGGCGCTCTCCGCGCTCTTCTTCATTCTGGTGCAGAATTTCTGGTTGGGCCTGATCGCGGCTTTCATGGCCGCCATTCAGGTGGGTATCATTCCCAAAATGCGCCGCCGCCTCATCGAGCTTGGCCGCCAGCGGCAGCTGAGCGCCCGCCAGCTTGCCGGACGCATCGGCGAAATGGTTGACGGTATCGGCACCATCCATGCCTATGACACGTCGAATTACGAGCGCGCGGATGCCTCGCACCGGCTCGGCGACATCTTCAAGATCCGCTACGATCTCTACCAGTGGAAGTTTCTGGTCAAGTTCATCAATAACTTCCTCGCACAGCTCACTCCCTTCTTCTTTTATGCGCTCGGCGGTTATCTCACACTGAAGGGCAGTCTCGATGTCGGGCAGCTGGTCGCCGTCATCAATGCCTATAAGGAACTGCCCGGACCGCTGAAGGAACTGATCGACTGGGATCAGGCACGTCAGGACGTGCAGGTGAAATACGAGCAGGTCTTCGAGCAGTTCGATGCCCCGAACATGATCGACGAAAAGGTTCAGAAACTGTCTCCCGGCGCAGTCGCGGCGATCAGCGCCCCGATCGTCGTCGCCAATCTGACACTGGAGGACGATAGCGGCAGCCGGCTTCTGGAACAGGCATCGCTGAAGGTCGAGCCGGGCGAGGTGATCGCCATCGTCGGCGGCTCGGGCGCCGAGGCGCTGGCGGATGCAATCGGCCGCACGCTCTGGCCAACCTCGGGCAAGATCAGCATCAACGACGTCGACATATTGGAACTGCCGGAATCGCTGACCGGGCGGCGCATTTCCTATGTGTCCTCGGACAGCTATTTCTTCCACGCCAGCCTGAAGGACAACCTGCTTTACGGCCTCAAACACGCCCCGCTCGCGGACAGGAACTATGAGGGGGCAGCGCTGGAACATCGCAAGTGGGAAATCCGCGAAGCAAAGATGGCGGGCAATCCGCTGATCGATATCAACAGCGAATGGATTGACTACGCTTCGAGCCCGGCCGGCGACGGCAGGCCGGAAAATCTCATCCAGGCCATTCTGGCTGTCCTCGACAGCGTGGAACTGTCGCAGGATATTCTGGAGTTTGCGCTGCGTTCGTCGATCGACCCTTTGACCGACCTGCATCTTGCCGCGCGCATCGTTGAGCTGCGGCATGTGCTGCGTGCGGAGCTCGAAAAGGAAAATCTGAGCGGCCTCATCGCACCCTTTGAACTGGAGAGCTATAACAGCGAGGCGACGGTCGGGGAAAACCTGTTGTTCGGCACCATGCGGGATTCTTCCCAGACGATCCGAACCGTCATCGAAAGCGACTATTTCCGCTCCCTGATGCGCGAAACCGGCCTCGTGAAAACCCTGTTCGAGATGGGTTACACGATTGCTGAAAACATCGTGGAAATCTTCGCCGACCTGCCGGGAGACCACCCCTTCTTCCAGCAGCTTACCTTCATGACGCCTGACGACATTCCGGTGTATCAGCAGATGCTGCAACGCCTTCAGAGCCGGAGTTTCGACGAGGCCAATGAAAGCGAAAAGCGCGCAATGCTGCGGCTCAGCTTCTTCTACATCGAGCCTCGCCAGCGTTTCGGCCTGCTGTCGCCGGAGATCATGAAGCGGATCGTCGAAGTCCGGCACATGTTCCATGAGAACCTGCCCGACAGCCTGAAAAACGTGATCGAAATCTACGATCCGACCAAATATATGAGCGCTACCAGCCTGCTGGACAATATCCTGTTCGGCAAGGTCAGCCATCGCTACACCGACGCCTCGCGGCGCATCACCCGCATCGTCGCCGATGTCATGCGCAAGCAGGGTGTCTATGAGCGCGTGCTGGCGGTGGGCCTGGACTTCAACCTCGGCGCGGGCGGCAAGCGGCTCGGCCCGCTCCAGCGCCAGAAGCTCAATCTGGCACGGGCGCTGATCCGCAAATCCGATTATTACGTCTTCAACCGCCCTCTTCCCGGCCTCGATCCCCGACAACAGGAGGAAATTGTCGAGCGGGTCATCACACTCCTGAAACAGAACAACAATAACCCGTCGATCATATGGGTCCTGTCGAATGCGACGCTCTCCCGCATGTTCGAGCGGGTGATCGTTGTTCATCAGGGCCTGATCACCGCCGACGGAAGTTACGAGACTCTCGCCGAGGAAAACGGTACATTCAAGGACATGGTCGCAACATAAATCCAAGAAGGTGACCGAGGTGGAACAAGAACAGGGTAAGTCAATGCTGTTTAAAGACGAAATTCAGATGCTGAAAAGGGTGCCGTTTTTTTCGGAAATGGAACCGTCAAAGCTCAAACTACTGGCATTCGCATCCGACCGGGTGTCCTATCATGCTGGCGACGTGCTGTTTCATCAGGGAGATGTTGGCGATGCGGCCTATGTCGTCTTGACCGGAAAAGTCGATGTTCTGGTCGATTCCCCTTCGGGCACGCTGAAAGTGGCCGAAATGACCGGCAATGCCATTGTCGGCGAAATCGCTATCCTCTGCGATAGCGTCAGAACCGCGACCGTTCGCGCCTCCACCAATGTGGAAGCCCTGCGCATCGGCAAGGAACAGTTCTTCAAGCTCATGTCCGATTTCCCCGACATCACGATCAAGGTCATGCGCGTTCTGGCCGAACGCCTTACCCAGACGACGGCGGAACTGAGCAAAGCGCGGGCAGGCGCCCGGACATAAACGACAATTCCTTGCTACCTTGAATGGCGATATTGGAAAAATAAATGTCGTACTATTGCAATATAAATGAAATGCTGACTGAATAAGGGGTAAAGGCGTCCGCCAGAAACGAGCGGATATAAGAATCTATAGAGACAACGGGCTTCATGGGAGGAAAGCGTGCAAGATTCCGTTGTTATTGGGGTGTGTCATGGCGTTCGATTCCGACACAGCAAGTCGGGAAAGTAATAGAAATTTTCGGGTAAAGATCTGGGGTGCGCGGGGAACGCTTCCTGTTTCAGGTGAAAACTTCCGAAAATACGGCGGAAATACCATCTGCATCGAGGTAAGATGCGGCGATCACGTTCTTTTGTTCGATGCGGGTTCGGGCTTGCATCCCGCTGGCCTCGCCCTGCGGGCGGAAGGCATTACCGACGTCAACCTGTTCTTCTCGCATTGTCATTACGACCACATTGTCGGCTTCCCCTATTTCAAGCCCTTTTATAACAGCTCCAACGATGTCGCCATCTGGTCGGGCCACCTCGCCGGCACCATGACCACCCGGGAAATGCTCAAGGACTTCATGAGCCCGCCGTGGTTTCCCGTGCCGCTGGAAATCTGCTGCGCAAAAATCGACACGCGGGACTTCATGCCGGGCGATACGCTCGATGTGCATCCCGGCCTTTCGATCAGAACCGGAATGCTCAACCATCCCGGCAACGCCATCGGATATCGGCTGGACTGGGAAGGAAAGTCCCTCGCCATCATCACCGACACCGAACATGAGCCGGGCGATATGGACGAAACCGTGCTCGACCTGATCAGGGATGTCGACCTTTTCCTCTATGACGCCATGTTCACCGATGAGGAAATGAGCCTTTATCGCGGCTATGGCCATTCATCCTGGCAACAGGCGATCCGCCTCGCCAAACACGCCGGCGCAAAAAATGTCGGCTTCATCCACCATGCCCCAAGCCGCAGCGACGAAGAACTGGACACTATCGAAAAACAGGCGAAAGCCCAGTTCAGCGGCGCCTTCGCGGCCATGGACGGCCAGATCATCGAGCTCTGACGCAATCCGGCTTCGGCGAAGTCGACCTGTCCGACCGCGTTTTCGAAACCCTGAATTCGACATCCCTTGCCATGCGGGCGTTCGAACACGCACAATTGACCGTTTCCGATCAATTGCTCCACGATATTGCCACGAGACAGTCTGCAATAAGGGTGCCACCGCATACTACATGATGATTCTGCGCTGAATGACCACATGATGGGATTTGCATGATCCGTTTCTTTTCGGAGACCAATTTGAGACGCGCCCGGATTTTATCCGGCCTCATCATATTTGCTTTCGTATTTTCCCATCTTTTCAATCACTCCCTCGCACTCATCTCCATCGATACCGCCGAACGGGCGCGAAAATGGTTCAGCCTGATCTGGCTCAACCCCGTCAGCAGCCTGCTTTTTTACGGTTCGGTTCTGGTACATGTCTGTCTTGTTCTGCGCTCGCTTTATCTGCGCAGAACGCTGCGCATGCCGCTCCGCGAAGCGCTTCAGGTCATCTTCGGCCTGTCGATCCCGTTCCTGATCATCGGCCACGCCGTCAATATCCGCGTGTCGCATATGCTTTATGGCATCGATGTCGGTTATTATTCGGTCATCCGCAGGCTGTGGATCAACAACCCGATACAGGGCGCCTGGCAAAGCCTCGCCTTGATCGTGATCTGGGTCCACGGATGCATTGGCCTCTATTTCTGGCTGCGTTATCGGGACTGGTATCCGCGGATAGCCGGGCTGTTCATGACGGTGGCCGTGATGCTGCCGCTCCTGGCGCTGCTGGGCTTCAGCGATGCCGGCCGCTGGCTGGCGGAAATCGATGAAAAATACGCGCTCCCACCCGGACTTGCCGACAATACGATTCAAAAGGACGAGCTGCCACTGCAGCGGGAAATGGAAACGCAGATCCGTTTCATCACCGGCACAGCGGAGACGTTGTTCGTCGGCGCGGTAATGCTGGTTTTCGCCATGCGTGGCGTACGCAGCTTTCGGCAACGATTGACGGCGATCGAAATCCGCTATGAACATGGCGCGCAGGCACATGTACCGGCCGGGCTCAGCATTCTGGAAGCCAGCCGCCTTGCGGGAATTCCGCATTACTCCGTCTGCGGCGGCAAGGGGCGCTGCTCAACCTGTCGGGTCAAGGTTCTGAACAGCAAAGGCCCGCTACCGCCACCGGGAGACATCGAGCAAACCACATTGCGGCGCATCCATGCCGATTCCGATGTCCGGCTCGGCTGTCAGCTACGCCCCACCAGCGATATTGATATCGCGCTTCTCGTTTCGCCGCCCCAGCAAAGCGACCTGCCGGCCGATGCACAACCGGCCCGCCCCGGCCGGGAAGAAGAAATCGCTATCCTCTTTTGCGATCTGCGCAACTTCACCACGCTTTCCGAAGCGAAGCTGCCCTATGATGTCGTCTTCCTTCTGAACCGCTATTTCACCATCGTCGGCCAGGCCGTCGAACAGGCGGGAGGCCATCTCGACAAATTCATCGGCGATGGCGCCATGGCGCTTTTCGGACTTGGCGAGGACGCGGAACATGCCTGCCACAACGCCATGAAGGCGGCCGCGACCATATTGCGGGATATCGCAATCCTGAACGAGGGGCTGGAGAAACAATTCGCCGTCCGCCTGGAAGTCGTCGTCGGCATTCATTCCGGTCCGAGCATCGTCGGGGTCATGGGATATGGGGCGGCCAAAACCCTGACGGCAATCGGCGATACCGTCAACGTGGCAAGCAGGCTCGAATCCAAGGCCAAGGAATTCGGCGCAGCCATCGTTGTTTCCGAACCGGCCATCATTCAGGCGGGACAGGTGATTGCCGATCTCAGAAGCGAAGAAATCGCCATTCGCGGCCGCAACTCGCAAATGAAGGTCTTCCTGCTCTCGAAAGAAGAGAGCGAGCGCTATTTATGAGATAGCCCCGACACACCTGTGGGGCGCCCGATCTTAAATCTTGCGATAGAGAAAATAGCGGTCCGTCGGCACGCTTGCCGGCACCGGCAGCGGCTTCAACATGGGATGATCCAGAGGCAGACCGCTGACCGCGAGACCGCCTTTCGCCAGCATGCCCGCCGCAAGATCGGGCAACCATGTGAGGGTAACCGCATCCTTTTCCGGATAGCCCGTGCCGATATCGGCATGCACGAACGCCGCTTCCGTGCCGACGAAAGCCGGAGCGGTTTGCGATATTTCACCGATCACCAGATCTTCCTGTGCCGGAACGGAGGAGGCATGCGCACCCATGGCCCTGTCGAAAGCGATGATGCGGCGGTTGGGGAACAATTCCCGCAGGTGATTGAAGGTGCGCCCATTGCCAAGGCCGATTTCCATGAGCGCGCCTTCATCCGGCAGATCGAGATCGGCTGCGACATGGTTGAGGATATCGCGCTGCGCGGTCAGCCGGCGAATGAAACTATCGAGTCTGCTCATGTTATCAGGCCTTGATGATGTGTTTTGCGGCTATATCCCGACGCGCGAAAACATTGCGCGTGTCGATGATAAGCGGCGCCCATTCGCTTAGAGCGGCATAATCCACATTGTCATGATCGGTCGCAACGAGAACGGCGTCGAAAGCGCCGATCGCCTGCCTGTCCCACGGCACGGATTTCATGCCCATCAGGTGGCTATATTCCCGGGTTTTCGGGATTTCGGCCACGTGAGGATCGAAATAGGCCGCTTCGCCGCCACGCTCCTGAATAAGCTCGATGAGCTTCAGAGAGGGGCTTTCGCGAATATCCGGCACATTCTTTTTATAGGCGAGGCCGACGACCAGCACCTTCGAGCGGCTGAGCGCCTTGCCGGAATGAATATCGAGCGCCTCCGCGACCCGTCCGATGACGTGACGCGGCATGCCGGTATTGATCTCGCCGGCCAGTTCGATGAACCGCGTCGGCAATTCATATTCGCGCGATTTCCAGGTGAGGTAAAAAGGATCGATCGGTATACAATGGCCGCCAAGGCCCGGGCCGGGATAAAACGGCATGAAACCGAACGGCTTGGTCTTCGCCGCATCGATCACTTCCCAGATGTCGATACCCATCGCCTCGTAAACGACCTTGAGTTCGTTGACGAGCGCAATATTGACGGCACGGAAGACGTTTTCGGTGATTTTCACCGCCTCGGCGGTGGCATTTGTCGAGACGGGGACGATCTTTTTGACCACCGAACCGTAAAATGCCGCCATCAGCTTTCCGGCCGCCTCGCCATCGCCAGCGACAACCTTCGGAATGGTCGAAGTTTCGAAATCGCGATTGCCGGGATCTTCCCGTTCGGGTGAAAAACCGATGAAGAAATCAACGCCGGAGACAAGCCCCGTGCTTTCCAGAATGGTCTTCACCACCCCGTCAGTCGTGCCGGGATAAGTGGTCGATTCCAGAACCACGAGCTGGCCCTTGCGCAGATAGGCGGCAATATCGCGACAGGTCTTTTCAACATAGGAAAGGTCCGGCTCGCGATATTTCGTCAGGGGCGTGGGCACGCAGATTGCAATGACATCGCATTCGGCCAGCCTGGAGAAATCCGAGGTGGCGACAAAGCCGTCATCCTGTCTCACACTTGCCAGAACCTCGTCGGAAACGGCCTCGATATAGCTGCGCCCGGTCTCGATCGCAGTAATTTTACCGGGGTCGATATCGAAACCGACAACCTTGAAACCGCCCCTGGCGATCGTCATGGCAAGCGGCAGACCGACATAGCCGAGGCCTATCACCCCCGCTTTGGCGCTTTTGTTTTCAATGCTGGAAAGCAGGTTCCGGGAAATGTCTGGGGAAGTCAAAGCGTGTCACGCTCCGCGCATGTGCAAAAGATGCCTTTCAGTTGGGCAAGAATGACGGACCTGTCAAGGCTCGGCCCTTTCAAATTCCGGTTGACGCCCTAGCCACTGCCAACGCACAACCGTCGCCATGAAGATCGCCTTTTATGCGCCGCTCAAATCTCCCAACCATCCCGTTCCCTCCGGTGACCGGCTGATGGCCCGTTTGCTGATGACGGCGATCACGATGGGCGGTCACGATGTTTCCGTCGCTTCGGAACTGCGCAGCTTCCTGAAACAGCCCGATGACCCGGCAAGGGCGTTGGTCGCCGATGAGGCCGAGCGCGAAATCGAGATCGTCACACGGCGCTGGCGACGGGATGGCGTGCCGGATTTCTGGTTTTGTTACCACCCCTATTACAAGGCGCCGGACTTACTCGGACCGGAACTAAGCAAACGTTTCGACATCCCCTATGTCAGCGCTGAAGCGTCCTATTCGCCGAAACGGAATGGTATGGGATGGCAGGCGGTTCAGGATGGGTTGCTGGCCGCATTGAACGCCGCCGCCATCAATATCTGCTTCACCGCGCGGGATCGTGAAGGGCTTGTGCGGGCCTCGCCCACCCTTCGCTGGGCCATGCTGCCGCCTTTCATCGATACTGGGGCTTTTCTCAAGAACACGCCCAAGCCGTTACCCGCAAGGCTCATCACCGTCGCCATGATGCGGGCGGGTGACAAACTCGACAGCTATCGCGCCCTTTCCGAAGCGCTCGCCCTGTTGCCGCAGGATCTCGACTGGACGCTGGATATCGTCGGCGACGGACCGGAACGCACGGTCGTGCAGGCCATGTTCAGCACGTTTCCCAACCACCGTCTCGTCTGGCACGGGGAAAAAACCGCAGCCGAGATCGCAATGCTCCTTTCAAAAGCCTCTCTCTATGTCTGGCCGGGCCATGGCGAGGCCTATGGTCTTGCCTATCTCGAAGCGCAGGCTGCCGGCCTGCCCGTTGTGGCCGAGGAAGCGGCTGGCGTTCCCGAGGTGGTAAAATCCGGCATCACAGGATTACTGACACCAGAAAATGATAGAGCCGCCTATGCCGACGCGATTAAAACCCTGCTCGGTGACGACAGACAGCGCGAAGAACTGGCACGGGCGGCCCGGCAATTCGTGAGGAACGAACGGTCTCTGGAAAATGCCGCAAAAGAACTGAACCATATCCTGCTGCAAGCAAAGGCGCGAAGATCATGAGTCTGGAAAAACTCGTTGCGGCACTGGACGAATGCGGGCGGCGCGGCATATCCGCCGATCTCTGGCTCCGGGACGACGATGCGGTGGAGCCGACGCCCGCGCTCGACACGTTGCTCGATCTTTGCGGCGGCTTCTCCGCTCCGGTCACGCTCGCGGTCATCCCCGAGATGACGACCGATAAGCTCGCACGGCATCTGGATGTGTCGGACATTGCCCAGGTCGCCGTGCATGGCTGGTCCCATACGAATTATGCCGGCGAGAAGGAAAAGAAACAGGAACTCGGATCGCATCGCGACCCCGCTGTCGTTCTCGATGAATTGCAATCCGGACTGGATAAACTCCACGACCTGCATGGCGGGCGTTTGGTGCCGATGCTCGTGCCGCCGTGGAACCGCATAGATGCCGGTATCGTGAAGGCACTGGCGGGCCTCGGATATCGCGCCCTATCCGTTTTCGGCCCGGAGAAAAGCACCCTGCCGCCCTGCCTGAACACCCATGTCGATGTAATCGACTGGCACGGCAGTCGCGGTGGCCGTAACGACGACGTGCTCTTCGCGGAGACCGCCGCCCGCATCCTGACGACCGCCGAAAACGGCGGCACCACCGGCATCCTCACCCACCATCTCGTCCATGACGACAATGTCTGGCGCTTTCTGAGACGGCTTTTCGAGGTGACCGCCGAACATCCCGCCGCCCGCTGGCGTTCTTCGAAAGACCTCGTCGGCGACATCTCACCATGATTTCCAGGCGATCAGCAACCCGCTCGCCTTGGTGGAAAGTTCCCGCCTGACCGCTTCCACGGTCTCAAGAGGGGCGCGGTCGGGAAGGGACGCGGCAACGAACCCCGCCGGCGCAAGGCTGATACTTCCCGCGCGGGCGATGATGGTGAAGATCAAGGGGCCGGTCGACCACCAGGCAGGCGCGCGCGGCATGTCTTCGATAATCCCGGGAAAGGCTTCCAGCATCCTGCTGAAAACCGGATGTCCGGCAGGCGCAGCAATGAAGGAATTGGCAAGCAGCATGCTGCCCTGCCCCGTGTCCCGTGGCGTTTTTTCGTCAAACACCGTCAGCCCCACCAGAGGCAGGAATGTATCGAAACTCATATCGTCCCGCGCCGGATACCAGTCGCAATCGAGATAGATGCCACCAAACCGCTCCAGCAGCATATAACGGGCCACATCCACCGCGCCCGGATAATCGCCCTTGTCCAGCATGGTTTTGAAGACGCCGTTCGAAAACACACCTTCCCGCTCAAGATCGGCCTCCCGCCAGAGCCGATAGTCGTAACCATGGTTCGAAGCGTGGGCGGCCCATGCCTCAACCGATACCGGCGGGGCTTTTTCCCCGATCCATATCTGGTGAATGAGCCTTGGCACATCTTCACGGCTTTTGAGGCTGATCGTGCGACGTTCTTCCGTGGAAAACCGCGCATATTTCTCCAGCACCTGTGGAGGTGGAACAAGCGTATATTGATAACCGATCTTGGCGACCATATCGCCCTCGGCCTTGGCGAGGCGCAGCCGTGCCGCGTGCAGCCGGCGCGGCAGGCCGAGCACCGTTTGCTCACCCATCAGGTGGCCGTCCTTTGCTGCAACCAGCGATAAGAGAAGCGCATTCGCTTCCGCATACTGACCGCCATTTTGCAACTGCCGGGCCTTATCTAGCTGGGCATCGTAATATTTCTTGTCGGACATGGATCCTCATCCAGAAACGCTCGTTAACATATCGCCAAACAAAAGGCGTCAGGCAAGCCGTCGTGTTTCGGAAGCCGGCTTTGAATTCGCTAAACAATTCGATGTTTCAGAGGCATAGACAGACAACACACCCTGCGATAACGTGGATTTAAGCCCTCCTGAGCAAATTGTCACAAGGCAACGATAAAGAGACGGCAAGGAACCCTTTGGCATGAGCGCAGGCGCAGATTTGCTTCGTATTGAAAATCTGCGGGTCTCGTTTTCTCTCATGGGCGGCACCATAGATGCCGTCAGGGGCGCGAGCCTTCGCATTCTTCCGGGAAAAGTCACGGCTCTCGTCGGCGAGTCCGGCTCCGGAAAATCCGTCATCGGCCAGACCATCATGGGCATCCATCCCAAGACGGCGCGCGTGAATGGCCGCGTGCTGTTCACCGATCCGGAAAATGCCGCGGCCGGCCCTGTCGATCTGCTGCAATTGCCGAAGGACGGCCGGGAAATCCGTTCGATACGCGGAAATCGCATCGGCCTGATTTTTCAGGAGCCCATGACCTCCTTTTCGCCGCTGCACACCATCGGCAACCAGATCGACGAGGCGCTCAGAATCCACAGCATCCTGTCACCGGCAGAGCGCGCGGAAAAAATGTATGAAACGCTCGATCTCGTAGGGTTTTCCAAGCCCAAGAAGGTCGTGAACATGTATCCCTTCGAGCTGTCGGGCGGCATGCGCCAGCGCGCCATGATCGCCATGGCGCTGATCTGTCGTCCCGCACTTCTGATCGCCGACGAGCCGACGACGGCGCTGGATGTGACCATACAGGCGCAAATCCTCAAGCTTCTGCGCGATCTGCAGAGCCGCCTGAACATGAGCATGCTGCTCATCACCCACGATCTCGGCGTGGTGGCCAATATCGCCGACGAGGTTGCCGTGATCTATCAGGGCGAGATCATGGAGGCCGGTACGGTCGACGACATTTTCAAGTCGCCGAGCCACCCCTACCTCAAGGGCCTGATGGCCGCCGTGCCGCATTTCGACATGAAGCCCGGCGAAAGGCTGAAGGCGCTTCGCGAAATCAACATTGACCACGAAAGCCTCGTCGGCAAAAAAAACGCCGCGGTGAACAAGACCCCCGGCCCGCTTCTGACCGTGGACGATATCAGCAAGACTTTCACGACCCGGAAATCCAGCTGGTTCCGCAAAGGCGACGCCAACGCCACCAAGGCGGTCAATAGCGTCAGTTTTGAAATTCGCCGCGGAGAATGCCTCGGGCTGGTGGGTGAAAGCGGCAGCGGCAAAACCACCGTCAGCAAAATCCTCATGCGCGCCGTTCGCCCGGATGAAGGCTCGGTGACCTTTCACCGGCCTGAGGGCGACATCGACGTCCTCAATGCCAGGGATGGAGACCTGAAAGAGCTGCGGTCGAAGATACAGATGGTCTTCCAGGACCCGATATCGTCTCTGTCGCCACGCATGACCGTGGGCAACATCCTGAGCGAGCCGCTGGAAATCCACGGACGGGGGGATGCGAAATACCGCGCGGAGAAAGTCCGGGGTCTCGTCAGGGCCATCGGCCTGGGCGAAAGCGCGCTGAACCGCTACCCCCATAGTTTCTCCGGCGGCCAGAGGCAACGCATCGGCATTGCCCGCGCCTTGGCACTCGGCCCCGAATTGCTGATCTGCGATGAGCCGGTCTCCGCCCTCGATGTCTCGGTGCAGGCGCAGATCCTCAATCTGCTGAAGGATTTGCAGCAGGATCTCGGGCTCACCTATCTCTTTATCTCCCACAATCTCGCAGTGGTGGACTATATGGCCGACCGAGTGGCCGTGATGTGCGAAGGCCGCATCGTGGAGCTGGCGCCGCGCGAAATCCTGATGCGCTCTCCGGTTCATCCCTATACGAAATCCCTTCTGGCGGCCGTGCCTTTCCCCGATCTCGACCGCCCGCTCGATTTCCGCACCATCGGCAAGATCAGCGCGACGGGCAAATTCGACTGGGGCAAACAGTTCCGCGACGAGGGTGATGGCGACATGATCTCCGCCGATCTCGGCGAAGGCCATTTCGTGCTTGCAAACGGCAATGCCGATATCCGGGAGCTTCGCCCTTGATCACGCGTCGCACCACCCTTGCCCTCTTGGCCTCCGTCTTCCTGCCGGCCTATGCGCGGGCCGCCTATACCGACCCCGCCTATTTCAAAGAAAAACGGGAGAAGGGCGAATTGCCCGAGGTGGCCGAACGCCTGCCGAAAAACCCGCGCGTCATCGACATGAAAGCGCTTGGCCGCGAGCCGGGAAAACATGGTGGCTCGGTGCGTATGCTCATTGGCGGCCAGCGCGACATTCGCCTGATGCCGATCAGCAGCTATGCCCGCCTTGTCGGTTATGACGAGAAATTCGAGCTTCATCCGGATATTCTCGAAAGCTACGACGTTCAGGAAGAACGCATCTTCACCTTCAAGCTGCGCGAAGGCCACAAATGGTCCGACGGCAGCGATTTCACCTCCGAGGATTTCCGTTATTTCTGGGAGGACGTTGCCCTCAACAGGGAAATCCACAAGGGCGGCCCGCCGATAGAGCTTCTGGTCAACAGCAAGCCGCCGCTTATCGAAGTCATCGACCGGTTGACGGTGCGCTATACCTGGGATGGTCCGAACCCGGATTTTCTGGCGAAGCTCGCAGCGGCCTCACCGGCGCGGCTGTTCCTGCCCGCCGCCTATATGAAACAGTTCCACGTCAAATATCAGACGGCGGAAAAGCTCGCCAAGCTGATCAAGAAAAACAAGGCGGATGACTGGAGCGGGCTGCATATAAAGATGTCGCGGCAGGTGCGTCCCGAAAATCCCGATCTGCCGACGCTGGATGCCTGGCGCAACACCACCGCGCCGCCGGCCGAACAATTCGTCTTCGAGCGTAACCCCTATTATCACCGGGTCGACGAAAACGGCCTGCAACTGCCCTATCTCGATCGTTTCCTGCTCAACGTCACTTCGTCCGACATCATCTCGGCCAAGACGGCGTCCGGCGATAGCGATCTGCAATATTTCGGCCTCGATTTCGCCGATTACACCTTTCTCAAAGATGCCGAAAAGCGCTTTCCCCTGAAGGTGAACCTCTACAAGCGCTCTCAGGGCTCGCGCATCGCGCTGCTGCCCAACCTCAATTGTGCCGACGCAGTCTGGCGCAGCGCTTTTCAGGACGTGCGCGTGCGCCGGGCGCTGTCGCTCGCGATAAACCGGCACGAAATCAACATGGTCTGCTTTTACGGGCTGGCAAAGGAAAGCGCCGACACCGTTCTGCCGGAAAGCACGCTTTACCGGCAGGAATTTGCGGACGCCTGGAGCGCTTTCGACCGTGCGGCGGCCAACAGGCTGCTCGATGAAGCCGGTCTCGACAAGCGCGACAATGCCGGCCTTCGGCTCCTGCCGGATGGTCGCCCGGCCTATATCATCGTCGAAACGACAGGCGAAAGCACGCTTGAAACCGACGTGATGGAACTGGTGACGGATCACTGGCGGCATATCGGCATTGCCGTTTCCGTCCGCCCCACCCAGCGCGATGTCTTCCGCAAGCGCGCCATGGGCGGCGAGGTGCTGATGTCGGTATGGATGGGCATGGACAACGGTGTGCCGACGCCCGACATGCTGCCTTCCGGCCTCGCGCCCACCGGTGACGACCAGCTGCAATGGCCGGTCTGGGGTGTGCATCATCTTTCCGGCGGCCGCGAAGGCAAGGAGCCCGATCTGCCGGAGGCGGCGCATCTGCTCGATCTCCTGAAAAAATGGCGCCGAAGCGTCACTGAACAGGAGCGCGAAGCCATCTGGCTGGAAATGCTGGGTATTTATACGCAGCAGGTGTTTTCCATCGGCATCGTCAACGGCGCGCTGCAACCCGTCGTTCATGTCAAACGCATGCGAAACGTGCCGGACAAGGCGCTTTTCGGTTACGAGCCCACATCCTATCTCGGCGTCTATATGCCGGATGCCTTCTGGTATGACGGAGACGCCTGATATGCTGCGGTATATTTTAAAGCGCATCCTCGTCATGATCCCGACGCTGATCCTGATCTCGATGCTGGTCTTCACCATCATCGAGCTGCCGCCGGGCGATTATTTCGAAAGCTATGTCGCCGAGCTGCGCGCCATGGGCGAGACGGCGAACCTTGCCGAAATCGAGGAGCTGCGTGTCCGCTACGGTTTCGACCAGCCGGCCCCGATCCGCTATTTCCGCTGGGCGACAGGGATGCTGGTCGGCGATTTCGGTTATTCTTTCGAATATCAACTGCCGGTCAGCGATGTGGTGGGAGACCGCCTGTGGCTGACGGTTCTGGTCTCCTTCGTCACCATCATCGTCACCTGGCTTATCGCCTTCCCGATCGGCATCTACTCCGCCACGCATAAATACAGCTGGGGCGATTACGGCCTCACCTTCCTCGGCCTGCTCGGCATCGCCATTCCCAACTTCATGCTGGCGCTGATCCTGATGTATTTCGCCAATATCTGGTTCGGCATTTCCATCGGCCATCTGATGGACCGGGAATATCTGAACCAGGCGATGAGCTGGGCGAAGTTCAAGTCGATCCTCGAACATATCTGGATTCCCGTCCTCATCATCGGAACGGCGGGCACGGCAGGCATGATCCGTCGTCTGCGCGCCAATCTGCTCGATGAATTGCAGAAACAATATGTGGTGACCGCCCGCGCCAAGGGGCTGCACCCCTTCAAGGTGCTCACCAAATATCCGCTGCGCATGGCGCTGAATTTCTTCATCTCGGACATCGGCTCGATCCTGCCCGCCATCATCTCAGGCGCGGAAATCACCGCCGTCGTGCTGTCGCTCGAAACCACCGGTCCCATGCTCATCAGGGCGTTGCAGAGCCAGGACATGTATCTCGCCGGCTCATTCCTGATGTTCCTCGCATTCCTGACGGTGATCGGCGTTCTGGTGTCGGATATCGCCCTTGCCATACTCGACCCGCGAATCCGCTTCGGAGGTGGTAACGTCAAATGACTTCATCCATTCCGAAACCCGGCGAAGCGCTGCCCCATTACGTCTCGACCGCGCCCTTCGACCCGTCGCTGATCGAACCCAACACGTCAGGAATGGCGGCCTTCAGCAAGGCCTCACAGCTGCGTCTCATGTGGTGGCAGTTCCGTCAGCACAAGATCGCGGTGTGGTCCGGCGCCTTTCTGGTGGTGCTTTATCTTTCGATCCTGATCAGCGAATTCCTCGCACCCTATAATCTCCACACCCGCAATATCGAACATATCTACGCCCCGCCGCAGGCCATTCACCTGTTCAACGACGGAAAATTTGTTGGCCCCTTCGTTTATGGCCGGGAGATGACGCTCGATATGGACAATCTGAGACGGGTCTACCGGGATGTGCCGACGGATATCCAGCCGCTGCGTTTCTTCTGCAAGGGCGATACCTATCGCTTCTGGGGCATGTTCGAGGGCAGAACCCATCTCGTCTGCCCGGCGGAGGGCGGTGAATTGTTCCTGCTCGGCACGGATCGTCTCGGCCGTGACGTGCTGTCCCGCATCATCTATGGCGCGCGCATTTCGCTGACCATCGGCCTTCTCGGCGTCGCCATGAGCTTCGTTCTCGGCATTGTGATCGGCGGTCTGGCGGGTTATCGCGGCGGCACCTTCGATCTGATTGTCCAGCGCATCATCGAGGTGCTGCAATCCATCCCGAGCATTCCGCTCTGGCTGGCGCTTGCGGCGATCATGCCGGTGACCTGGAGCCCCATCCTCGTCTATCTCGGCATCACCATCATTCTCGGCATGCTGGACTGGACGGGCCTTGCGCGCGCCGTGCGCTCAAAACTTCTGGCGCTTCGCGAAGAAGACTATGTTTTGTCTGCACAATTAATGGGTGCCGGAACGCCGCGCATTATCGGCAGACACCTTATTCCCGGCTTCATGTCACACTTGATCGCATCCGCCACCCTGACGATACCGGGCATGATTCTCGGCGAAACCGCGCTGAGCTTCCTCGGCCTCGGTCTCAGACCACCGATCACAAGTTGGGGAATTCTGCTCACGGAGGCGCGCAGCGTCAGCGTCATTGCGCTATATCCATGGCTTCTCATCCCGACGATCCCTGTCGTTCTCGTCATTCTGGCCTTTAATTTCTTCGGCGACGGACTACGTGATGCTGCGGATCCCTTCAGATAAAATGGAACACCCTTTGATAAACTGCCCTTCCGCCATCGCCTTTTTTGTGAAAGGCAAAAAGAGGTGTGGCCCATGACCTCCCGTTTGAACGACGCGCGTATCCTCATGTACAGCCACGATTCCTTCGGGCTCGGGCATCTGCGGCGGTGTCGCACCATCGCGCATGCTCTGGTGGAGGATTATCGCGGCCTCAACGTACTCATCATTTCAGGCGCGACGATTGCCGGCGCTTTCGATTACCGCGCCCGCGTCGATTTCGTGAAAATCCCGAGCGTCATCAAGCTGCGCAACGGCGAATATACGTCCATGGACAGGCATATCGATCTTCAGGAAACGCTGAAGATGCGCCGCTCCATCATCTACCACACCGCCGAAAGCTTCCAGCCGGATATCTTCATCGTCGACAAGGAGCCCATGGGCCTGCGCGGCGAGGTGGAGGAAACGCTCGCCTATCTCAAGGGACAGGGCACCAAGCTCGTCATCGGCCTGCGCGATGTCATGGATGCACCGCAGCTGCTCGAAGCGGAATGGAAGCGCAACAATGTCATGACCAAGATCGGCCAGTTCTATGACCACGTCTGGATTTATGGCCCACCCGATTTCCACGACCCGCTGACGGGGCTCGACGTTCCGCACACCGTTCGCGACAAGATGGATTTCGTCGGTTTCCTGCAAAGATCCAAGACGCAGGCCGAAACCGTAGCGCATCGGCCGGAAGGCGATTACCTTCTCGTCACCACCGGCGGCGGCGGCGATGGCAGCGAATTGATCGACGACGTCATCAACGCCTATCGCCATGACAGCGAACTGACGCACAAGGCGCTGGTGGTGCTCGGCCCCTATATGCCGGCGGATCAACGCCAGCGCTTCACGAGCAGTGTTGCCGATATTCCGCATATCGAAATCATCGAATTCGACAACCGCATGGAAGACCTCGTCGCTGGCGCGCAGGCCGTCGTCTCCATGGGCGGTTACAACACCGTCTGCGAGATATTGTCCTTCGACAAACCCGCCCTCGTCGTGCCGCGTACGGTGCCGCGCGAAGAGCAGCTTATCCGCGCCAGCCGTGCCTCGGAGCTTGGCCTTTTCGACATGCTTCTGCCGGAAGATGCCGAGAACCCGGCAAAAATGGCGGCTGCTCTGAAAGCGCTGCCGAACCGCGCACCGCCTTCCGTCAATGCGCGCGGACTGAAGCTGGACGGTCTGGAAAACATATCGCGCCGGATAGCCGAATGGCTGCCGTCCGAGGGCGACAAGGCGCCGATCACGCTGACTGCGTGACCGATTCCCCGACAAACACCGCTTCAAAAGAGACACGCGCAACGTGACCGATACAAAAAAAATCGTGGTGCTCCTCAAGGGCTATCCGCGCCTGTCCGAGACTTTCATCGCCCAGGAACTTCTGGGGCTGGAAAAGGCAGGGCTGAAACTCGAACTCATGTCGATGCGCCGGCCCACGGACAATAAGCGCCACCCCGTTCACGATGAAATTCGCGCACCCGTCACATATCTTCCGGAATATCTGCACGAGGAGCCACTGCGGGTTTTGAAGGCGCTTTGGGCCTGCCGCAGGAAGCCGGGCTTCACCAAGGCGCTTCGCCGGTTTTTCACCGACCTGCCGCATGATCTCAGCCGCAATCGCTTCCGCCGTTTCGGGCAGGCTGCGGTGCTCGCGCATGAATGGCCGGCGGATGCCGAATGGCTGCATGTCCATTTCATCCACACACCCGCCTCGGTCGCCGCCTATACCCACCTCATCACCGGCACGCCCTGGACGATTTCGGCCCACGCCAAGGACATCTGGACCTCCAGCGACCGCGACCTTGCCGCCAAGCTGCAAAGCGCCCGGTGGGCCGTGACCTGCACTGCCGGCGGCTTCCAGCATCTGCAGACCCTTTCCGGGTCAAGGCAGAATGTGCATCTGAGCTATCACGGCCTAGATCTCACCCGTTTCCCGCATTTCGAAACGCCACGACCGGCAAGAGACGGTTCAGATGCCGATAATCCGGTGAGGATTTTGAGCGTCGGCCGGGCGGTCAAGAAAAAGGGCATCGATATTCTCCTGCGTGCGCTCGCCTCGCTGCCGCAGGATATCCATTGGCGCTTCACCCATATCGGCGGCGGCGATGAACTGGCCTCCCTGAAGAAACTCGCTGACGAACTCGGCGTTGCCGACAGGATCGTCTGGACCGGCGCCATGGACCAGAAGCAGGTGCTGGAGAACTACCGGGAAGCGGACCTCTTCGCCCTTGCCTGCCGCATCACCAGCGATGGCGACCGCGACGGCCTGCCAAATGTGCTGGTCGAGGCCGCAAGCCAGGCGCTGGCCTGCATCTCCACCAATATTTCCGGCATTCCGGAGTTCTTCGTCAGTGGTGAAAACGGCCTGCTGACGGAACCGGAAAATCCGGCCGCCTTCGCAGAGGCCCTGCGCACGGCCATCACCGATCCGCAATTGCGCCAGCGTCTTGGCAGTGCCGCCGAAAACCGTGTGCGCACCGCCTTCGACCATCGCACCAGCATTGTCGAGTTGAAGGCCCTGTTCGAGACCGAGTGGGAAAAAACGCCATGACCGATACGGAAAAACGCCCCTGCGTCTTCTTCTACGTTCAGCACCTTCTCGGCATCGGCCATATCGCCCGCGCCAGCCGCATTGCCAATGCCCTTCAGGCGAACGGTTTCGATGTCGTGCTGGTCACGGGCGGCACGCCGGTTCCGGGCTTTCCGGGCGAGGGCATCCGCCATGTCGAATTGCCGCCCATCGCCGTCAGCGACGGCAGTTTTGCCGGCCTGGTCGACAGTTCCGGCAAACCGGTGGATGACGACTTCAAGAGGCTGAGAACCGATATGCTGATCGGCGCCTATCACGGCGCCAAACCCGATATCGTTATCATCGAGGCGTTCCCGTTCGGTCGCAGGCAGGTGCGTTTCGAATTGTTGCCGCTTCTCGATGAGATAGAAGACAGCGAACCGCGCCCGCTCGTCATGGCGTCACTGCGCGATATCTTGCAGGAAAAGACCAAACCGGGCCGGGACGAAGAGACCGTGTCACTGGTGAAGAAACATTTCGATGCGGTGCTCGTCCATGGCGATCCGGATTTCGCCCGGCTCGAAGACACGTTTCCCCTCGCAGGCGAAATCAGCCAGCGCATCGTCTATACCGGCCTCGTCGCCCCCCTTCCGCCGCCGGAACCGGCAGAAAAATTCGATATCGTGGTTTCCGCAGGCGGCGGCGCCGTTGGGGCCGCACTCATACGGGCTGCTCTCGAGGCTGCCCCCCTCTTGGATGGCATCAAGAGCTGGTGCCTCGTGACCGGTCCAAACATGCCGCAGGCGGATTTCGATGCGATCTCGGCGCGGGCGGCGGGCAATGTGTCCGTCTTCCGTTTCCGCAAGGATTTCGCAAGTTTGCTCGCCGGCGCGCGGCTTTCGATTTCACAGGCCGGTTACAACACCGTCTGCGATATTCTTCAGGCAAAATGCCGCTCGCTTCTGATCCCCTTCGCAGCCGGGGGCGAAACCGAACAGAGCGCCCGCGCCGAACGGCTGGCGCGGCTGGGGCTGGCGCATGTGCTGGAGGAGAAGGATATTTCTGCGCAAGCGATGGCCGATGCCATAAAGGCCGCATTGTCCCTGCCGGCGCCCGGCACGATCACGCTCGATCTCGATGGCGCGGCCGGAACGGCTAGAGCGCTGCGCCGTCTTTACGATGAGCGGTGAGGATCGTCTTCAACTCGCGAACCGCCGCCTCATCGGTAACCTTGCGCCCTGCGCCGGTGAAACCGAGCTTCGCCACCCTGCTGTCCGGATCATAGGATGGAACGGCGGAACAGGATGCGTGGATTTCCGTGATCGGAAAGCGATACAGCAAGGTCTGAACGCTCTGCGGACGCACACCGGCACCGGGCATGATGACGATCCGGCCTGCCGCCATCTCGGACAGGTGGGCCAAAGCCTCGATCCCTTCAAGCGCCGAACGCGCGCCGCCTGAGGTGAGAATTCTTGGGAACCCCAATGCGATGGCAGCTTCCAAGGCCTCGTCCATATCAGGCACGACATCAAAGGCCCGGTGCAGCGTCACATCCAGCCCGTCGGCATGACTGCGCAATTCTTCAAGCAAGCCAATATCTAGTGAACCATCGCCACGCGATGCGCCGAGCACCACGCCGGAAAGACCGGCGGCACGTGCCGTGTCGATATCGCGTTTCATCACATCCGCTTCGTCGCGCGTGAACACGAAATCACCGGCGCGCGGCCTGATCATGACGCTCACCGGCAACCCGCACGCCGCCGCGCGCTGCATGAAACCCGCCGATGGCGTCACACCGCCGCCCGAAAGCGCCGCACAGAGCTCGATCCGATCAGCCCCGCCGCTGACCGCCGCTTCCAGACCGGCGACATCGTCCACGCAAATTTCGAGAATCATCGTAACCTCTTTCATTTGAGTGGCCGTTACCTGCGGCGGCCCTTTCCATCAAGCGCGTAAAGCATATAAACGCCGCCGAGCCCCACGATCGCCCCCAATATGGAAGTTCCCGAATAGCCGGAGACCAGGGTACCAACGGCAAAAATCAGCGCACCGAGACCAGCGCCGAGGAAGATGTTGACGGCGATCAGCGAGCTTCCGAGTCCCGGCCGGTCTGCGATCAGTTCCTGCAGATAGGTAATTGGAATGCTGATGATCGCGGCGGCGCCCAGCGCACTGATGACCGTCTGGGCGTAGATATGCCACGGCGCTGAAGCAAGCCCCTGCAAAATGAGATAGATGGCGTAAAGCCCCGCTCCCGCCGCAAGTGTCAGTGTCTGTGGAACCTTCTTCTCGATCCAGCCCCACAGGAGAATGAAGACGATTTCCAGCGCAGCGACGATACCCGCAACAATGCCGATATCCGCCACCGTGCCCCTGGCCTGTCCGGTTATGATGAGCGAGCGCACGGAATCGTTGAGATGCAGCATCGAGCAGATGAGCGCAATGGCGATGATCCGGAGCAGCACCCGCCGTGATCCGATTTCCGCAAGCGAGGCGCGCAGGCCAAACCGCGCTTCAGTATTTGCCGATGCCGGCGTGGCGGCCCGCGGCAGGCAGAAGGCGACGAGTAGAAAGCAGACAAGCGCGCAGATGCCCGAAAACAGGAACGCCATCAGCATATTGCCGGAATTCACCAGAAAAACACCGACAATGCCCGGCACCAGCACCCAGGAAAGCGAGATGGTTGCCCGCATGATCGAATTCACCGCGATCATCTCACCCGTCGAAAGGTTGCGCGCATCGGCGCGCACATGGGCGAAGATCAACGAATTCATCGCTCCGAAAATCGGCAGAAGCACCAGCTTTGCAGCGACGAAGGCGGTGGCGTTGCCGGCCAGATAGACCAGCAGATAACCGCTGACGCCAAAGAGCGCGATATAGAGCATTGGCTTGCGATATTCACCCAGCCTGTCTGCGACAATGCCCATCAAAACGCTGGCGCTGACATTGATGACGGCAGCAAACAGCATCAACAGCGAATAGACGCTGTTGCTCAGTCCTATTTCGCGAATGCCGATGACCGCCTGATAGGGGGCGGTCGCCGCATTCGAGAACCCGAAGAACAGGATGGCGAGCGCCCCGATGCGGATCGACGGATTGTTGATGACGATGGAAAGAGCCGACGGCATGGATATTCGCCTGAGATGATCCGGCACCGCCGGATCGCTGGGTAAAAGCTACCGGACCGCTGTCATCGCCAGCGGGCCGAAAGGATGGGCTGAGGGGTATAATCGAAATGCGGCTTCCATGGGTAAAAATCGCCGTCCCGGCGGCGATTGGGAAGGTTTTCGATATCCTGATTGATGACCCCTTCCGTCAGCGCCATGAGGTTGGGATTGGCGATAGGCGCAAGCTCCGGTGAAAGATAACCGGACTTGACGACCAGCAGCCGCACCTCCTTTGGATTAAAGCCGAGACGGGTGAAATCGGAAATCATGTGATAGGGCCTGCGCCGCGCCGCCAGAATGACCGTGATGCCGCCGATGGCGACTACTGCCTGCCGCTGGTCAGCAGCACCTGGATCGTCCAGTTTCACAAGACGGGCCTCGACGGTCACGGACGGGCTCTGCGGATCGAGACTGCCGCCGATCTTCAGGGAAAGCGCAGCACCTTCGCCGGCCGCAAAACAGGCTTCGACCGCCGGCCTGTCGGTGATGCCGCCCAGCAACGCGCCCTGCCAGTTGCGCGCAATCAGCGCAGCCAGAACATCGGCGCGATCGCCAACCCCACCGCCGGTCGGGTTATCGCCGGAGTCGGCCAAGATGATTGGCAGCGTTGCCGTTTTTTCGGCGATATCCAGAATGGCCTCGAGCGGCTCGGTCACGGGGCCGAAACGAAAATCCTGCCGGGCATTCCAGTAGGATTGCGCGATCTCGGTCGCGACCGCCTGTGCGGCCGCTTTGTCCGTTCCCGTCACCACGGCGCAGGCCGTCGCCCGGGGTTCGTCCGCCCAGACGTAGCCGATCATGAAATTCGCATCCCAAATGCCGGGCCGCGCATCGTGATCCGGCAAAACCGCATAAAGGCTTTTAGTGGGTTCGTCTTCCGTGGAGGTCTTCTCCCCCGGCAGTAGAACCGGAATTTTCGCCCAGGCGACGCCGGGCTTTTCGCCCGTCTTCAGGGCCTTCAGCAGCATTGTCCACGCCCGCACCATCGTCTCGCGCACATCGATATGCGGCGCAGTTCGGTAGCCGGCAAATATGTCGAGCTGATCGATGATCGTCTGGCTGACATTGCCATGCAAGTCATAGCTCGCAGAGACCACGACATCCGGCCCGACGACGGCGCGGGCGCTGGAAATCCAGTCACCTTCCGCATCGTCCATGCCTTCGACATTCATCGCGCCATGCATGGCGAGATAAAGCCCGTCCAGCGGCGGGCAGGCCTTAAGGCGTTCGAGAAACTCCGCCTTGAACGCCTCATAGGCCACGCGCGACACCGGGCCGCCCGGTACCGCCCGCGCATGCAGAAGCGGCAACACGTCCACCCCGCCTTCACCGAGGAAATTGAAATACTCGGCCTCCAGCAGTTCCGCGCCGCGAAAGACGCGAAAATCCTGCTCGCCCATCAGCACCGGGGAATAGGTGCTGCATTCGGTATGAATTCCACCCACGGCAATACGCATGTCGGTTTCCCCCTCAATAGATCGGGCTCAAGGGGACGATGGCCGCAAAACGCAGCCAGTCCTTTTGCGCCTTTGGCGTCCACGCCGCCTCGGCAATCGCCGGCAGACGGGGGAAAACCAGATGGTTGAAATAGGCGCGATTGAGGAAATGTTCGGACCAGATGCAGGCCTGAACGCCCTTCATCCGCTCCTTCAACTCCTCGGGAAATTCGCCGACAGCCTCATAGGCATAAGTATGCGAAGGCGGAACGGTGCCGGCCCAGCTTGCGCCCGGCTCCTGCCATGCTTCATCCTGCACCATGTCGAGATAATAGGCCTGACCCGGCGTCATCACCACGTCATAGCCTTGGCGTGCAAGCTCAAGCCCGACTTCCGGCTTCTGCCATGCCATCAGCAACGTTCCGGCAGGATCGACGCCACCACCGTGGGAAACCTCATCCCAGCCCGCAAGCTGGCGACCGCGCTCATGCAGCATCCCCTGAATGCGCTTCATGAAATAGGACTGGATACCGAAGGTGCCGTCGAGCCCTTCCTTTTCCATCAGCGCCTTGGCAAGCGGCGAGGCCAGCCACGACCCATCCGCAACCTCATCGCCGCCAATATGGATCAGCCGCGACGGGAACAGCTCCACCATCTCGTCGAATATCTTGCCGAGGAATTCATAGGTCGGTTCGATGGCCGGGTTAAGCGCATTGTTCGGGTATCCCTGCACAGAGCGGTAGCTGTCCGGCGCTTCCTGCCCGTCCGTCAGCTCCGGATAGGCCACGAGAGCCGCCGTGCTGTGGCCGGGAATATCGACTTCCGGCACGATTTCGACGTTCAATGCCGCCGCATGCGCAACGACCATGCGCACCTCATCCTGTGTGTAATAGCCCGACACCGGCTCAGCCCCGTTACCGAGCTGCGGCAGAAGCGGCGCATCCGGGCCGCGCGTTGCGCCAACGGTGGTCAGCAGCGGATAGGCCTTGATTTCGAGCCGCCATGCCTCGTCATCCGTCAGGTGCCAATGGAAGCGGTTCATGCGCAGCCATGCGAGAATATCGATAAGCCGCAGGACATCGCCTGTCGGATAGAATTGCCGGGAGACATCGAGATGGCAGCCGCGCCAGCTATAACGGGGTGCATCGCTGATGGCGCCGGAGGCCGGGAAGCGGAATTGAGGATCGATGCGCGCGCCATGCAGCAGCTGCGCCAGAACCGTCAGGCCATATTGCAGACCGGCAGCGGCCGAATATTCCACGACCACCGCTTCTTTTGAAAAAGTGAGGCGATAACCTTCCGCTTCCAGCCCGCTGTGCCGCTTGAAGCGAAGCGGTTTTCCCTCATGAACCGGCGCAAGGCTAAAGGGCACGTGCCCGACGGCAAAGAGCCGGCGGAACAGCGAAAGCACGGTTTCCACCGCAAGCACTTCTTCTGCACCCGCATCTTCCGCCGGGAAGAGCGCGACGGGAAAACCGTCGCCCGGTTCGGCGTCGATTTCAGCGGGCCAGGGCTGGATGGAAAAGGGCAGATCGAGCTTGCCTTCCGGAAGCAGCACCGGCGCCGGCTCGCTATGACGCCCATCCAGCATCAGGTCACCGACATCGACGGCGCGATGCGTTCCATCGGCAAGGCTGACATAGGCGGATTTCGCGCCATCCGTGCGATGCCGGGCCGGCCGCAGCAGGCCATCGACGGTGAAGCGCCAGGATTTCCCCGGCTCGAGCACGAAGCCCGGCGGCGGTGCAAACTCATGGAAATTGGCGTTGCGGCGCAGGTAAACGGCATTGTCGCAAGCGGGCTTGTCTACCGTCCGCGTCAACGACGTGTAGACGATGCGAAAATCCTTCAGCGGCTCGCGGGAAAGATTGACTAGGGTAAAGGTAAAACCGCCGGAGGCGGAATCTTTGAGCGGATGCCAGGAATTTTCGAGACGATAATGTGCGAGCGCCATGATGCTCCCCTTTATTGCGCATTGAGCCCTCAGGAGGGCTTCGGTCAGTAATGTTCGGATTGCGAGAAGGTCCGGGCCAGCGGCGCCTGCCCCGCCGTCAGTCCGCAATCGACCGGCAGGCACACGCCGCTGATCGCCTCCGCCTGTGGGCCGGCCAGAAAGGCAACGGCATTGGCCACATCGTCGGGCCTCACGATGCGTTGCAGCGGATACCAGTGCTTCGCCTCTTCGAAGACCTGAGGATTGGCGGCGGCCCGCGCCTCCCACGCCTGGGTGCGCACGGTGCCCGGCGCAACGGCATTGGAACGGATGCCGAATTTGCCATATTCCACGGCGATCAGCTTGGTCAGATGGATCAGCCCGGCCTTTGCGGCGCTATAGGCCGGATGGCCGAACACCGCCATGCCGTTGACGGACGTGATATTGACCACCGACCCCTGGGTCCGCTTCAACGCCTCTTCGAAAGCCCTGAAGCAGAGAAACGGCGCTTCCAGATTGAGGGCATTGTCCCTGCGCCATATATCGGCGGTCGTGTCGTGCAGGCTGACCGCTCTTGCCGCGCCCGCATTGTTGACGAGGGTAACAACATCGCCCAGCTCCGCGACCTCAGCGGCCAGCCTCGCAAGGTCCTGCGGATCGGTGACATCGCAGGTTTTCGCAACGAAGCGGGGACTGGAAAGCAGGGATAGCGCGCTCGAAAGGGCGTCGGGATCGATATCGACCAACACGACCTTTGCATGGCTTTCAGCGAGCGCCGTGGCAATTGCCCGGCCAATATCACCTGCCGCGCCGGTAACGACGGCGAGCTGGTCTTTCCTGTCCTTCATCTCCTACAACTCCCTTGAAGCTTTCCGACCCGCCACAAAGCGGGTCTCAGGCAAAGCAGCCTGTGTTTTTCGTCAGCCCGCCTCAGTCACCGAGCAATTGCTTGTCATCCGGGTCACGATGTTCCACGAGCTGCTGCTTGATATGACGCAACGTCACCATCGATCGTTGCCGTTGATGATAGGCAGCAAGCGTCGCCAGAACATCGACGGCGGCCAGATAGGCGTAGCGCGATGAGGTGGGGCGGAAGATATTGTTTCCCTCGGGCACATTGACCGCCACCACCATGTCGGCGGCCGCGGCAACAGGCGTGTCGCTCTGGGTAAGCGCAATGGTGGTGACCCCCATTTCCCGCGCCAGCCTGAAACATTTCACCAGTTCCATGTTGCGGCCGGAAAAGGACGAACCGATGATGACGTCTTCCTTGCGCGCCGCAGCCGTCATCATCAGCTGCATGCTGTGATCGGCGCTGGTCGAAACGCGCAGGCCCAGGCGGAACAGCCGATTCTGGATTTCCGAAGCGATCATCGAGGAGTTGCCGCCTGCGCCGAAGGCATAGATCATGCCGCTATTGGCGATCCTGATCGCCGCTTCATCGGCAAGGGCGGGATCGAGCGTCCTGTGCAACAGGAAAAGCGCTTCCTGTGCCTTGGCGAGCACCTCTTCCGCCACATCCGAGGGACCAGTGCTGGAGGGTTCGGAGGTGAGGTATCGAATACCCACATAGGCCGTCTTGGCGAGGCTGACCTTGAAATCCGAAAAGCTCTGGCACCCCAGCCGACGGCAGAACCGCGTCACGGTCGGCGGAGACACTTCGGCGCGGGCCGCCAGCTCGATGATCGAGGCATTGACGGCGAATTCGAAGTCCGAAACCAGAATATCGGCAATCCGCCGCTCCGACTGCGAGAATTGCCCCCTGTCTTCCTGTATTCTTGCGAAAATATCCATGTTCACCGGTCTCCGTTCCGCCAAAACTTAAGGCTTGGCCCCGTTTCCGATGCACCCTAAGAAAGCGCGCCCGTCAACCGCATAGATCCATGAATCGAGGATGTTTCGTCTTGCTGACGACACCGCGCGCACCTTTGATTTGAAAATTATTTTCTCTGTTGATTGAGAGATGAGCATATGCCAACAATCGACACCAGAGAAATCTCCAAATCTTGAAAATAATTTCAATAATGGACCCAAACCATGCGTGATCCCTTCAAAAACCCCTTTCCCGAAACAGATATCGCCCGCCATTCCATCTGGGAGATGCTGGTAACGCGGGACATCGACGCTTTTCTTGCTGCCGACTGGTCGAAGGTCGCGGATGATTTCGTCGAAGACGGCTTTCTCGGCATCAACGCCAACCGGGATGCGAACCCAGACAATTGGCGCCTGTCGTTCCCTTCGCTCAGCGCCTATCGCGACGAGTGGCTGCGGCAGGCGCAGGATTTTCAAACCCAGCAATTCGCAGATAACCCGCGCGATGCGATCTTTGCGACCACCACGCTGGAAGAAATCGAAGTGGAAGGTGAGACCGCGCTGGTGCGCAAGAAGTTCGACGGTGGGCTTCGCAAGGCCGATGGCAGCTTCGACGTCATGAAATGGCAGACGCTCTATTATTGCCGGCTGCATCAGGGACGCTGGAAGATCAGCGGTTTCACCGGCTACATGCCCAACCCCATGCCGTGATCCGGCGGACATCGGGAAAAGCTTCGCACGCCGGGCCGAAAGACCGGCGTTGTTTTTTCGTCTGGAAGGGGCGGAAAAATGCTGCCGAAGACGGATCGCGTCAGAAACAGCCGGGCATTGGGAAACAGATAACATGGCCCGGCTCCTGCGCCTTATTGGATCAGCTTGAGGACTGAAAGATCGACGCGCCGCTCGAGCGCAATGCCGCTTTCGTCAAACAAATGGCAATCCGATGCCTTGATACCCGTGACGATGGGCTCATCCACGACCACAGGTGCGGAGCCGGAAAGCAGCGCGCAATAATTCTCACCCGTCGGCGCGACGCCATAGGCGATGGTATTGACCCCGAGCCGCTCGATCACGCTGGGCGCGACCGTGACATTGAGGTCGGCCGTTTCGAGGCCGGTATGTTCCGGGCGGATGCCGAGCGTCAGCTGCGCGCCTTCAAGACCGGCGCGGGGCTCTACCGGCACGGTGATCGTCTGGCCCTCATATTCCACCGTCACACCCTCGGCGCTGACGGATTTGCAGGTGACCTTCAGAAAATTCATTTTCGGGTTGCCGATGAATCCTGCCACGAAGAGGTTAGCCGGCTTGTGATAAAGCTCGAGCGGCGCACCGACCTGTGCGATTTCGCCGGCATTCAACACCACGATGCGGTCGGCCATGGTCATGGCTTCCACCTGATCGTGGGTGACATAGATCATCGTCGCCTTCAGCGTCCGGTGAAGATTGGTGAGTTCAATGCGCATATCGGCGCGAAGTGCTGCATCGAGGTTGGAAAGCGGCTCGTCGAACAGGAATATTTTCGGCTCGCGAACGATGGCGCGGCCGATCGCCACGCGCTGGCGCTGGCCGCCGGACAACATGCCGGGGCGCTGCTGCAGACGCTGATCGAGCTGGAGAATCTTGGCGACGCCCTCGACCTTCTGCTTGATCTTGTCCTCCTCCATCTTCTCGACGCGCAGCGGAAAAGCGATGTTTTCAAAAACCGTCATGTGCGGGTAGAGCGCATAGGACTGGAAAACCATGGCGATGCCGCGTTTGACCGGCGGCAAGTCATTGACCTTCACGCCGTTAATGACGACGTCGCCAGCGGAAATATCCTCAAGGCCGGCGACCATGCGCAGCAATGTGGATTTGCCGCATCCCGAGGGGCCGACAAAAACGACGAACTCGCCATCCCTGATGTCGAGCTGAACGCCCTTGATGACTTCGAAATGTCCATAGTTCTTGCGGACGTTGTTGAGATAAAGCTGACCCAAGACTTGCCTCTCCCGTCAGCGGCCGACATCTGGCCACGTTCAGAGATGTTCCGAAACAGGGGCAAAGCCACACGGAATCGGAACCGTTGAAAACAGGGGGAAAGAGCATCCCGGAAGACGCAAGGCATTCCCACGGCGAAACTTGCCGGATGCGGACGGCTAGCGCCCGCATCCGTGCTCATGAAAGATTATTTATACTGCTCGAGAGCCGAAGCCGCTTTCTTCGCGGCATCTTCCGGTGTTGCCTTGCCAGTGACGACAGACTGCACCATTTCGATCATCGTGTCCTGGAAGCCCTTGTAGTCCGTGAAGAGCGGCTCGGGACCACCATAGGCGATACCGTCGATCAGCGGCTTCCAGAAGGGATCCTTGGCGATGAATTCATCGACCTTCGGCGACGGACGCAGCGGGGTGAGGCCCGCGCCGCCCTGCAGTTCGTATTCGCCCTGCGGGCCGGGGGAGGTGATGAATTTGGCGAATTCGGTCGCCTTTTCTTCCACGCCGGTTCCCTTGAAGATCGCAAGACTGTCGGTGATGAGCAGCGTGCCGGGACCCTTTGCTTCCGGGCCGAGCGGCAGCGTGGCGATGCCCCAGTTGATCTTGGTTTCCTGCAGGCGCGTGGCGGCGCCCGAACCGGCCTGGATCATGCCGACCTTGCCATCGAGGAAGATGGCGCGGATTTCGTTCTGCTCATAGGCCGTCGGGCCTTCGACGGAATAGGGCGTGATGTCCTTATAGGCCTTCAGCGCGGCAACAACCTGCGGGCTGTCGACGGTGATCTTGTCGCCGTCGATCACCTTGCCGTTGTTGGTGTAAACCCAGTGCATGAACTGGTGCATGGTGTTGTCGAAGGTCTTGGCCGGCAGGCCGTAACCGGCGATGCCCGTCTTTTCCTTGATCTGCTTGGCAAACGCGATCTCTTCGGCCCAGGTCTTCGGCGGCGTTTCCGGATCGAGACCCGCCTGCTTGAACAGGTCCTTGTTCCAGTAAAGCGCCTTGGTCGAGAAGGCGACCGGCACGCCCCACTGCGTGTCCTCGAAGGTCACTGTGTCGACGATGTTGGGGTAATAGCTCTTCTTTTCATCTTCGGTCATCGGCACCGGAACGATGAGATCGTTCTGCGCGAACTGCTTCAGCGTGCGCGAACCGACATAGGCCATGGCGACCGGGGTGCCGGCAGCGGCGAGTGTAGTCGCCTTGTCCTGGCACTGGGCCCAGCCGACGACCTCAGGCACGACCTTCCAGCCCTCGTTCTTGCCTTCCCATTCCTTGATGTATTTCTCATGGATGGGGTCCATCTTGTCGCCGCAATAGATCCAGCTGATCTCCTTGTCGGCGGCGTGCGCCGTCACCGTCGTAAGGGCAGTGGAACCGGCAAATGCGAAAGCGCAGAGCGCCAATCCGTAATGTTTCAGTGCCATAGGTAGTCTCCCGTTTTGGTGGTCGTTCCGGTTGTTGATTATTTCACCGCGCCGGCGGTAAGGCCGCTGACGAGATATCGTTGCATGAAGAAGATCACGACCATGGCCGGCGCAATGCCGACGAAGCTGGCCGCCATCAACTCATTCCAGATGACTTCCTGGCGACCGAAATAGGCGAAGAGGCCGATGGGCAGCGGCATATATTCGGTCTTGGAATTGAAGGTGAGCGCGAAGATGAACTGCTGGGCATAGGCGCCGATGAAGGTGGTGATGGAGACGACGGCGATACCCGGCATCGCCAGCGGCAGGATCACCCGGCGGAAAGTGTAGAAATAGCTCGCACCGTCCACATAGGCCGCCTCTTCCAGTTCTCGAGGAATACGCAGCATATAGGTGCGCAGCAGCCAGATGGCGGTGGGGATCAGGAAGGCCGCGCCGGGAATGATCATCGCCAGATAGGTGTTCAGCACACCCATGTTGCGCATAAGCCGGTAAAGCGGGATCAGAAGCACCGCGCCCGAAAACATGTTGATCGCCAGAAATGCGCCAAGCAACTGCCCACGCCCACGAAACTCGAAACGGGCGAAAGCATAAGAAGCCGGCACCACCAGGATGAGGACGATGATGGTCGAAATGGTGGAGATGAAGAAGGAGTTGAAAACGTAGCGGGCAAAACCCGGAACGCTGACCCACATGGTCCGGTAGGCCTCGAAGGAACCGTTTTCCGGCCAGAATTTGTAGGGCGAAGAGAAAAGCAGGCTGAGCGGTTTCAGCGAAACCAGAAATCCTTCCACGAAGGGCGCCAGCACGAAGGTCAGGAACACGGCGATGCCGCAATAAATCCCGACGATTTCATACCACCTGTAGCGGTTGATCATCGCATTCTTGTCGCTCATCGGCTGGCCTCCTGCGAGATGCGGCTGGTGATGCGGAAGTAGAAATAAGTGAAGATCGACAGGAAGATGCAGATCAGCACGGCGCGGGCCGCACCTTCACCGTATTTGTAGGAGCCGATCGCCGTCTTGTACGTGTCGATGATCATGGTCGTGGTCTGGCCGGTCGGACCGCCCTGTGTCAGGATCCAGATGATATCGAAGGAATTGAAGGTCGAAATCAGCGAGATCATCGACATGGTAATCATGGCCGGCAGCATCAGCGGCAGCGTGATGCGGCGGAAGCGGTAGAAGCGGCTTGCCCCGTCTGTCCACGCGGCCTCGTAGAGATCCTGCGGAATGGCCTGGATGGCCGCCAGCAGATAGAGCGTCACCATCGGCACGCCGATCCAGACGTCGGTGACGATCGTTGCCCAGAAGGCCGTTCTGCCATAGGCGAGGAACGCGACCGGACCATCCACCAGGCCGAGGTTCTGGAGCACCCCGGAAATCATGCCGAACTGGCCGTTATACATCCAGCCCCACATGAAGATGCCAATAGCCATCGGCACGATCCATGGCGGCATGGTCAGGATACGGAACAGCGCCCGGCCGGGCACGGCCGAATTCAGCAAGACCGCACCGAATGTGCCGATGATCATCTTTATCGAGACGGAAAAGAACGTCCAGATAAAGGTCCGCGTGATGACATCGGCAAAAGTCGCGTTGAAAATCTTCTCGTAGTTGATGAAGCCGACCCAATTCGTCGTTTTTCTAAGCGACGCATCGGTAAAGGACAGGATGAAGGTATCGACGAGCGGATAAGCAACGATAACCGTGATGTATAAAAGCGCCGGCAGAAGAAGAAGCCAGGCAAAGACGACCGCGCTGCGTTTCGCATCCATCGCGCCGCCCCCTCAAGCCGATTTCACAGCGGGGGATTTCGGCTGCCCGTGCAGCGCCAGATCGTATTCCTCCCACACCGGCTTGAGATCGATCACTTTACGGCCATGGCGCGCTTCATCCATGGCAAGCGCCAGAATACCGGCCTCGATCGCATCGAGCGCGGAAACCGGAAGGGCCGCACCCTTGACGATATGGGCGATCACGTCCTCGGCCATCTGCTCGTCCGCACCGTAATGCTGCGAGAGCGCGGTCGCCGCCGAATAGGTCTTGGCCACGGTCTTTTCATTTGTCCGGGCATTGTGCACGTTCAGGAAGCCGCGCACGAAATCGCCCTCAGCCATGCCCTTGGCGCCGATGACGCAGAAACGGCGGAAATCGTCGGGAACATTGAGATTGGTATGGAAGGCGAGCGATGCGCCGTTCTCATATTCGACGATCGCCGTCTGGTAATCGATGATGTCGCCGTCGCTGTCGAAGACCTTGTCGGAACCCATCCAGCCGCTCGGCTTGCGATGGTAAACCTCCATGTCGTTGATGCCGTCATGCTGCGGCGCGTTTGCCGGCGTGAAGCTCTTGCGCCCGCCGAAGCTCGAGACGAAACGCGGCCGCGCACCGACCACGCCATTATAAAGATCGAGGTCGTGGCAGCATTTTTCCAGCATGAAGGAGCCGGAATAATTCTCGTAACGCCGCCAGTCGCGCATGAAGAATGCGCCGTGATAGGGCGGGATATGCTCCGAGGCCTCGATGGAAACGACATCGCCCAGCTTGCCTTCCGCCTGTGCGGCGCGCAGATCGCGGTAGAGCGGGGAATAACGCAAAACCAGACCGACGAGCAGCCGCTCATGCCCGTGCTTGTTGAGCAGCCGGGCGAGCTCAAGACTTTCCTCGATGCTGACGACGATGGGTTTTTCCGAGAAGATGGTGCAGCCGGCCTCAAGCCCGATACGGATATGCTCCAGATGCATGTGGTTCGGTGAGCCGATCATCAAGAGATCGAATTTTTCGTTTTCGATCAGCGCCTCGGGACTATCGTAAGCCTTGCCGGCCGAAATGCCCTTTTCCTGCAGGCCCGGCAGGCCCGCCGGCGCGGGATCGACGTAACCGACGATCTCGAAATCCTTGTCGATCTCATGAAAAACGTAGCCCAGATAACCGAGACGGAATCCGAGTCCGATAATTCCCACCTTCATGAACTTTGTTCCCTGTTCATTCGTAATTCATTTTCGCAGAAGCGACCATTTCTGTGCTGGTCATCCAGTTATCTGCGATAATTTCCTGCCACGATGAAATTAATTTTCACAACGGTCAAGCTAAATTCGATTTCGCAAACGCTGCCGCGAGTCGAAAACCGATTTTCCCGGCGCGACGGATGCGAAACGCATCGCCGCCGACCACCGACGTAAAAAACAATACCAAAAAAATGCCAATCGTCCAGAGCAATTCCGTTATCGAGAAAATTTTTTTGGTTAATGCGAAAATATCAAGCATGCAGCCTTATTATTCGGCAAAATATCGAAAAAACCACCGATTAATCGTACAAATCTAGCAATGGTTCTATTTTGGTATTGCTGATTACGCGGCATATGATATAGCCAGAGCCGGCCATATCGCCGACCACATGGATCGTGACAGAGGTTATGGATGAACGGGGCAGCGCTTAATCTGGACGACCTGCAATCAGGCGGCGGCCCGCTTTACCTGAAACTGCGCCAGACGATTGAAGACGCCATCAATGGCGGCCGCCTGAAGCACGGCGACGCCTTGCCGCCGGAGCGGGATATCGCCGAAAGCGCCTGCGTCAGCCGCGTCACGGTGCGCAAGGCGGTGGACGATCTCGTCCGCGACGGCCTTCTCGTTCGCCGGCACGGTTCGGGTACTTTCGTCGTCAAGCCCATCACCCGCATGCAGCAGCCCCTTACCAAGCTCACCTCGTTTACCGAGGACATGCGCCGGCGCGGAATGACGGCGAGCACCCGCTGGCTGGACAGGGGCCTATTCCACCCGACCGGCGACGAGATGATGGCGCTCGGCCTTTCCCAATCCGCCATGGTGGCGCGGCTCACGCGTCTGCGTCTTGCCAATGACCAGCCAATCGCACTCGAAGTTACCAGCCTGCCGGGCGATATCCTGCCTGACCCGCAACTGGTGGAAAACTCGCTTTATCTGGAGCTTGAGAAAAACGGCATTCGCCCGGTGCGCGCCATTCAGCGCATCTCCGCCCGTAACCTCACCGATGAGGAAACATTGCTGCTCGGGGTTCCGCCGGGCTCGGCAGCGCTTTCCGTTCAGCGAATGGCCTATCTGGAAAGCGGGCGCCTCATGGAAATATCCCGCGCGCTGTACCGCAGCGACGCCTATGACCTCGTCGCCGAACTGACGATGGGGCCCGAGTGACAAATCTCTTGATCAAGGACATGAAACGATGACAACCCTGATGCGCCAGGAAATCGATGAGATTCCCGATGCAGTCGCCCGCCTGCTGGACAATGCCAATGCCGACTTCCACGAAGCCGGAGACAGGCTGAAGGCCCGTGACCCGGCCGTTATCGTCACCATTGCACGCGGCTCCTCCGACCACGCCGCGCATTTTCTGAAATATGCGATCGAATTGCAGACCGGGCTTCCGGTCGCTTCGCTCGGCCCCTCGCTCGCCTCGATCTACCAGACGAAACTGCGGCTGGACCTGGCGGCGGCCTTCGCCGTCTCGCAATCGGGTAAAAGCCCTGACATCGTCGCTCTGGCGGAAAGCGCCCGCAAGGGCGGTGCGCTCACCTTCTCGCTTGTCAACACCCTGCCCTCCCCGCTCGGCGATGCGGCCAATCACGCCATCAATATCCAGGCGGGCCCTGAAAAGGCGGTGGCCGCAACCAAATCTTTCGTCAACTCCATCGTCGCTGGCCTCGCAATCCTGGCCGAATGGACGGAAGACAGCCTGCTCGCCAAAGCCGTCAGCGCCTTGCCGCAGAATTTTGCCAAGGCCATCGGACTCGACTGGAGCCAGATCGGCGAAGCGGTCAAGGGTGAGGAATCGCTCTATATGCTGGGCCGCGGTCCGGCGCTGGCCATTGCCGCGGAAGCCGCGCTGAAATGCAAGGAAACCTGCGAACTCCACGCGGAGGCCTATTCGTCGGCGGAAGTGATGCACGGCCCCGTTTCGCTGGTCGCACCGAAATTTCCCGTCATCGCTTTTGCCGCGCGTGACCGCGCCGAAACCTCCGTGACGGATATCGCGGCCGGTCTCGCCGGTAAGGGCGCAAGTGTTTTCGTCACCTCCGCAAAAGGCAGCCCGGCCAAGCCCCTGCCGTTTGTGGAAACCAATCACCCGCTGACCGATGCCCTGTTGCTGATCGCGCCGTTTTACGGCTTCATCGAGCAATTGTCGCGCGCCCGCGGCTTCAACCCGGATGCGCCCGTGGCATTGAAGAAGGTGACGGAAACCCAATGAGCAGCAGCAAGGCATTTGTCGGCGCCCGCATTTTCGATGGCGCCGCGTGGCACGATGGCAAAGCGCTCGTGACCGGTGATGGCCACATTGCCGACATTGTTGAGCGCGTATCCGTGCCAGCAGACGCCGAAATCATCGACGCGGAAGGACTGTTCATTGCGCCAGGCTTCATCGACCTTCAGGTCAATGGCGGCGGCGGCGTGATGTTCAATAACGAGCCGGATGTGGAAGGCATCGCCCGCATCTGCTCGGCCCATGCGCAATTCGGCACTACGGCGCTGATGGTCACACTCATCACCGACCGGCCGGATATCACAACCAAAGCCGCCGAAGCCGGCATCGCCGCCCACAAGGCAGGGGTGCCCGGCTTTCTCGGCCTGCATTTCGAAGGGCCGCATCTTTCCGTTGCACGCAAGGGCACCCATGATCCGGCGCTGATCCGAAAGATGGAAACGGCCGATCTCGCGGTTCTGACGGACTGCAAGGCGAAGCTTCCTTTCGTGCTGACAACCATCGCCCCGGAAAACGTAACCGAAGCGCAGGTCACAGCGCTGCACAAAGCCGGCATCGTCGTCAGCCTCGGCCATACCGATGTGGGCCTTGGCGTTGCGACGGCCTATGCCGAGGCCGGCGCATCCATGGTGACACATCTTTTCAACGCCATGAGCCCGCTCGGCCATCGCGAGCCGGGACTGGTGGGGGCGGCACTTTCGAACGGCAAGCTGGATTGCGGGCTGATCGCTGACGGCTTCCATGTCGATCCTGCAGCAATCGGCATTGCGCTTCGCGCCAAGAATAATCCCGGCCGCATTTTCCTCGTCACCGACGCCATGTCCACCATCGGCACGGATGATGACGGTTTCGAACTGAACGGCAGGCGCGTCTATCGCAACGGCGGCAGGCTGACGCTGGCCGACGGCACGCTGGCGGGAGCGGATATCGATATGCTCTCCTGCATACGCTTCATGCATGAAAAGCTGGACACACCGCTGGAAGAAGCCTTGAGAATGGCGTCCGCCTATCCCGCCGAGGCAATCGGCGCTTCCGGCAAGGGTAAGCTCCTGCCCGGCTTCGATGCGGATTTCGTCATGCTGACGCCCGACCTTCAGATGCATTCGACATGGATCGGTGCAGAAAAAATCCACGATGCCACCCGTTCCGGAGCCTGAATCATGATCGTTTGCTTCGATATAGGCGGAACGACCATCAAGGGCGCTATTGCCTACGCTCCCGACGATATTCGGCCCGTGCCGCGCATCCCGACGCCCAAGACCAGTTTCGAAGACTTCGCCGCCGGCCTGAAATCCGTCATCGACAATAGCGGCGGCACACCCGCCTGCGTGTCGCTGTCGATTGCGGGCGTCATCGATCCCGACACCGGCAAAGCCACTGTCGCCAATATTCAGAGCATCCATGGCAGGGTCTTGAAAGACGAGCTGGAAAAGGCGCTGAACCTTCCCGTCATCGTATCGAACGACGCGGATTGCTTCGTGATCGCCGAATCGGAAATCGGTTCCGGACGGGGTCATCGCGTGGTCTTCGGCGTCATCCTCGGAACGGGTGTGGGCGGCGGGCTGGTGATCGACGGCAAGCTCATCAACAGCGACGGCGGTTTCGCCGGCGAATGGGGACACGGGCCGGTGGCCGCGACATTGGCCGGAAATCCGCCGGTTTCGCTGCCGCGTTTCGAATGCGGTTGCGGGCTTACCGGCTGCGTCGATGCAATCGGCAGCGCCCGTGGCATGGAAAAACTACATTCGCATCTTCACCAGCAGGCAATGACCAGCGAGGATATTATTGCAGCCTGGCAGGCGGGCGATCCGAAGGCCGCAAGAACCATCGATGTCCTTATCGATATTCTCGCCTCGCCTCTGGCAATGGTGATCAACGTCACCGGCGCAACCATCGTGCCGGTCGGCGGCGGACTTTCGAATTCGAAGGCGCTTCTCGCCGCTTTGGACGAGGTGGTAAGGAGCCGCATTCTGAGGCGCTTCGACCGCCCCTTAGTCGTGCCCGCCATCTGCCGCATCGAGCCGGGGTTGATCGGATCCGCCGTTATCGGGCTGAAATATGAGAAAGAAGCCGCCGGCACTGCCTGAGCGGCATCACATCGTCTCGATCTTTTCCCGGCGGAAACCCAGCCCCACCAGCCGGCCGGTCAAATGGGAAAGAAGCGGAAACCGCATGATGGCCAGCACAAAGGCTGGCGGTCCCTTCGGTTTTTCCGCATCTGCCCGTCCTTTTTTGCCGCCGATACGCATCATCCGCTGCAGAAATTGCGTGGCCTTGGTCGGGAAGGATCGCCGCTTTTCAATTGCGGCGAGATCATCATCGGCAATGGCCCGGCCGGAGACGAGCACCGGCACCAATATATTGGCCACCGCAACCGCATCCTGAATGGCCAGATTAATGCCGACACCGCCGACGGGGGACATGGCGTGGGCCGCATCACCGATGCAGATCAGGCCGGGTTTCCACCAGCGCTTCAGCCGGTCGATACGGACGGTCAGGAGATGCACATCGTCCCAACTCTTGAGCTCATCGAGCCTTTCGCGTGGGAAAGGGCAGATTTCCGCAACCCTATCCCTGAAGGCTTCAATTCCCTGTAGCTTTATGTCAGCGAAAAACCCCTTTCGCACCACATAACCGCATTGCCAGTAATCGCCCCGGTTGATCATGACGAAACCCTGCCGCGAGCCGGCATGCCCCATGGTTTCCGTCGGATCGTCGGGCTGTTTCGAAAGGCGCATCCACAGCACCTCCGTCGGAATGCCGAAGCGCTGCACTTCCAGCCCCGCCGCCTCGCGGACGGTGGAGTTGCGCCCATCCGCCCCCACCACCAGATCGGCCTCTATCTCGATGATGCCTTCCGGCGTGCTGACCGTGAGACCGCCGACATGGCCGCTGCGCTCGATCAGTCCGGTCACCGGCGCATTCATCAGCAATCGGAAATTTTCGTATTGTCCCGCCTTGCCGACGATGAAATTGAGAAAATCCCATTGCGGCATAAAGGCGATGAAGCGGTGGCGGACCGGCAGGCGGGAAAAATCCGCTATCGTGATACGCTCGCCGCCGATAATCGCATTCAGCCTTGGTGCACGTGTGTGCGGCAGGCTCAGAAACTCATCGATGAAACCGAGTTGCTCCATCAATTCAAGCGTTGAAGGGTGGATGGTGTCGCCGCGAAAATCGCGGAGAAAATCCCCGTGTTTCTCGACGACCACAACATCGATACCGCTGCGCGCAAGCAGCAGGCCAAGCATCATGCCCGCCGGCCCGCCACCGGCCACGACGACGGACGTGCGGATGTGCTGAACGGCCCCGCCGTCATTTCCCGGAGCGATTGTCGCTTCTTCCATCACCTTCCCCCTTACATCCCGCTTGAAGGCCTTATCGTGTATCCGCCGCCGGGAGGTTTACATTCTTCGGCTGCGGCCAGCCCTGCGCATCGAACCGGAACAGCATTTCGGACCGGGCAAAGATAAAGGCGAAGGCCATGGCCGTCCACATGCCGAGCAAAAGCCCGGCGGCGACATCGCTTGGATAATGTGCGCCGACGATGACACGCGAAACACCGATGACAAGGGCAAGCAGGAGAAACGCCCAGCGGAAGCGCGGCATCAACATGGCGAAAGCGCCGAAAAACGCCCCGGCGGCGGTCGAATGGCCTGAGGGGAAACTTTCATAGAGATTGTCGCCGTTAAATGGGGTGAGGCTATAGGCGCCCATTTCCAGCACAAGCTCCGGCCGTGCCCGTCCTATCAGGAATTTCAGCGTATGGACGAGAATGCTCGCCGTTCCGATCGTCAGGAAGAAATAGGTAAGAAGCCGCCATGCCGTCCTCAGCCGTCCATTATAGGTCTCCGCCTTTAAAACCCGTGCGGCGATATAGGCCAATATCGCCAGAAGGCCGGTAGAATAGAGCATCCAGCGGAAGGTTCCGAAATCGGTAATGGCGCGATTGAAGGAGACCACGCCGCCTGGCAGCGCCTGCGCACTTTCGGAAAGACGCGGATCAAAAGGAATGAAGACAAGGACCAGCACAAGGCTTGCCGCAAAAATCCACCCGCTGGAAACAAGAAAACGTCGCATCGATATCCTCTCATTGTTTTTCTTGCATATGGCTTTGCCTTCCGCAAAAACAATAGCCCCGGCTTTGTCCTTGTTATGGCTGGTTTTCGCGGGTAGAGGCTAAGGAATGTTGCTCGAAAGTGCATGGCGTTTTCGGGAAAACGACGTGCACCGAGAGGTGCGAACCGGAAACGACCTACGGACTGAAAATGACGAATGCCAGTGAAATGCCACGCAAGCTGACAATATTGGGTTCGACCGGTTCGATCGGCACCAATACGCTGGATGTCGTCCGCCAACTGGGTGGCCGCGACGCGTTCGAGATCACGGCTTTGACCGGCGCGGGCAACATCGCGCTTCTGGCGGAACAGGCGCGGGAATTCGGCGCGCGGCTGGCGGTTACCGCCGAGGACGACAAATACGAAGCGCTGAAATCGGCCCTTGCCGGCACCGGCATCGCGGTTGCGGCGGGCAAATCCGGCCTCGAAGAGGCCGCGTCGACGGATGCCGGCTGGGTGATGGCGGCGATTGCCGGAACCCCCGGCCTTGCACCTACTCTTACAGCCGCACGGCGTGGCGCAGACATAGCGCTCGCCAACAAGGAATGCCTGGTTTCGGCTGGCGATGTTTTTCTGCGCACGGTCAAGCAGGGCGGCGGCAGGCTGATCCCGGTCGACAGCGAGCACAGCGCAATCTTCCAATGCCTGACGGGCGAACATAAACAGGCCGTGGAACGCATCGTGCTGACCGCATCTGGCGGCCCATTCCGCACATGGTCGCGCGAGGAGATGGCCAATGTTACGGCGGATATCGCCCGCGCCCATCCCAACTGGTCGATGGGACTGAAGGTCTCCATCGGCAGCGCCTCCATGTTCAACAAGGGGCTGGAAATGATCGAGGCGAAATATCTCTTCGATCTCAGGCCCGATCAGGTGGAGGTGATCGTCCACCCGCAGTCGATCATCCATTCGATGGTGGGTTACACCGACGGTTCCTATATCGCCCAGCTCGGCTCTCCCGACATGCGCACTGCTATTTCTTATGCCCTCACCTATCCGCAACGCGGCAATCTAAGTGTCGAGCGGCTGGATTTCGCAAAACTGGCGCGGCTCGATTTCGAAGCGCCGGATGAGGCCCGTTTCCCGGCGATCCGTCTGGCTCGCACCGCGCTAGAGCGCGGCGGTCTACAGGGCGCCGCCCTGAATGCCGCCGAAGAGACCGCCTTTCACGCTTTCGTTGCAGGCAATATCGGTTTTCTCGATATGGCCGAGATCGTCGAAACGGTCATGGACCGTTTGCATGACGGTCGCTCCGCCGCCACGATTGAAGATGTCTTCGCAGCGGATGACGAAGCCCGTCGTCACGCCCGCGAACTGATCGCCACCAAAGAAAAGGCCGCGTAAACGCGGCCCGGTCTTCTCTTATCTAAACTGCGGCCTCACGCCACCGCCCGCGCCAGCGCACAATGCGACCAGAGCTGGTGCAGCGCGCCGACCAGATGCTCGATATCGGCATCGCTGTGCAGCGGTGTCGGCGTAATGCGCAGGCGCTCAGTCTTGCGCGGCACGGTCGGATAGTTGATAGGCTGCACATAGACACCGTGACTGTCGAGCAGGATATCCGAAATCCATTTGCACTTGGCGGCATCACCCACCATGACAGGCACGATGTGGCTTGGGTTGTCCATGTGCGGAATACCGCGCGCATCGAGAAGGCCGCGAAGCTTGCGCACCCGGTCCTGATGGCGGGCGCGCTCGAAGGGGCTTGCCTTCAGATGCTGGATCGACGCAATCGCACCGGCGGCAAGCGACGGCGGCAGGGCCGTCGTGAAGATGAAGCCGGAAGCGAAGGAGCGGATGAAGTCGCAAACTGCCGTGGAGCCGGTAATATAGCCGCCCATGACGCCGAAGGCCTTGCCGAGCGTTCCCTCGATGATCGTCAGGCGATCCATCAGGCCTTCGCGCTCGGCAATGCCGCCGCCACGCGTTCCATACATGCCAACGGCATGAACTTCGTCGAGATAGGTCATGGCGCCATAACGGTCGGCCAGATCGCAGATTTCCTTGATCGGAGCGATATCGCCATCCATCGAATAGACGGATTCGAAGGCGATCAGCTTCGGCGCATTCGGATCCGCCGCCTTGAGCTTGGCTTCGAGGTCCTCGAGATCGTTGTGCTTCCAGATCACCCGCTCGCAGCGGCCATAACGGATGCCTTCGATCATCGATGCATGGTTGAGCGCATCCGAGAAAATGATCAGGCCCGGAATTTTCTGACCGAGCGTGCCGAGGGTCGCCCAGTTGGAGACATAACCCGAGGTGAAAATCAGCGCCGATTCCTTGCCGTGGAGATCGGCAAGTTCGCGCTCGAGCAGGACGTGGTAGTGGTTGGTGCCAGAAATATTCCGGGTGCCTCCCGCACCCGCGCCACAGTGATCGATGGCGGCCTTCATGGCTTCGATGACTTTCGGGTTCTGGCCCATGCCGAGATAGTCGTTGGAGCACCAGACGGTCACATCCTTGCGCTCGCCATTGGCGTTATACCGTGTCGCACGTGGGAAATTGCCCTGCTGGCGCTCGATATCCGCAAAAACGCGATAACGTCCCTCAGAATGCAGGCTTTGCAGTTCCGTCGTGAAAAATGCCTCGAAGTCCATGCCATGCTCCAGAATTGACCAGATCGTTTTGTGCCTCGACACCGGGAGCGTCAACCCTTGCGGGCCACATTAACCGCGTCTGCGTCAATTCGCCGTTGTTTTGAACCATTCCAATAAACCGTTTATAGAACCCGATGAAAAGTACAAAATTGATTCACATCAAAAAACCCGGATTTTTGGAACCTTTTTTGCGCCGCGCCGTTGTTTGGGACGCAATCGATTACGCTCGGAGGAATGCCGAAAGTGGAGGCTTCCCTAAACGACATCGAATTGTTAGTTATCTGTGGCGGTCGGAGGTAGCAGTCGCCGCAGATAAATATGGGACGCCTACCGAGCCACAAGAGCTCATTGTAACGTTGGAGAGAGTTTCATGAAAAAGGCAATCATATTTGCGCTGGTCGGCCTGTCGCTCGCAAGCTGCACGCAGACCGAAAAGGGAGCTTCAATCGGCGCCGTTTCCGGTGCTGTCCTTGGCGGCGCTATCACGGGCAACGTTCGTGGCGCGGCAGTGGGTGCGGCAATCGGCGGCGTGGGCGGTGCCCTCATCGGCAATGCTTCCGAACCGGGCTATTGCTATTATCGCGACCAGTACGGTCAGCGTTACACGGCGCGTTGCCGCTAATCGCTTCGCTAAATACCGTTGCACAGAAGCCCCGGTCAACCGGGGCTTTTTGCGTTTTGGGCGGCAAAACACAAGCGCAAGGGTCCTCAAAGCCGTTTATTTATGATTAAATTGCAATGTTAACGGACAGGAAACGGGTTAGGGCGACAATAAAGGCTCAACCATAAAGCAGCTTATGCGAAGAACACGAACTAACCCGAAGACAGGTATTGCGTATCGGAAAGCTGGCACCGCGCTTGCGGTTGCTGTGACGTTCGCCCTGTATCCGGCGTTTACCCGTGATGCCTTTGCCTTCAAACTGTTCGGCATGCGCCTCTGGGGTTCGGAAGAACCGGAGGTCGAGGTTATCAACCCCGTCAAATACGCCGTCACGCTCGATGCCACGGACGCCGATAGTTCCCTGAAAGACAGCCTGGAAAACAGTTCGCTGCTTCTTGCCGACAAGGACAAACCGGCCTCCGGCGATCTTGGCCTTCTGATAAAGGCAAGAGACGACCGGGACAGGCTGATCGCGGCGCTTTATGAAAACGCCCGTTATGGCGGCATCGTCAAGGTCACCGTTGCCGGCAAGGATGTGGATAGCCTGCCGCCCAATCCGGTGTTCGATCATTCCGCTCCGGTGCCCGTGGTCATTACGGTTACGCCCGGCCCGGTCTTCAAACTCGGCAATGTCAGGCTTGAAGGCGATGTCACCGGCCGCAACCTTGAGGAATATGGCCTGACGACCGGCGGCGACGCGGGTTCTCTCGCCATCATCCGCGCCGGCAACAAGCTGATCGATGATCTGAAGGCCGAAGGCCGTCCGCTTGCGAAGCTGACGAAACGCGAGGCCGTCGCCAACCACGCGACAAACACGGTGGACATTACCATGGCGGCCGAAGGCGGTCCCGTGGCGCCCCTCGGCACGGTGACCGTTACGGGGGAAAAAACCGTCGATGGCGATTTTATCCGCCGTTATTCGCGCCTCAATGGCGGCGAGCCCTATTCGCCGGAAAAACTGCGCAAGGCCGCCGACCGGCTGCGGCAGCTGGGCGTCTTTTCCAGCCTGACCATCAAGGAAGCGGGAACGCTGGCGCGCGACGGCACCATTCCGCTTACCATCGAGGTTTCGGAAGGCAAGCACCGCTATTTCGGCGTCGGCGCGCAATATTCCACCACGGAAGGCATCGGCCTCCAGGGTTATTGGGGCCACAGGAACCTGTTCGGGCAGGCGGAATCGCTGCGTATCGAAGGTTCGGTTTCGCGCATCGCAGAGGCATCGAGCGTCGAAGGCATGGATTATTCGGCGGGTATCACTTTCACCAAGCCCGGCATGTTCAATCCACGCACCACATTCAAGACCAGCCTGATTGCCAAGACCGAACACCCGGATACATACGACGCCAAGACCGTGACTGGCACGGCCGGTTTCGCCTACGAGCTGAACGATACCGATACAGCCGCAGCCGGCCTCGAGGTGCAATGGGCCGATACGGAAGACGCATTCGGCAAGAACGAATATCTTACCACTTCCATCCCGCTGGAATTCGTTCGTGATACACGCGACGACAAGCTGAACCCGACAGAAGGCTTTCGCGCCTCTGTGGCCGCCAAGCCAAGCTATGAAGCACTGAACGGCACCTTCTTTTCCTCTTTCGAAGGCTCCATTTCGGGCTATAAGGGACTTGGCGCCGAGGACCGGTTGATCATGGCCGGAAAGCTTTCCGGCGGCGTGCTGGTCGGTGGCAGCGATCTGCAGGACATACCCACCACCAGGCGCTTTTATGCCGGCGGCGGCGGATCGGTACGCGGCTACAGCTATCAGGAAATATCGCCGTATAATGCCGCCGGCGATGCGACGGGCGGCCGCTCCTATGTCGTCGGCTCCATTGAGGCCCGCATCAAGGTCACCGAAACGATCGGCATCGTCCCCTTCATCGATGCGGGTGTGGTTTCGGAAGACGTGGCACCCGATTTTTCCGATATCCGGGCTGGCGCCGGTATCGGTCTGCGTTACGCGACGCCCTTCGGGCCTCTGCGTCTCGATGTCGCCATGCCGCTCGACAAATACGATGGTGGCAACAGTTTCGGCATTTATGCTGGCATCGGTCAGTCTTTTTAAACGCCGCAGTCGAACACCCTTGCAACAGAGTGTAGATTACCCTTTATGAAAACGTTGATTCGATTGCTGAAATGGCTGGGCTACGCTGCCTTGTGCGGCGTGGTGCTGGTGTTGCTTGCGGTTCTGTTCGTCGGTTTTACCCCGATGGGCGCAAGAATTGCCGCAAAGCAGATTTCATCGATCGTTTCCACGCCCGATCAGGTAATCGAAATTTCGCCCCCGAGCGGCCTTTTGACCGGCCGCCTGCGGCTCGACAATGTCACCCTTTCAGACCGGCAGGGACCTTATGCCCGCGTGAGCCAGATCGCCGTCGACTGGTCGCCACTCTCGCTGCTTGCCGGCACCTTCCATGCCGACCGGGTCTCGGCCGGATCGATCGATGTCGAGCGCAAACCGCTTGCCCCGGAGCAGACATCGACCAAGAGCTCCGGCAATTCCTCGCTGCCGATCGAAATCGCCGTCGACAAGTTCAGCTTTCCAGATATCAGCCTCGGCCAATCGCTTCTCGGCCGTCCGTTCGACCTCAACGCGGAAGGCAACCTGACGGCTGCCCAGGACGATATGCGGCTGTCGCTCACCGCCCATCGGCTCAATGCGCCGGATGCGGAGGTCAATGCCGACATCGCCTTCCTTCCGAATGAGAATGTCCTGAAGCTGAAAGCGGAGATGAAGGAGCCCGAAGGCGGTCTTCTCGCCACGCTGCTTTCTCTTCCGGGAACACCTGCGGTGGCGATAGACCTCAACGGCGAAGGCCCGCTTTCCAACTGGACGGGTACGCTGCGCGGCAATGTCGCCGGCAACCCTGTCGTCAACGTCACCGGTCGCCACCTTCTTGCAGATGATGGCACCCGCCGTATCGAAATTGCAGGCGGTGGTCAGCCGGATCTACTTCTGCCCCCGGCCTTCCGTCAGCTTTTTGCTGGCGAGACAAAGCTCGACGCAAATGCAACCCTTTCGCCGCAGGGTCGCATCGAAATCGGCAGCAGCACGCTGGAGACCGGCACCCTGCTGTTGACGGCGTCAGGCACGGTCGATCCGAACGGTCAGAACGATCTCGCCGCCAATCTCATCGGCACCGCTGGCCCCGTGGATTTTCGCTGGCCGCTGGAGAATGGCGAGGTTCAGGCCCTCATCAACGGCCTTGATCTTTCCCTCAAGGGCGGTGCAGACGCCGCGCATCTCAACACGACGGTATCCTTGCGCAGCCTTTCCCTGCCGCAAGGCAGGCTCGATGACGTCAAGCTGACGGCCGAGAGCGCCGATCTCAACATCGCCAACCGCAGCGGCACGATCGCGACGGTCCTGTCCGTGGCGCAATCCTCCTTCGTCAGCCCCGATGTCGACCGGCTGGTGCGGGCGCCCCTCACCATCAAGGCGCCGCTCAGCCTCACTTCGTCAGCTATCGGCTTCGACGGCGCGACGCTGGAAAGCGCCAGTGTCGGTGGGACGTTGAATGGCAGTTTCGATCTCGCCGGCAATCGCCTGACCTCCAGCGTGCAGCTCTTCGCGCTGCCCGCCACCCTTCCACCGGCCCTTGCGGAAAAGTTCGACACCACCATCGCCCTCCAGGGCGATATCGACGTGACCATCGGCGGACGCACCAGCCTTGAAAACCTCGTCGTCAAGTCGGGAACCATCGAAGCAACCGGCAATGTCGGCCTCGAAAACGATGCATTGAGCGCCAGCCTGACGGGTAAATTTCCCGCTCTTGAAAAACTGACGCCACAGGCGAAGGGCGTCGCCGATTTTGCAATCGAGGCCAGCGGCGCGCTGGCAGCACCGGATTTCAACGTCACCCTGAGTTCCGAAAGCGCAATCCTTGCCGGGCGAACACTTGAATCGCTGAAGGTCAATGCAACCGGCAAGGCCGATCCCGCCGCGCCTCAGGCAAAGCTCACCGCCAGCGGCAGCCTCGACCGACAGAAGATCGACGCCCATGCCGATGTGGTGCAGACCGAAAACGGCACGGCCATCCCCGAGCTGCATGTGGCCGTAGGCCGGAACATCCTGAACGGGCAGCTGCAATTCTCGCAGCAATTCCTGCCATCGGGCAATCTCTCCTTCAATTTCCCCGACCTCGCCCTGCTCGCGGCCCTCGCCGCGCAGCAGGCGGATGGCGATATTTCCGGCGATATCGCCCTGAGCAACGCCAATGGCCGAATTGCCGCGACGATCAAGGCCAATGGCAACAGCATCCGCCAGGGCACAACAACGATCTCGAAACTCGCCGCCGATATTTCCATCGACGATCTTCAGGCTCTCGCCATCAATGGCAAGGTCAGCGCCGATAGCGTCAATGCCGGCGCCGCCGCGATATCGGGCCTGAATGCCACCATCGGCCATTCAGGCACGACGACGCAGTTCGACGTCAATGGCCGTTACGACAATGCGCCGCTGGTGGTAAAAGGCAGCGCTGAGACCGGCGGATTGCCGATGACAGTGCGCGTCGACGCCTTTTCCGCCGCCCCCAAGGGCATTGCGGTTCGCCTTGAAAAACCGAGCACCATCGCCATCCAGAACGGCACGGCCCGTATCTCAGATCTGACCATCATCACAGGTGAAGGGCGCGTTGAGGTCAACGGCAGCGCCGGATCGACGCTCGACATCAATGCCGATATCCGTTCGCTGCCCGCCAGTCTCGCAAATGCCTTCGCCACCGGACTGGATGCGGCAGGCAGCATCTCCGGCACGGTGAGCGCCAAGGGTGCGGCATCGAACCCCGCGGTCGATTACAATCTGAACTGGACCAATGCCGAGGTCGCGCAGACACGCGCGGCAGGCCTCGCCGCGCTCGGCATCAAGGCGAACGGCCGCTTTGCGGGCGGCACCTTGCAGATCGACACCAATGTATCCGGCCAGGGCGGCATGTCGCTGTCCGGCGGCGGCTCGCTCGGCATCGCCGGCAATCGTCCGCTTTCCATGGCGTTTTCCGGCAGACTGCCCTTCTCTGCCGTCGCGGCGCAAACCGCATCGCAGGGCCTCGATGTGGACGGCACCGCCGCCATCGATGTGAAGATTTCCGGCAGCGCTTCCGCACCTGTCGTTACCGGCAGCATCACCACCGATGGTACGCGCCTGACCGATGTGCGCCGGAACCTGACCATCAACGACCTGGGCGCCACCATCACCTTCGACCGCGACCGCGCCGTCATTTCGCGACTGACGGGCAAGCTGGCGGGCGGCGGAACGATCTCGGGAACCGGCAGCGTCGGCATAGCCGGTGGTTCTGGTTTCCCCGCCGATATATCGATCACGCTCAATCGCGCCGGTTATAATGACGGCACGCTGGTGACGACGGTGGTAAGCGGCACGCTGACGTTGAAGGGCCCGCTGCTGAATTCTCCCGTGCTGGGCGGTAACCTGACGCTGGACAGAAGCGCCATCACCATTCCGGAAAAGCTTCCGGCCTCGCTGACGGAAATCGATGTCAAGCACAAGAACGCGCCACCGAAGGTGCGCGCGCAGGCCAAGGCGCTCGGGGCTGATCAGGGCGGCAGCGGCAGTTCGTCCACCATCAATCTCGATCTGCAGGTGAACGCACCGAGCGGCATCTTCGTGCGCGGACGCGGCATCGATGCGGAACTCACGGGCAATCTGACGATCCGTGGCACGGCAGCCGTTCCGGTCATTTCCGGCGGCTTCGAAATGCGCCGTGGCCGGCTCGAAATCCTCACTCGCCGCCTCGATTTCACCACCGGCAATATCAGTTTCGGCGGCGGCCTCGTTCCGGTCCTCGATATGAAGGCCGACTCGACAGTCGGTTCGACGACCATCACGGTGGCCGTTTCCGGCAACGCCAACGATCCGACCTTTGCCTTCTCCTCGGCACCGGCCCTGCCGCAGGATGAGGTGATGGCGCAGCTGATCTTCGGCCAGTCCATGTCGAAACTCTCGGCTCTGCAAATCGCAAGGCTGGCCGATGCCGCCGCCCAGTTGGCCGGCGGGCGTTCCACTTCGCTGTTCGACAAGCTCAGAAGCAATCTCGGCGTCGACGATCTCGATATTTCGACCGATTCCGAAGGACAGGCCCGTGTTTCCGCCGGTAAATATCTGAACGAAAGAACCTATCTCGAGCTACAGCAAAGCGGCGAATCCGGCGCAAAAGCCATCATCAACCTCGATGTCGGGCGGGGTGTGAAGCTACGCGGGGAAGCGGGTGGCGATGGCGAAGGCGCAGCCGGCATATTTTACGAGAAGGAATATTAGCATTTCCAGTAAAAGTGCGTGGCGGTTTTTTACATCCGGACAATGCGTAAAATACTCTAGGGCCACTCCGCATTTAGGTTTGCGAAACCATCTGATGATACAAATCATCCATTGAAGACGGAAATATTGTTTCCGGCTGTTCAGGCACCAGGCAGAACGCCAAATCCGCATATGCAAGTGTCGGTGCACTTGCGCCGGCCTCCACAGCGAGCATTGGGAAGAATTCTGATGGCAATGATTAACTCTACCAATTTTGGCGGTGAGACGCTCGAAATCATCGCGTTCCGCCTGCATGATCAGGAATTCTGCGTGAAGACGACGACCATCCGCGAAATTCGCGGCTGGGCGCCTTCTACGCCCATTCCCCACGCACCGAAAGACGTCATCGGCGTCATGAACCTGCGCGGCTCTGTTATTCCGATCATCGATCTGGCTCACAAGCTCGGCATGAAGAGCACTGTCGCCAATGAGAGAAGCGCCATCGTGGTGGCGGAAGTGCACAACATGGTCATCGGCATGCTCGTCGACCGTGTTTCCGACATTCTGACGATCCCGGCAAACCAGGTGCAGCCGGTTCCGGAAATCTCGGCTTCCTTCGACAAGTCCTATTCGGAAGGCATCATCGCCAACGAACACGGCATGATCTGCTTCCTGAACCTTGCGAAAATGTTCAAGGGAACCGAAGCGGAAGATCTCGCGGCCTAATCAGGCCTTTTCGGCTGGCCACGCAACACGAAGACTATCGATCAGTCCAGACCGCCGGCGCTTCCTGCCCGGCGGTTTTGTTTTTACTCTTTACCTCGCCTTACTAAATAAGAACATTTTAATATTATGGATATCTAATATTAAAAGCCCTGGAACAGTATCACGCCGGCAGGAATATCACGCTGGCCCAATACCTGACCGAGGCGGAGAGACGGAAGTGCCTGCATTGCTGCCTTCGGCGGCAAACCTGTTCGTTGTTCAACATGATACGACGTGGACCGCATATCCTGTGCGGCTCACCGCGCCGTGGGCCGTTTTTGGGGGACGTATAATGCTGGGGTTAGGGAAAAGCGCAGATAACAGAAATATACTCGATGCCATATCGAGATCGCAGGCGGTCATAGAATTCGATCTCAAGGGTAATATCCTCACCGCGAATAAAAATTTCTGCACGGCGCTGGGTTATGATCTCACCGAGATCGTCGGCAAGCACCATCGCATCTTCTGCGACAGCGAGCTTGCCGGGTCGCGGGCCTATCAGGAATTCTGGGAGTCTCTCGCCCGTGGCGAGTTCCAGGCCAGGGAATATCGCCGTATCCGCAAGGACGGCTCGGTTATCTGGATCGAGGCCTCTTACAACCCGGTTTTCCGTTCCGGCAAACCCTATAAGGTCGTGAAGATCGCCACCGACATCACCGCCAAGAAAATCAGGGCCGTGGACGATGCGGGCAAGCTGGAGGCGCTCTCCCGTTCGCAGGCCACCATCGAGTTTTTCCCGGATGGCACCATCATTACCGCCAACCCGAATTTCTGCGCCACGGTGAATTACGACCTCAAGGAAATCGAGGGCAGGCATCACCGCATGTTCTGCGATCCGGCCTATGCCGCCTCGCCTGCCTATGGCAATTTCTGGCCGCGACTGGCGGCAGGGGAATTCATCTCGGATGAATTTGTCCGCTATGGAAAGAACGGCAAGGAAATATGGATCCAGGCCGCCTATAATCCGGTGCTGGACGAGGCGGGCAAGGTTGTCAAAGTGGTGAAATTCGCCACGGATGTCACGCCGCGCATGAGCGCCATCAGTGTGCTTGCCGATGCCCTGCGGGCGCTTGCCGAAGGTGATCTTGTGCAGCGCCTCGACAACAGCTTCGTGCCCAGCATGGAAAAGCTGCGCGCGGACTTCAACGAAGTCGTCGCCAAGCTGCAGGCCACCATGCAGACTATCGCCCACAATGCCTCGACAATCGCTTCGGGCTCCGGCGAAATCCGCATCGCTGCCGATCAGCTTTCGCAGCGTACCGAACAGCAGGCCGCCTCGCTGGAAGAGACAGCAGCCGCGCTGGAGGAAATCACCACCACCGTTACCGATGCCAGCCGGCGCGCCGGCGAGGCCGGAAAGCTGGTGCTGCGAACAAGAGAACATGCCGAACACTCCGGCGATATCGTCCAGCAGGCAATTTCCGCCATGGATGCGATCTCGCGTTCCTCGGGTGAAATCACCAATATCATCGGCGTCATTGACGACATCGCCTTCCAGACCAATCTTCTGGCCCTCAATGCGGGTGTCGAAGCCGCCCGGGCCGGCGAAGCGGGCAAGGGTTTCGCCGTTGTGGCGCAGGAAGTCCGCGAACTCGCACAACGGTCCGCCGTTGCGGCCAAGGAAATCAAATCCCTCATCAACACCTCCCGCGAGCAGGTCGCCAACGGTGTGGATCTGGTGGGCAGAACCGGCGGCGCGCTCCGGGATATCCAGTCGCAGATGAGCGAGATCGACACCAATGTCTCGGCGATCGTTGAAGCCTCGCGCGAGCAGGCGAATGGTCTCAGCGAAATCAATCAGGCCGTCAACGTCATGGATCAGGCCACCCAGAAAAACGCCGCCATGGTGGAGGAAACCACCGCCGCCAGCCACGGCCTCGCCACGGAAGCGGAAAATCTGCACGAATTGCTGCGGCAGTTCAGAATATCCCACGAGGCATCGCCCGCCCGCCCGGCCGACAAAAAACCGGCCGTCGTCACCCGGCTCCCGACGCCGCAACCGCGATATGCCGCCGCGCCAAGATCTCACGGAAACGCAGCGGCCGAATGGGCGGAGTTCTAGGCCCGCTCTGAAGCCAAGGGCCGCCGGGAAACGGCGGCCTTAATGTTATAGAAGGATACGATCCGCCCGGGTGAAGATTTCAAAATCCTCACCCCGCACCAGCGCCACAAGTGTGACACCCGAACTCTCGGCCGTTTCGATGGCAAGCGCCGTGGGCGCGGAGATCGCCGCCAGAATGGGGCTGCCAAGAATGGCGGTCTTCTGGACCATTTCCACCGACAGTCGGCTGGTGACCACCACAATGCCCGTATCGGGCGATAGGTCCGCATTGACGACCGCACCTGCGAGCTTATCGAGCGCATTGTGCCGGCCGACATCTTCGCGGACAGCAAGCAGCCCTTTTTGAGGATTGTAGAAACCCGCGCCGTGAACTGCCCTTGTTTCGCGATTGAGGCTTTGCGCTTCATTCAGCGCTTTCACCGCAGCAACGATGTCATCTCCGTCAATGGAGACTTCCACGCCGCTCAACTCCGGTACCACGCGGACCGCCTGTTCTATGGATTCAATGCCACAAAGACCGCAGCCGACGGGGCCTGCCATATGCCGCCGTCTTGCCCTCAGCGCATCCGCATTGGCATCCTGCAAATCCACCTGAACATCGAAGCCCTGCCCGGCCTCGATCACCTCGATGGAACGGATTTCTGCCCTTGTGGATATGATGCCTTCCGTAAGACTGAAACCGACCGCGAAATCGACAAGATCAGCGGGGCTGGCCATCATCACGGCATGGGTGCTGCCGCCATAGGAAAAGGCAACCGGCACCTCCTCCGGCACCGCCCTCTCGCCCTCCACTATGACCCCTTCGCGCAAAGCGGTTCTTGCGACCCTCCGGTAACTTGCCTTTGCCGACACCCGATCACTCCTCCATGACGAAAATCCGCTTCGTCTCTCTCACGATCTCAAAGCAGCATTTCTTCCCGGTTATCACATCTAACCGAAAGCCCTGAAAATCGGAATCGGTTTCACGGGTGCGCCCGTTGAAGGGACTCCTTGCCTCACCCATTTTCCGCACGTGCATCACTGATGCGATCCCGCCGACGCCGTTCGGAAGCTCAGACCGGGCCAAGTGACGGGCTTCTGTGCGAAAGCAGCCATGCTTCGCCTGGATATGGTGAGGCAACAGCCCAAAACAAAAAAGCGACCGAAACGGCCGCTTTCTGCTTTAGGTTTTTTGTGGGCAGTCATTCTTTCGAACCCGCCCGGTGCTTTCAAGCAGCGACGAGAACCTCATGCAGGTTCGTCAGTTCATAAAGATGCTTTTCAAGCTTGGTCAGATGTTCGTGGTGATGATTGCCCTCTTCGATTTCGGCCTTGGCCGCATCGATACGCTTCTGCAGCGTGTCGGGGGACATGTCATCGGCCGAAACGGCGGATTCGGCGAGAAGCGTGCAGCCGGTCGGCAGAATATCGGCAAAACCACCGAAGACGACATATTTATGCGTCTCGCCGGAAGCGAACTTCACCGTTACCAGGCCCGGCTTGATCGTGGTCATCGTCGGCGCATGATTGGCCAGAACGGTCATTTCACCCAGCGTAGCCGGGATGACGACTTCCGTAACCGTTTCGGAAACGAGCAGACGCTCCGGGGAAACGAGATCGAATTTGAAACTGTCAGCCATGGCTATTCACTTCTTTTCAATTACGCGGGCGTCACGGACTTGTCTTTTACAACGCGGGCGAAAGCCGTTCCGGTTCGCCACCATTGTCGGCAGGGCGCGCGGCTAAAGCCACGCGCCCGCCAATTCATGATCAGGCAGCCTCGGCAGCCAGCTTCTTTGCCTTTTCGATGGCTTCTTCCATCGAACCGACCATGTAGAAAGCAGCTTCCGGCAGGCTGTCATACTCGCCGTTGACCAGGCCCTTGAAGCCCTTGATCGTGTCTTCGAGAGCGACGAGCTTGCCCGGCGAACCGGTGAAGACTTCAGCAACGAAGAACGGCTGCGACAGGAAACGCTCGATCTTGCGGGCGCGGGCAACCGTCAGCTTGTCTTCTTCCGACAGTTCGTCCATGCCGAGGATGGCGATGATGTCCTGGAGAGCCTTGTAGCGCTGCAGGGTCGACTGAACCTTACGAGCCACTTCATAGTGCTCTTCGCCGACGATCATCGGGTCAAGCATACGCGAGGTGGAGTCGAGCGGGTCAACAGCCGGGTAGATACCCTTTTCAGCGATCGAACGCGACAGAACCGTCGTTGCGTCAAGGTGGGCGAACGAGGTGGCAGGTGCCGGGTCGGTCAAGTCGTCGGCGGGAACGTAAATGGCCTGAACCGAGGTGATCGAACCCTTGGTCGTGGTGGTGATGCGTTCCTGCATCTGGCCCATGTCGGTTGCGAGCGTCGGCTGGTAGCCCACGGCCGAAGGAATACGGCCGAGCAGAGCCGACACTTCCGAACCAGCCTGCGTGAAGCGGAAGATGTTGTCCACGAAGAACAGAACGTCCTGACCTTCGTCACGGAAGTTTTCAGCGATCGTCAGACCGGTCAGAGCGACACGGGCACGGGCGCCCGGCGGTTCGTTCATCTGGCCGTAAACCAGTGCTGCCTTGGAACCTTCGCCGCCGCCGAGCTTGTTGACGTTCGACTCGATCATTTCGTGATAGAGGTCGTTGCCTTCACGGGTACGCTCACCAACACCGGCGAATACCGAGTAACCGCCGTGCGCCTTGGCGACGTTGTTGATCAGTTCCATGATGAGAACCGTCTTGCCAACGCCGGCGCCGCCGAACAGGCCGATCTTGCCGCCCTTGGCGTAAGGAGCCAGAAGGTCGACGACCTTGATGCCGGTGACGAGGATCTGCGCTTCCGTCGACTGCTCGACATAGGCCGGTGCGTCCTGGTGGATCGCGCGCTTGGAAGCGGTAACGATCGGACCGGCTTCGTCAACCGGCTCACCGATGACATTCATGATACGGCCGAGCGTTTCCGGACCAACCGGAACGGAGATCGGTGCACCCGTGTTGACGACGCCCTGACCGCGAACCAGACCTTCGGTCGAGTCCATGGCGATGGTGCGAACGACGTTTTCGCCGAGATGCTGCGCGACTTCCAGAACGAGGCGGTTGCCATTGTTCTCGGTTTCGAGCGCGTTCAGGATCGGAGGCAGTTCGCCTTCGAACGCCACGTCGACAACAGCGCCGATAACCTGGGTAACCTTGCCCGCGCCGTTCACCGCTGCGGTTTTCTTGGGGGTAGCTGCCTTAGCCATTATCCTTACCCTCTTTCCTTACCTCAGAGCGCTTCCGCGCCCGAAATGATTTCAATGAGTTCCTTGGTGATCTGAGCCTGACGCTGACGGTTGTAGGACAGCGTCAGCTTGTTGATCATCTCACCGGCATTGCGCGTTGCATTGTCCATCGCGCTCATCTTGGCGCCCATTTCACCGGCAACGTTTTCGAGCAGAGCCCGGAAAACCTGAACCGAAATGTTGCGCGGAATAAGGTCTTCCAGAATAGAAGCCGCATCCGGCTCATATTCGTAGACGGCGTTCTGCGTTGCGGCATCCTCTTCCACAACAGGCGTTGCGGCCGGAATGAGCTGCAGACCGGTCGGGATCTGGCTGATGACGGACTTGAATTCCGAGTAGATCAGCGTGCAGACATCGAACTCACCGGCGTTGAAGAGCGAGATCACCTTCTTGGCAATCTGGTCGGCATTTTCAAAACCGACCTTCTTCACGTCGCGCAGTTCGATGCGCTCGATGATGTTGGCTGCAAATTCGCGGCGAAGGCTGTCGTAACCCTTCTTGCCAACCGTGATGATCTTGACCGTCTTGCCTTCCGAAATCAGCTTGCGGGCGTGATCGCGGGCAAAACGGGAAATCTGCGAGTTGAAACCGCCGCAAAGGCCACGTTCAGCCGTGCAGACGACGAGCAGGTGCACGTCGTCCTTGCCGGTGCCGGTCATCAGCGCCGGAGCAACGTCCGCCTCGACCGCCTTGGCGATGTTGGCGAGAACGGCGCTCATGCGCTGAGAATAAGGCCGGGCGGCCTCCGCAGCTTCCTGGGCGCGCCGAAGCTTCGCCGCGGCGACCATTTTCATCGCCTTGGTAATCTTCTGCGTCGCCTTTACGGAGGCAATGCGGTTTTTCAGATCCTTTAGTGAAGGCATCCGTTATCCGTCCGAGTAAAAGAGCCCTGATTACGAGAAAGACTTGGCGAAGCTATCAAGAGCGCCCTTGAGCTTGCCCTTGGTATCGTCGCTGATAGCCTTTTCCGTGCGGATGGTGTCGAGGATCGCCTTGCCTTCCGAGCGGAGGTAGGAAAGCAGACCCTGCTCGAACTTGCCGACCTGTGCGACCGGAACCTTGTCGAGGTAGCCGTTGACACCGGCGAAGATCACCGCAACCTGCTCTTCCGTCTTGAGCGGAGAGAACTGCGGCTGCTTCAGAAGCTCGGTCAGGCGGGCGCCGCGGTTGAGCAGGCGCTGCGTGGAAGCGTCGAGGTCCGAACCGAACTGGGCGAAGGCGGCCATTTCGCGGTACTGGGCGAGTTCACCCTTGATCGAGCCGGCAACCTGCTTCATCGCCTTGATCTGGGCGGCGGAGCCAACGCGCGAAACCGACAGACCGACGTTAACGGCCGGGCGGATACCCTGATAGAACAGGTCGGTTTCAAGGAAGATCTGGCCGTCGGTGATCGAGATCACGTTGGTCGGAATAAAGGCCGAAACGTCGTTACCCTGCGTTTCGATAACCGGCAGAGCCGTCAGCGAACCGGCGCCCATTTCGTCGGAGAGCTTTGCAGCGCGCTCGAGAAGACGGGAATGGAGGTAGAAAACGTCGCCCGGATAAGCTTCGCGGCCCGGAGGACGGCGCAGCAGAAGCGACATCTGACGATAGGCAACGGCCTGCTTGGAAAGGTCGTCGTAGCCGATGAGAGCGTGCTTGCCGTTGTCACGGAAGTACTCGCCCATGGCGCAGCCGGCGAACGGAGCGAGGTACTGCATCGGAGCCGGATCGGAAGCGGTAGCAGCAACGATGATCGAATACTGCAGCGCGCCGCGCTCTTCCAGAACCTTCACGAACTGGGCGACGGTCGAACGCTTCTGACCGATAGCAACGTAGACGCAATAAAGCTTGTCGCCATCCGGGCCATTGTCGTGAATGGCCTTCTGGTTCAGGATCGTATCGAGAATGATGGCGGTCTTGCCGGTCTGGCGGTCGCCGATGACCAGCTCGCGCTGGCCGCGGCCAACCGGGATGAGCGCATCGATGGCCTTGAGGCCGGTCGACATCGGCTCATGAACCGACTTGCGCGGAATGATGCCGGGAGCCTTGACGTCAACGCGCGAACGCTTGGCGGCATTAATCGGGCCCTTGCCGTCGATCGGGTTGCCGAGCGCGTCAACGACGCGGCCAAGCAGTTCCGGACCGACAGGAACGTCAACGATAGCGCCAGTCCGCTTTACGGTGTCGCCTTCCTTGATGTCACGGTCCGAACCGAAGATAACCACACCGACGTTGTCGGCTTCGAGGTTGAGCGCCATGCCGCGAATGCCGCCGGGAAACTCGACCATTTCGCCGGCCTGAACATTGTCGAGGCCATAGACGCGGGCGATACCGTCACCGACGGAAAGCACCTGACCGACTTCCGAGACTTCCGCCTCGTTGCCGAAATTTTTGATTTGATCTTTCAGAATTGCGGAAATTTCCGCGGCGCGGATATCCATCAGCCAACCTCTTTCAGTGCAAGCTTAAGGGTGGAAAGTTTGGTGCGAAGAGACGTATCGATCTGGCGAGAGCCGACCTTGACGATCAGGCCGCCGAGGATCGACGGATCGACGGTAACGGAAACCGCCACATCCTTGCCGGTAACGCTCTTCAGCGCCGCCTTCAGTTCAGTTTCCTGCGCCTCGTCGAGCGCATGTGCCGAGGTAACCTCGGCGGTGATTTCGCCGCGGTGGGCAGCGGCAATGGTGCGGTAGGCGCGGATCATGCCGGGAACGGCAAAGAGACGGCGGTTATTCGCAACGACCTTGAGGAAATTGAGCGCGAGACCGGCAATGCCGGCCTTTTCGCAGATCGCGGTGATTGCCTTGAACTGATCCTCGGCGGAAAACACCGGGCTCGCAACCAGACGCTTCAAATCGTCGCTTTCGTCGAGAAGTGCGCCGAACTTATCCAGATCGGCCTGAACCGCTTCGACCGCACCCGCTTCCAAAGCAAGCTCGAAAAGCGACGACGCATACCTTTCCGCTACACCGGATGTTCCATGGGAGGTGTCTGCCACGGGCACTTTTTCCCTGCTAATCGTCCAAGACCATCAGCGATGGGGCTCCACCGCATCAAATTCTTGAAATCGTTTCAATTTCCCCGAAAAAGACCGGAATTCCCCCCTGCCTTTTCCCAATTTCGCGGTCCGTCTAGCATAGGACGCCGGGACTCGCAACACGCGTAATAGCGGAAAGCGCCGTTTGGGCAAGGGGGAATGCGTTTAAATTTTCCGATTTCGCCCAGGATGCGGCATCTGTGCGTCACAAAAGGCAAAAAGCCCGCTTCAGACCAGCCCGAACACGTAGCTCAACGACAGTGCAGCGAGCAGAAAGTGTACAACCAGAAGTAAGAAATTCCGCATGGTTGCGCCACCATCGGAGAGTATGGAGAGAATGCCGCCAAAGACACTGAGGCCGAAAGCCGCCCCAAAGGCGAGATAGACCATGGGCTGCGCGAGAAGCAGGGCGGCGGCGCCGAGACCGAGATAGAACCCGGCAAGCGACGAGCGCACGAGTGCATAACCATCCCTGCGCTCACCCGCCGGCTGGAGACCGAAGGCACGAAGCGTAATACCCGGCGCAAACATGAAAAAAAGGCCCATCACGGCCGAAACCACCGCCGCTCCGAAGGCCAGCTGCTCGCCGAACTCGGCGGGAAAATAAAACTCCATCTCGTTCCCCAAATCATTTTGACTGCCTGCTGCGTTATGACACGGTCATGACAGCGGGAAAACGCCCCGGCGGCAAAGTTCAAAGGAAACTTTGCGGGTCGATATCGAGCTGCACATGCACGCTGCCGCGCTCTTTCGGGCCATTGGCCAGAAGCGTGCGGAGAAAAGACTGCATGTCGGAATTGCGCCGCCCGTGCACCAGCAGGCGGAAACGGTGGCGACCGCGGATGAGCGCGAGCGGCGCTTCCGCCGGGCCGAGCAGCATGATGCCGGCAACTTGCGGGGCTGCGGCCCTTAAACCACGGGCATGGGTTTCCGCTTCCCCGCGCGTATCGGCCGAAACGATGATCGAGGCAAGCCGTCCGAAAGGCGGCAGAACGGCTTTTTCCCGCTCCACGATTTCCCTTTCGTAGAAGGCCGATGCATCGCCCGAAACGATGGCCTGCATGACGGGATGCTGCGGCTGATAGGTCTGCAACAGGCCATGGCTCTTCAACCCCGTTCGCCCGGCGCGCCCCGTCACCTGCGACAGCAGCTGAAACGTTCGCTCCGCAGCACGCGGATCGCCATTGGCAAGGCCGAGATCGGCATCGACGATGCCCACAAGTGTCATCAGCGGAAAATTATGTCCCTTGGCGACGAGCTGCGTGCCGATCACGATATCAGCCTCGCCCTTGACGATCGCCTCCAGCTCCAGCCGCAGGCGCTTGACGCCCATGAGATCTGAAGAGAGCACGATGGTGCGGGCTTCCGGGAAATGTTTCTCCACCTCCTCGGCAATGCGCTCCACACCCGGCCCGCAGGCCACCAGATGATCGAAGGTGCCGCATTCCGGGCAATGATCGGGCGTCGGCTCGTTGTGGCCGCACTGGTGGCACTGCAATTGATTGCGGAACCGGTGCTCCACCAGCCAGCTGGAACATTGCGGGCATTGGAAACGGTGGCCGCAGACCCGGCAGAGCGTCAGCGGCGCATAACCGCGACGATTGAGGAACAGCAGCGCCTGCTCACCCTTTTCGATGGTCTTGCCAATGCCGCGCAGCAGGACGGGTGACAGAAACCCTCCCCTCTCCGGCGGATGACGCCGCATATCGACAAGATGCAGGTCAGGCATTGCCGCATCGCCGAACCGCGTATGCAGGTGAATAGTGTTGTAACGCCCCGAGCTGCCATTAACCTGGCTTTCCACCGAAGGCGTGGCCGAAACCAGCACGACCGGAAATTCGGCGATCCGCGCCCTCACCACCGCCATGTCGCGGGCATTATAGAAGACGCGGTCTTCCTGCTTATAGGCGGGGTCGTGCTCTTCATCGACGATGATGAGACCGAGATTGTCGAAGGGCAGGAAAAGTGCCGAGCGCGCGCCGGCCACCACCTTCACTTCGCCCGTCACCGCCTGCCGCCAGACTTTTTCGCGCATGCGCGGTGACAGGTCCGAATGCCATTCCGCCGGTTTCGCACCGAAACGGTCCTGAAAACGCTCAAGAAAGGCCGCCGTCAGCGCAATTTCGGGCAGCAGGATGAGAACCTGCTTGCCCTGCCGGAGCGTCTCGGCCACCGCCTCAAAATAGACCTCGGTTTTCCCAGAACCTGTGACGCCGTCGATCAGCGAAACATGAAAGCCGCCCTTGCGCACATCCTCGAGTATTTCCGAAGCGGCCTGTTTCTGCGGGCCTTCCAGACGCGGCTCGACATAATCAGGATCGGGTTCGGCCACGACAGGCGGCGCCGGCAGAAACACCGTCTCGAACACGCCCTGCTTGACGAGACCATCGATCACGCTGGTCGAAACGCCGGCGGCATGGGCAAGCCCGCTCTTCGTCCAGCCATGCCCTTCAGCCGCCAGTTCCATAACCCGCTCGCGGGCGGGGGTCAGGCGCTCCGGCCGGCCTTCGGTCAGCCGCAGCCCCTCGATCATCGGTTCGGGATCGAAGGCCGCGGGGGCTCTGAGCGCCATGCGGGCCACGAGGCCGGGCGGAGAAAGCGTATAGGCGGCGACCCAGTCCACAAAGCGGCGCATTTCCGCCTTCAGCGGCGGGCACTCGAAACTTTTGGTGATGGGCCGCAGCTTCTTCGGATCGACGCCCTTCTCGCCCGCATCGTCCCACACCACGCCGAAGACTTGTCGGGGGCCGAGCGGTACCTGCACGACGGAACCGGTCTCCACCACCATATCCTCGGGCACCGAATAGCTGTAGGGCCCGGGCGCCGGCATGGGCACGAGAACGGGCACCGTGCGCGTGGGCGACGGCGGGTCGAACAGAGCCCCAAACAGATCGGACGAATCTTTTGCCATGATGTGGCGACCATGCCCCGGCGACAGGAAAAAGGAAACCGCCCGGATGTAGTGGGCGCGCCTTGCAAAGTCTACCTCTTAACCAAATGCTGACCATAAGCGCATAGTTTCGAAGCATGGAATGGAGCGCCGCGTGACCGAAATCCTGACATTTGCCCAAGCCGATCTTCTCGATGAGCGCCAGTCCTGGCTCTCCGCCCTCGCGGGCGAACGCCGGCTTTCGGACAATACCGTCGAGGCCTATGAGCGCGATACCCGGCAATTTCTGACATTCCTGACAGGATATATCGGCAAACCGGCCTCCATCACCGATATTGCCGATCTGCGTCCGGTCGATCTTCGCGCCTTTCTGGCAAACCGGCGCAAGGAAGGCGCCGGCGCACGTTCGCTGGGCAGGCATCTGGCAGGCCTGCGCTCCCTGCTCCATCACCTGCAGAAAAAAGGTCTGGTGAACGCCGCAGGCGCCACCGCCATGCGCGCGCCCAAACAGCCGAAATCGCTACCGAAACCGCTGACCGACCGGCAGGCGCTGAAAATCACCACGAGTGAAGCGCAATTGAACGACGAACCATGGATCGCCGCCCGCAATGCCGCGGTTCTTTCACTGCTTTATGGCTGCGGCCTTCGCATTTCCGAGGCGCTCGGTCTTACCCCGGCCGATTTCCCGCCCGGCGCCCGCAGCCTGCGCATTACCGGCAAAGGCAACAAGACGCGGATTGTGCCCCTGCTGGCGGTGGTGACGGAAGCCGTCGATACCTACAGGAAGCTTTGCCCCTATGCCCTGTCGGCGGATGAGCCCATGTTCCTCGGCGCACGCGGCGGAAAGCTGCAGCCCGCCATCGTCCAGAGGGAAATGCAGAAACTGCGCGGCGCTTTCGGCCTGCCGGAAAACGCCACGCCGCATGCGCTGCGCCACTCCTTCGCCACGCACCTTCTCGCCGGCGGCGGCGACCTGCGCACGATTCAGGAACTGCTCGGCCATGCGAGCCTATCCACTACGCAGGTTTATACCGGGGTCGACACTACGAGACTGCTGGAAATCTACGACAACGCCCATCCGCGCGCATGAAGCAGGAAATGGTTAACCATAATAATTAACCAGACATCCAAGCCGCCGTTCTATAAGCGAACGACAACCGGATTGGACCGATGCACAGCCTGATAAAACCGCAAAACCTCACCGCCACCCTGATGGGCAAGACCGGCGACGCCCTGCTGTGGCTACTTGCCGCCCTGCATGTCACCGCCGTCGCAATCCTGCTCATGACCTTGCTTTCGCTGGGGCAAGCGGAAGCCGCGCAGCAGCAGATCACCTGCACCGGCAGCGACATTCTCGTGGAGATGCGCAAGACCGATCCGCAGACCTTCGCAAAGATCGAGCAGGAAGCGGCCGCGATCCCGAACGGCAAGGGCAATTTCTGGCGCATCGAAAAGGCGGGAACGCCCACGTCCTATCTTCTCGGCACCATGCATGTCACCGATCCGCGTGTTCTGGAAATGCCTGCCGCCGCCAGCCCCGCCTTTGAAAAAGCCGCGACGGTGATCGTGGAATCGGACGAAATCGTCGATGACAAGAAGGTCGCGGCGTCGCTGCTGAGCAAGCCCGAACTCACCATGTTTCTGGATGGCAAATCGATCACCGACATCCTGTCGCCGGAAAATGTCGCGCGTCTGGAAAAGGGCCTCAAGGAGCGCGGCATTCCGCTGAACGCCGTATCGCGCATGAAGCCATGGATGCTTTCGAGCTTCGTCGCCCTTCCCGCCTGTGAGTTCGCCCGCAAGGCAACAGGCCTCTCCTTTCTGGACAAGAAGCTGGCCGAAGATGCCATTGCAGACGGAAAACACCTTGTCGGGCTGGAGACAATGGTGGAACAGCTGACGGCCATGTCGGAGCTGCCGATGGAATTTCATCTTCAGGCGCTGATCGAAACGCTTGAACTGGGCGACCGCATGGATGACATCATGACAACCATGACCGATCTCTACGTCGCTGGCGATATCGGCATGACGATGCCCATGCTGAAAAGCATGGACCCCAAGAAGGCCGCAGCGGAAAGCGAACAGGGCTACGCCGCCTTCGAGCAGCGTATCATCACCGACCGCAACCACGTCATGGCGGAACGTGCGGCCCCCGAGCTTGCCAGGGGCAATGTCTTCATGGCCGTCGGTGCACTGCATCTGCCGGGCGAGGAAGGCCTTGTCGAATTGCTGCGCGCGGAAGGCTTCACCCTCACGCGGGTCGATTGACCGGCTCACTCCCGATGCTGACGGGCCGGACATTGGCGCAGAACGGCCGCATCGTCGCTGGCACGATGCGGCGGTGAAACGGTCCGACGACAAGAAGATAGATCCGCCCAAACAGGTTCTTGCGCCTGACAATGGTGGTGACACTCACCAGCTGGCTGTTTTCCTTCTCTTCGAGATCGACGACGATCCGGAAATCGAGATGGCGGTCGTCGAAGCCGAGCACAGTCCGCTGTGGCGTGGAGGACAGGACTGGAAAACCACCCGCCGACGTCCCAGCCACCATTTCGACCGTTCTTAAACCGAAACGCGCCACCACGCGGTTTCGAAGCGCCATAAGGCTGCGGATCCATGCAGGAGGATGATCGAGAAGGAGCCTGCTCACATCGAGTGAGGACGGCTCCGGCGTCATCATCTCTCCCTGATAGCGATCCCGCCAGTCGGCGTCCGGTAATATGTCTTCGAAATCCCGCATTCCCGAACCCCGGCCGCGCCATGCGGCAGGGGTCACCTTCCTCTTTTTCCGAGGCACCGGAAACGCGACAAACCGCCGCTTAGCCGTGCGTCATGCGCTTCAGGACATTGGTGCGCCAGTAGAACTGGTGAACCAGAACGGCGACGACGTGACCGGCGATCAATACCCACATCAGCGCCTTGAAGGGTCCGGAATGCAACTGCCCGGCCGGCTGAGCGCCGAAGTAATAAGCGGCAATACCGGACAGGGGCAGGACGAGGAACAGGGCATAAAAGGTGAAATGCGCCAGCTTCGCCGCAATCTGAAACGGTCGCGGTTCTTCGGCCGGATGCGGCGGCACGCCCTGGAAGAAGCGTAGACAGAGGCGCAGCACCGCAAGCAACAGAATGGTGAAGCCGACATAGGCGTGAATATTGGCCGAAGATACCTGTTCCGGCGTCAGTGTTTCGCCCCGCCGCATCAGCCGGTAGGCATGTTCCATGCCATCGGGAAACAACAGGTTGAAGAAGATCAGAAGCGCCATCGCCCAATGGATGATGCGCTGCGGAACGGTGAAGGAAACTTGACTTGGAAACGCCATTTTATTGCCTTTTATCAAAAGGTTAGACAGGCTGTGGCGCGAGTATGGAAAACCCCGGCCTGCATGGCAAGCCGGGGTTTGGCAGATGACTGAAATTTAATGTTGGAGCAGCGGGCTCCAACACCGATCACATGTGGATCGGCTTGAAGAAGGTCGCCAGCGCCGCTTCCTTCACGGCTTCCGACATGGTCGGGTGCGCATGGCAGGTGCGGCCCAGATCTTCCGAAGAACCGCCGAATTCCATCAGTACGGTGATTTCGTGGATCATTTCGCCAGCGCCGAAGCCGACGATGTGGCCGCCGAGAACCCGGTCGGTTTCCTTGTCGGCGAGGATCTTCACGAAACCATCCGTCACCTGCATGGCGCGCGCGCGGCCATTGGCGGTGAAGGGGAACTTGCCAACCTTGTAGGCGACGCCAGCGGCCTTCAGTTCTTCCTCGGTCTTGCCGACGGAAGCCACTTCCGGCTGCGTATAGACCACGGCCGGAATGACGTCGTAATTCACGTGGCCGCGCTGACCGGCGAGGATTTCCGCGAGAGCAACGCCCTCATCTTCCGCCTTGTGCGCCAGCATCGGGCCCTTCACCACGTCGCCTATCGCATAGATGCCGTCGACATTGGTCTTGTAGTGACCGTCGATTTCAACGCGGCCGCGGCTGTCCAGCACAACGCCTGCTTCCGCAAGGCCAAGACCTTCGGTGTAGGGCTTGCGGCCGGTGGAGATCAGCACGACATTCGCTTCCAGCGTTTCGGCAGCGCCGCCCTTGACCGGCTCGAACACCACCTTTGCACCGGCGGCGGTCTTTTCAACGGCCGTCACCTTGGCGCCGAGCTTGAAATCGAGACCCTGTTTGGCCAGCAGGCGCTGAGCCTGCTTGGAAACTTCACCATCCATGCCGCCGAGAATATTGTCGAGATATTCGACGACGGTAACCTTGGCGCCGAGACGCGACCAGACCGAACCGAGCTCGAGGCCGATGACGCCGCCGCCGACAACGATGAGCTTTTCCGGAACTTTGGAAAGAGCAATCGCACCGGTGGAGGACACGATGACGCTTTCATCGATATCGACCTGAACGCCCGGAATGCCGGCAACATCCGAACCGGTGGCGATGACGATGTTCTTCGCTTCGATCTCCTGTGTCTCACCCTTGTCGTTGGTGACGGAAACCTTGCCGGCGGAAACCACCTTGCCGGTGCCCTGGAAGGCATCGATCTTATTCTTCTTGAACAGGAAGGAAACGCCGTCGACATTGGCCTTCACCACGCCGTCCTTGTGGCCCATCATCTTTTCAAGGTTCAGCTTCGGCGCGGCGACTTCGATACCGAGCGAATCGACACCATGGGCGACATGCGCGAAGGTTTCGGACGCGTGCAGCAGCGCCTTGGACGGGATGCAGCCGACATTGAGGCAGGTGCCGCCATAGGTCGCGCGCTTTTCGATGACAGCGACCTTCAGGCCGAGCTGTGCCGCCTTGACCGCGCAAACATAACCGCCGGGGCCTGTGCCGATTACAACTACATCATATGCCATGTTCGTTTTCCTGATTGATGTCGGGCAAGATGCCGGATCATTGCCCTGCTTGCGTTTGACCTGAAACTCAGGCCGCTTTTTCCGTTGCGAGTTTTATACCGAGAGCGATGAAGACCACACCGCTGGTGCGGTCGATCCATTGGCTGGCGCGCTGAAATGCGGCGCGCATGCGCGGCGTCGTCATGAACAGGCTGACACCGACGAACCACAGGATAAGGCAGCTCGCCATGACGAGCCCGTATCCGAACTTGATGGCGACCGGCGTGTGAGCGTGAACCACCGTCGAAAAGATCGACAGGAAGAAAAACACCGGCTTGGGATTGAGTGCATTGGCGGCAAAACCGAGCGTAAAGGCCTTAAGCGCGGTCTGGCTGCTTTTCGCCTGAACGCCTTCACCTTCAGCGGCGGGCAATTCGGTCTTGCCGGCGCGCAGCGCCTTGATGCCGATATAGATCAGATAGGCGACACCCAGCCATTTGACGATGTTGAAGATATAGATCGACTGAGAAATGATGAGGCCAAGTCCGAGGATCGTATAGGTGACGTGGAACATCAGAGACGTCCCAACCCCGAAGCTGGTGATGATGGCCTGCTTGCGACCATGCACCATTGCCTGGCGCATCACCATAGCGAGATCAGCGCCGGGCGAGACGATCGCAAAGGAAAAGATCGCCATCAGGGATGCAAGTTCGATGAGATATTGATGCATCACGAGCCGCCTTCAAAACATCAGCACGATAAACATGAGTGCCAGACCAAGCATTGAGCCCAGCCAGACGAACGAGCGGATATAAGGAACGCCCGTAAGATAAAGCGGGATATAGACAACACGGCAGATCAGCCAGAGCCAGGCACCAATAAGCGCTAGCCCGGATGGGTCACCCGCCATGATAACGCCGAAGGCGAGTGCCACAAAAGCCGGATAGGTCTCCCGGAAATTCGCCGATGCGCGCGAAGCGCGACCGGAGAGCTTGCCCTGTGGCTTCTGCTCACCGTCCCTGGGACCCGCATTCCATTCACGACCCAACTCTCTGGTCGCCATCATCCCCTGTAACAGGACATGCACGACGAGAAGAAGAACGCTTAGACCGATAAGCGGTAAAAAAGGCGAAGCGGCAAGAAATGTCGGCTGCACGTCTGCTCTCCCGGGTGGTCTTTCAGCGGGGCCTCACTTGAAACCCCGCTGAAACGAAAAGCAAGACCGATTAAAGATCGAGAACCAGACGTTCCGGATCCTCGAGGCTTTCCTTGACGCGAACGAGGAAGGTCACGGCTTCCTTGCCGTCAACGATACGGTGATCGTAGGAGAGCGCAAGATACATCATCGGACGGATGACGACCTGACCGCCGATGGCGACCGGACGCTCCTGGATCTTGTGCATGCCGAGAATGCCCGACTGCGGTGCATTGAGGATCGGCGAGGACATCAGCGAACCGTAGACACCGCCATTGGTGATGGTGAAGGTGCCGCCCTGCATGTCGGCCATGCCGAGCGAACCGTCACGCGCCGCCTTGGCGAGGCGGCCGAGTTCCTTTTCGACACCCGCGATGGAGAGCTGGTCGGCATCACGGATGACCGGAACGACGAGGCCCTTGTCGGTGCCGACAGCCATGCCGACGTGACAATAGTTCTTGTAGATGATGTCCGTGCCGTCGATTTCAGCGTTGACGGCGGGCAGTTCCTTCAGCGCGTGGGTAACAGCCTTGGTGAAGAAGCCCATGAAGCCGAGCTTGACGCCATGCTTCTTCTCGAACACGTCCTTGTAACGGTTACGCAGGTCCATGACGGCGCTCATGTCCACCTCGTTATAGGTGGTGAGCATGGCGGCGGTGTTCTGCGCATCCTTCAGGCGACGGGCGATCGTCTGACGCAGGCGGGTCATCTTCACGCGCTCTTCGCGAACGGCATCCTGCTCGGCGGAAACCGGACGGGGTGCAGCGGCCGGAGCGGGAGCGGCAACCTGTGCCGAAACGCCCTTGGCGACAGCGGCAAGAACATCACCCTTCAGAACCTGACCGCGCTTGCCCGAACCGTCGACCTGATCGGCGGACAGGTTGTTTTCAGCAAGCAGCTTGTCGGCGGCAGGTGCAGGCGGCATGGAGCCGGTTGCCGGTGCGGCAACGGCGGCAGGTGCCGGTGCGGCAGCCGCAGCAGGCTTTGCCGGTTCTGCGGCAGGTGCGGAGGTCGCAGCGCCGGCAGCACCTTCGGCGATCTGGCCGAGAAGCGCGTCGAGACCGACGGTTTCGCCGTTCTGCGCAACGATTTCGGTTAGAACGCCGGACGCAGGCGCCGGGACTTCCACGGTAACCTTGTCGGTTTCCAGTTCAACGAGCGGTTCGTCGGCCTTGACGGTATCGCCGACCTTCTTGAACCAGGTGCCGACGGTCGCTTCGCTGACGGATTCGCCGAGGGTTGGTACGCGGATTTCAGTGGCCATGATCTAGTTCCGTTATTCAGGTGTCTTTTTTGCGGGGCGATGCGGGAGAGTTTTCACTCTCCCAGCGCGTCTTCCAGGAACGCAGCAAGCTGCGCCAGGTGCTTGGACATCAGGCCGGTCGCCGGAGAGGCGGCAGCCGGACGGCCCGTGTAACGGACCTTCTGGTACTTGGCGTCGATATGCGCCAGAACCCATTCCAGGTAAGGATCGATGAACGACCACGCACCCATGTTCTTCGGCTCTTCCTGGCACCAGACCATTTCCGCATTGCGGAAGCGCGACAGCTCGTTGATGAGCGCCTTGGCCGGGAACGGGTAAAGCTGTTCGATACGCAGCAGGTAGATATCGTCGATACCGCGCTTTTCACGCTCTTCGAGCAGATCGTAATAGACCTTGCCCGTGCACATGACGACGCGGCGGATCTTCGAATCCTTCTGCAGCTTGATCGGGCCGTCCTTGATGACCTCGGCATCGTCCCACAGGAGACGGTGGAAGGAGGACTCGCCTGCAAGCTCGGCCAGCGAAGAGGTGGCGCGCTTGTGACGCAGCAGCGACTTCGGCGTCATCAGGATCAGCGGCTTGCGGAAGTCGCGCTTCACCTGGCGGCGCAGGATGTGGAAGTAGTTGGCCGGGGTCGTGCAGTTGGCAACCTGCATGTTGTCTTCGGCGCACATCTGCAGCCAGCGCTCCAGACGGGCGGACGAGTGTTCCGGACCCTGACCTTCGTAGCCATGTGGCAGAAGGCAAACGAGACCGGACATGCGCAGCCACTTGCGTTCACCCGACGAGATGAACTGGTCGAACACGACCTGAGCACCGTTCGCGAAGTCGCCGAACTGGGCTTCCCAGAGCGTCAGCGCATTCGGACGGGCGAGCGAGTAACCGTATTCGAAACCGAGAACGGCCTCTTCCGAAAGCATCGAGTTGATGACTTCGTAACGAGCCTGCGTCGGCGCAAGGTTTGCCAGCGGGATGTAGCGTTCTTCGGTTTCCTGATCATAGAGAACCGAGTGACGCTGCGAGAAGGTGCCGCGTTCGCAATCCTGACCAGAAAGGCGGATCTTGTGGCCGTCAACGACGAGCGAACCGAACGCAAGCGCTTCCGCCATTGCCCAATCGATGCCTTCGCCCGTCTCGACCATCTGCGAGCGGTTTTCCATGAAGCGCTGGATCGTGCGGTGGGCGCTGAAGCCTTCCGGAATGGTCGACAGCTTCTTGCCGATCTCCTTCAGCTGCTTCATCGGCACGCCGGTCTTGCCGCGACGCTGCTCATCGGCATTGTCGGCGGCGCGCAGGCCCGACCACTGGCCGTCCAGCCAGTCGGCCTTGTTCGGCTTGTAGGACTGGCCTGCCTCGAATTCCTGCTCGAGATGAGCGCGCCAGTCGGCCTTCATCTTCTCAAATTCGCCTTCGTTGATCAGGCCTTCGGCGATCAAACGGTCAGCGTAGATGCGCGCCACGGTCTTGTGGCCGCGGATGACCTTGTACATCTTCGGCTGCGTGAACGCCGGCTCGTCGCCTTCGTTGTGGCCGAAGCGGCGGTAGCAGAACATGTCCACGACGACGGGCTTGTGGAACTTCATACGGTATTCTGTCGCAACCTTCGCCGCATAGGTCACAGCTTCCGGATCGTCACCGTTGACATGGAAGATCGGCGCTTCGATCATCTTGGCAACGTCGGACGGATAGGGCGACGAACGCGAGAAGGCCGGGTTCGTCGTGAAGCCGATCTGGTTGTTGATGATGAAGTGCATGGTGCCGGCAACGCGGTGACCGCGCAGACCGGAAAGACCGAGAATTTCAGCAACCACGCCCTGACCGGCAAAAGCGGCATCGCCATGCAGAAGCAGCGGCAGAACCTTGGCGCGCTCGGAAAGCGGAATGATATCGCCGTCCCACTGCTTGGCCAGCTGGTCCTGCTTGGCGCGGGCCTTGCCCATGACGACAGGGTTGACGATTTCAAGGTGCGACGGGTTGGCCGTCAGCGACAGGTGAACCTTGTTGCCGTCGAATTCGCGGTCGGAGGAGGCACCGAGGTGGTACTTCACGTCGCCCGAACCCTCGACATCGTCAGGCTTGAACGAACCGCCCTTGAACTCGTGGAACACGGCGCGGTGCGGTTTGCCCATCACGTTGGTCAGAACGTTCAGACGACCGCGGTGAGCCATGCCGAGAACGACTTCTTCCAGACCTTCCTGGCCGCCACGCTTGATGATCTGCTCCAGCGCCGGGATCAGCGATTCACCGCCATCGAGGCCGAAACGCTTGGTGCCCTTGAAGCGCACGTCGAGGAACTGCTCGTAGCCTTCGGCCTCGACCAGCTTGGACAGAATGGCCTTCTTGCCTTCAGCCGTGAAGGCAACGCCCTTGTCCGGACCTTCGATGCGTTCCTGAATCCAGCCTTTTTCTTCCGGGCTGGACATGTGCATGAATTCGACGCCGATGGTGGAGCAGTAGGTGCGCTCCAGAATATCGATCATCTCGCGCACGGTCGCATATTCGAGGCCGAGCACGTTATCGATGAAAATCTTGCGGTCGTAGTCGCTTTCCTCGAAGCCGTAGGACTTCGGCGACAGCTCGTTGTAATCCTCAACCGCGACCGCGATCCCGAGCGGATCGAGCTTGGCATGCAGGTGGCCGCGCATGCGGTAGGCGCGGATCATCATGATGGCGCGAACGCTGTCACGGGTCGCCTGCAGAACTTCCGCCTGGCTGACCGGCTTGCCGGTGTCGGCGCTCTTGGCCTCAGCTTTCGCCTGAACCTTCTTTTCGATGGCCTTTTCGACCGTGGCCCAGTTGCCGTCGAGTGCGGATACCAGTTCGCCATTCGCCGGGATCGGCCAGTTGGCGCGCTTCCAGGAGGCGCCCTTGGCCGCCTTCTTCACGTCTTCCGGATTGTCGGACAACGCCTTGAAGAAGCTCTGCCACTCCGGCGACACGGAAGAGGGGTCCTCTTCGTACCGGGCATAGAGCTGCTCGATATAGGCTGCATTCGCGCCGTCCAGAAACGACGTGATCTGAAACTGCTCGTTCGCTTCTTGCCTTGCCATTGTGTTCTTGCGGACTTATCCGTCCGCCTCCTCGATGCCGTTAGGGCCGTTCGCCGGCCTGCCGCTTTGATTATTGCTGTCTGCCGCCGGGGCGGTATGCCGTTCTGTCTGTCGTTCCTTGCGGCATCGGGCAGCGTGGCATTGAAGCCGCGCCGCCCGTTACCGATGTCATGTGGTCTCAGCCTTTGAGGACTTCAACCAGCGTCTTGCCGAGGCGCGCCGGGGAAGGCGATACCTTGATGCCCGCTGCTTCCATGGCAGCAATCTTGGATTCCGCGTCACCCTTGCCGCCGGAAACGACAGCGCCGGCGTGGCCCATGGTGCGGCCCTTCGGAGCCGTACGGCCTGCGATGAAGCCGGCCATCGGCTTCTTGCGGCCCTTCTTGGCTTCGTCGATCAGGAATTGCGCCGCATCTTCTTCAGCCGATCCGCCGATTTCGCCGATCATGATGATCGACTGCGTGGCGTCGTCAGCGAGGAACATTTCAAGCACGTCGATGAACTCGGTGCCCTTGACCGGGTCGCCGCCGATACCGACAGCAGTGGTCTGGCCGAGGCCTTCGTTGGAGGTCTGGAACACGGCTTCATAGGTGAGCGTGCCGGAGCGCGAAACGATACCGACCGAACCCTTGCGGAAGATGGAGCCCGGCATGATGCCGATCTTGCATTCTTCCGGCGTCAGGATACCCGGGCAGTTCGGGCCGAGCAGGCGCGACTTGGAGCGGTCGAGGCGAGCCTTGACGCGAACCATGTCCATGACCGGGATACCTTCGGTGATGCAGGTGATGAACGGAATTTCCGCATCGATGGCTTCGATGATGGCATCTGCTGCACCTGCCGGCGGAACGTAGATTACGGATGCGTCTGCACCGGTCTTTTCCTTGGCTTCGGCAACCGTTGCGAAGATCGGCAGGCTCTCACCCTTGGAACCGGTCCAGGTTTCGCCACCCTTCTTCGGGTGAATACCGCCAACCATCTGCGTGCCGTAATAGGCAAGCGCCTGTTCGGTGTGGAAGGTGCCGGTCTTGCCGGTCAGACCCTGAACGAGGATCTTCGTGTCTTTATTAACAAGAATAGACATTATTTCCGGTCCCTCAATTAGCCGTTGATCGCCGCGACGATCTTCTTGGCTGCGTCGTCCAGATCGTCAGCAGCCGTAATCGCAAGGCCAGATTCGTTGAGAAGCTTCTTGCCAAGTTCGACGTTGGTGCCTTCAAGGCGAACGACGAGCGGAACCTGCAAACCGACTTCCTTCACCGCGGCGATTACGCCCTCGGCGATGACGTCGCACTTCATGATGCCGCCGAAGATGTTGACGAGGATGCCCTCGACCTTCGGGTCGGCAGTGATGATCTTGAAAGCTGCCGCGACCTTCTCCTTGCCAGCGCCACCGCCGACGTCGCAGAAGTTAGCCGGCTCTTTGCCGTAAAGCTTGATGATGTCCATGGTCGCCATGGCAAGGCCAGCGCCGTTGACCATGCAACCGATGTTGCCGTCGAGTGCGACGTAAGCGAGGTCCCACTTGGAGGCTTCGATTTCCTTGGCGTCTTCTTCGGTCTCGTCGCGCAGCGCCTTGACGTCGTCATGGCGGAACATGGCGTTGCCGTCGAAGGAAACCTTGGCGTCGAGAACGCGCAGATGGCCATTTTCCATGACGATCAGCGGGTTGATCTCGAGGAGAGCCATGTCTTTCTCGCTGAAGGCCTTGTAGAGGATCGGGAAGAGCGACTTGGCGTCTTCGGCTGCAACGCCGTCAAGCTCAAGCGCCTTGGAGATCGCGGCAACGTCAGCGTCGCTCACACCCTTTTCCGGGTTGATGGCGATGGTATGGATCTTTTCGGGCGTGTCGTGGGCGACAGCTTCGATATCCATGCCGCCTTCAGTGGAAACCACGAAAGCAACCTGACCGACCGAACGGTCCACCAGCAGCGAGCAATAGAGTTCGCGGGCAATGTCCGCGCCGTCTTCGATGTAGAGGCGGTTAACCTGCTTGCCGGCATCGCCCGTCTGCGCCGTGACCAGCGTGTTACCGAGCATGTCCTTGGCGTGGGAAACGACTTCGTCGATGGACTTCGCCAGACGAACGCCGCCCTTGGCGTCGGGGCCGAGTTCCTTGAACTTGCCCTTGCCGCGGCCGCCAGCATGGATCTGGCTCTTGACGACGTAGAGCGGGCCGGGAAGCTGCTTGGCAGCAGCTTCGGCTTCTTCGACCTTGAGAATGGCGACGCCTTCAGCAACCGGCGCGCCGTAGCCCTTCAGAAGAGCCTTGGCCTGATATTCGTGAATATTCATGGAATAATCCCTGTTTGGAGCCGCTAGGCTATTACTTCAGCGACGGAGCGATGTTGATGCAGGCTTCGCAGAGACCAGCGACAGCGCCGACGGACTTCTGGAAGGCGGCTTCTTCTTCCTTGTTGAGTTCGATCTCGATGATGCGCTCGATACCGCCTGCACCGATGATGGTCGGTACGCCGACATACATGTCGTCAACGCCATACTGGCCCGAGAGGTGGGCAGCGGCGGGCAGAACGCGCTTCTTGTCCTTGAGGTAGGATTCAGCCATTTCGATTGCCGAAGCGGCCGGCGCGTAATAGGCCGAACCGGTCTTCAAGAGGCCGACGATTTCCGCACCGCCGTCACGGGTGCGCTGGATGATCTGCTCGAGGCGCTCGGCGGTCAGCCAGCCCATCTTGACGAGATCGGTCAGCGGAACGCCGGCAACGGTGGAGTAACGGGCGAGCGGCACCATGGTGTCGCCATGACCGCCGAGAACGAAAGCGGTGACGTCTTCGACCGAAACGTTGAATTCTTCGGCGAGGAAGAGGCGGAAACGCGCGCTGTCGAGAACGCCGGCCATGCCGACGACCTTGTTCTTCGGCAGGCCGGAAAACTTCTGCAGCGCCCAGACCATGGCGTCGAGCGGGTTGGTGATGCAGATGACGAATGCGTTCGGCGCGTACTTCTTGATGCCGGCGCCGACCTGCTCCATGACCTTGAGGTTGATGCCGAGAAGATCGTCGCGGCTCATGCCCGGCTTGCGGGCAACGCCAGCGGTGACGATGCAGACGTCAGCACCTTCGATGGCGGCGTAATCGGAAGCGCCGGTGAGCTTTGCATTGAAGCCTTCAACCGGGCCGGACTGGGCAATATCCAGACCCTTGCCCTGCGGGATGCCGTCGGCAATATCGAAGAGGACGATATCGCCCAGTTCCTTCAGGCTGGCGAGATGCGCCAGCGTGCCGCCGATCATGCCAGAACCAATAAGTGCAATTTTTTTGCGAGCCATCGAATGCTTCCTCTTGAGCTTCAATTCAATTTCACCGCGCCAAACCGGCAGCCAAATTGTCGCACTCCGATTAGCCCCATTGGCTAAAATTGGCAACAGATTCTTTTCCGGTGAATATTTTCAATCGTTTAGATCATTATTTTCTTACGTAAACGTAAGAAAATACGTCACGAAAGTGTCAAACTTTCTGGCGTTTTTCGTGATGCAGCGCCAGATAATCCGCGCTGCGCATTTCAAACAGGCGCGAGGCGGTGCGATCGAACTCGAAACCTTCTGTTCCCTTGCGCTTGCCGAGCAGGTCTTCCGGCATGGCGGCAGCGGAGGCAAAAAGCCGGACGCTGTGGTCGTAAAGCGCATCGATGAGGATGATGAAACGCTTGGTCTCGTTGCGCTTGTCCGCGTTCAAAAACGGAATGTGATCGATGAAGACCGTGTCGAAACGATTGGCGATGGCAAGGAAGTCGGAAGCCCCAAGCGGCTTTTCGCAAAGATCGGAGAAGGAAAAGCGAGCCACCCGGCCGCTGGCGCGGGGCACCAGAATGGAACGGCCCTTCATCGGTATCTCGGTCGGCGCAACGAGGTGACCGGCAATCATGTGCCGCCAGGCCATGTCCATCGCCTGATCCGCCGAACCGTCGAGCGGCGTGACGTAGACGGGAAGGCTTTCCAGCTTCTCCATCCGATAATCGGTGGGGCTGTCCAGCGTCACCACCTCCACATGTTTTTTCAAGAGATCGACGAAGGGCAGGAACAGGCCGCGATTGAGACCGTCCTTGTAGAGATTGTCCGGCACGACGTTGGACGTCGTCACCAATGTGCAGCCATTGGCGAACAGCTCGCTGAACAGCCGCGCAAGGATCATCGCATCGGCAATATCAGTGACCGTAAATTCGTCGAAGCACAAAAGCTCCGCTTCCGCCAGGAGCTGGGCCGCGACGGGCGGAATCGGATCGGCCTGTTTGGTTTCGCCATTCTTCAGCTTCTGCCGATGTGCATGAACGCGATTATGCACATCCGCCATGAATTCGTGAAAATGGCAGCGCCGTTTGGAGGAAACGGGCGCCATCTCGTAGAACATGTCCATCAGCATCGTCTTGCCGCGGCCGACGCTGCCATAGACATACAGCCCCCTGACGGCTGCCGCAGGTCCGGACTTGCGCGCAAACATCCAGCCGAGCGCGCTCTTCTTCTTGGCGGGCTTGCGCGCCTTCAGATCCGCAAGGATACGGTCCAGATGCGCCGCCACGCCAAGCTGGGCGGCATCGGCCTGCAAGGTACCAGCTGCCGTCAATGCGTTGAGCTGTTCAACGACACTATGATTGTAATCGGGCAAGGGCTTCATGGATAAACGCCTCGGACGCGGGCGCACAAAGGCACCCGCGACGAATGGACAGGCTTAGAGCGAAAAGAGCGTTCCGGCTGCACCGGAAAGACTCATCGGCTGAGGCTGAGCGGCTGGCCGCTATTGGTGGTGCCATCAAAGCGCGCATCGGCACTTTTGTAGACGCGGCCGATCGTGTCACCCGAACGGTTCTTGAAGAGAACCATCTTGCCGGACACTTCCCAGGAACCCATAGCCGTCAGCTCGCCCGCGCAACCACGCGTGCCGCCACGCGAGCCGCTGCCGAGGTTGGTGAGCGTCAGGAACATGTCGCAATTGGCGCCGCCATTGGAAACGCGCCAGTTGCCGACCATGGATTCCTTGGTAACGTCAAGTGCGGCCGCCGGCGGAGCGGCAGAAGCGACATTGGTTCCGCCAGGGGCGGCCGAGGCAGGTGCCGACGGGAACTGGCCGCCCGTGGCGCCACCGGGCGGCGGCAGGGCGCCGGACTGGACGGAGGGCACCGGCTGCGCCTGCAAAGGCGGCGTATAACCAGGATTGTTGCTGCCGTTGTTGTTGTAATCGTAGGAGGTACGTTGGCAACCGGCGAGAGTCATCACAACCGCAAGGCCCGTCACCACATATCTGAATTGCATATCAAGCTCCCGATTCTCTCGCTTCCGGAAAGATCATGATCAAACAAGAAGGCTGAATTATTACCAAAGCCTTATCTTGCGCAAGCGATGGCCGGGATAATTACCATTTCGGTCGATTTTTACCGAATTTTCCCACGCCGGGTTGTAAAAAGGGCCACGGTCGAGACCGCGGCCCGCTAGATTTTCTGTCGTCAGCGAATCGCCTTTAAACGCGGCGCTCGACCATCATCTTCTTTATTTCCGCGATAGCCTTGGCCGGGTTCAAGCCCTTCGGGCAGGCCTGCGCGCAGTTCATGATGGTGTGGCAGCGGTAAAGGCGGAACGGATCCTCGAGATTATCCAGACGCTCGCCGGTTGCCTCATCGCGACTGTCGATCAGCCAGCGATAGGCCTGCAGCAGAACGGCGGGACCGAGATAACGGTCGCCATTCCACCAGTAGCTGGGACAGGAGGTGGAGCAGCAGGCGCAGAGAATGCACTCATAAAGACCGTCCAGCTTCAGGCGGTCCTCATGGCTCTGCTTCCATTCCTTGGCGGGCGTCGGCGAAACCGTCTTCAACCAGGGCTCGATGGAGCGGTGCTGGGCGTAGAAGTTCGACAGATCGGGAACGAGGTCCTTCACGACAGGCATATGCGGCAGCGGATAAACCTTCACCGTGCCGTTGATTTCTTCCATGCCCTTGGTGCAGGCAAGCGTATTGGTGCCGTCGATGTTCATGGCGCAGGAACCGCAGATGCCTTCGCGGCAGGAGCGGCGCAGCGTCAGCGTCGGGTCGATATTGTTCTTGATGTAGAGAAGCGCGTCGAGAACCATCGGCCCGCAATCGTCGACATCGATATAATAGGTATCGATGCGCGGGTTCTGGCCGTCATCCGGGTTCCATCGATAGATGCGGTATTCGCGCACATTCTTGGCGCCGTCCGGCTTCGGCCAGACCTTGCCTTCGCTGATCTGGGAATTCTTGGGGAGAGCGAGTTCAACCATATCCAGTTCCTCAAATCAGTAGACGCGCGCCTTCGGCTCGATCTTTTTCGGATCGATGCCGTCGGCGATGAGGTCGGTGTGAACAGGGCGGTAGTCGAGCTTGACGTCGCCTTCCGGGCTGACCCAGGCAAGCGTGTGCTTGCGCCAGTTCACGTCGTCGCGACCGGCGAACGGACCGTCGACGAAATCCTCGCGGGCGTGCGAACCGCGGCTTTCCTTGCGCGCTTCCGCGCCATAGACCGTGGTGATCGCATTGGCCATGAGGTTGTGCAGCTCGAGCGTCTCGACCAGATCGGAGTTCCAGACCATCGAACGGTCGGTGACCTTGACGTCAGGCAGTTCCTTCCAGATGGCGGAAAGACGCTGGCAACCGCTTTCCAGCGATTCCTGTGTGCGGAAAACGGCCGCATCGTCCTGCATGGCGCGCTGCATCTTGTCGCGCAGCACCGCCGTCGGCGTCGAGCCGTTGGCGTAACGCAGGCTGTCGAAACGCTCCATGATCTTGTCGCAGGCAGCCGTATCGAGAGCGGGAACAGCCTCATCACGATTGATGACCTGAGCGGCACGGATCGCCGCTGCACGGCCGAAGACCACCAGGTCGATCAGCGAGTTGGAACCGAGGCGGTTCGCACCATGAACCGAGGCGCAACCGGCTTCGCCAACAGCCATCAGACCGGGCGCGATACGCTCCGGGTTGTTGGCATCGGCATTCAGCACTTCACCCCAATAGTTGGTCGGAATACCGCCCATATTGTAGTGAACCGTCGGCAGAACCGGGATCGGCTCGCGGGTCACATCGACGCCGGCGAAAATCTTCGCGCTTTCGGAAATGCCCGGAAGACGCTCATGCAGGATCGCCGGATCGAGATGATCGAGGTGCAGGAAGATGTGGTCCTTGTTCTTGCCGACGCCGCGGCCTTCACGGATTTCCATCGTCATGCAGCGGGAGACAACGTCACGCGAGGCAAGGTCCTTGGCGGAAGGCGCATAACGCTCCATGAAGCGTTCGCCTTCGGAGTTGACGAGATAACCGCCTTCGCCGCGTGCACCCTCGGTAATCAGGCAGCCTGCGCCATAAATACCGGTCGGGTGGAACTGCACGAATTCCATGTCCTGGAGCGGCAGGCCAGCGCGGGCGATCATGCCGCCGCCGTCACCGGTGCAGGTATGGGCCGAGGTCGCCGAGAAATAGGCACGGCCGTAACCGCCGGTCGCCAGAACCACCATCTTGGCGGAGAAGCGATGGATCGTGCCGTCATCGAGGTTCCAGGCGACGACGCCGGTGCAGCGGCCGTCCGGAGACATGATGAGGTCGAGCGCGAAATATTCGATGAAGAATTCGGCATTGTTGCGCAGCGACTGGCCATAAAGCGTGTGCAGAATGGCGTGGCCGGTACGGTCGGCAGCGGCGCAGGTGCGCTGCACCGGCGGGCCTTCGCCGTAATTCTGCATGTGACCGCCGAACGGGCGCTGGTAGATCTTGCCTTCTTCGTTGCGCGAGAAAGGCACGCCGTAATGTTCCAGCTCATAGACCGCCTTCGGCGCTTCCATGGCGAGATATTGCATGGCGTCGACGTCGCCGAGCCAGTCGGAGCCCTTTACGGTGTCGTAAAGGTGCCACTGCCAACAGTCGGGCGTCATGTTGGTGAGCGATGCGGCGATGCCGCCCTGCGCCGCGACCGTGTGGGAGCGCGTCGGGAAAACCTTGGTGATGCAGGCCGTGCGGAAACCCTGTTCCGCCATGCCGAGCGTTGCGCGCAGACCCGCGCCGCCGGCGCCCACCACGATCACGTCATAGGAGTGATCGACATAGGTGTAGGCCTTGCCATTCTGGGATGGTGAACTGATCGATGCCATGGCGGGATTATCCTGCGAATGCGATTTTCAGAATGGCGAAGATGCAAAGACCGCCAATGAGAATCGCGAAAAACATATTGAGCATCAGAAGAACGAGCTTCAAAACCTCGGCGTGAATGTAGTCTTCAATGATGACCTGCATGCCGAGCTTCATGTGGATGAGGCCGGAAACCAAAACCAGAGCCATGATGACCGCAACGAGCGGGTTCGACAGCGCCGCAACGACTTCCGGATAGGGCGCGCCGGCATATCTGATGAGGAAGACGACAAAGAAGGTGAGCAACGGAACGTTGGCGACCGCAGTCACGCGCTGACGCCAGAAATGGTCGGTGCCTTCCTTGGCGGAGCCGAGGCCGCGAACCTTTCCGAGAGGTGTACGCATATCCATGAAAAATCTCCTCAGCGCACGATCAGGGCAACGACCCAGATCAGCGCGGTCAGACAGATCGACACCACCCACGAGGCCTTCGCCAGCTTGGTGGTAAAGTGCTTTTCGAAGCCGTAGCCCAGATCCCACATGAAATGGCGAAGGCCGCCAAGCATGTGATGAACCAGAGCCCAGGTGTATCCGATCAGGATGAGCCTGCCGATGATCGTACCCATCGCCCAGTTGACCCAGTCGTAATAGGCCGGACCCGAGGCGATAGCGATCAGCCACCAGGCAACCAGAAGCGTTCCGAAATAAAGCGCGCCGCCCGTGATGCGGTGCACGATGGATGCAACCATCGTCGGAATCAGCTTGTAAACTTGAAGATGCGGCGACAGAGGCCGGTTGTTAGTCGCATTCGCCATCAGAACCTCGCGGCGTTTTCCCGTGCGCCCATCAGACAGGACGCCCCCAAGCAACAGCACATGACGAAAGAATGTGCATTGCACCAACCGCGACGTTTAATCACATGGGAGCATCACGACAAGCACATTTCATGGCCGATTCCAATTTAATCGATTGGTTCACGAATTTTTTTTGGAATTTTTTTGCGTCAAAATAAAAAATCGAGCGTTTCCAAGATTTACGCCCCTAAAATATTTACCTTTACGTAATTCATGAATAGTGTAATTTACCTTTGGTTAACCAAGAAAATCCGGAGAATGAGGCTCATGTTACAGCGCCGAATCGCCGCTTTGACCATGATGGTCGCAGGCGTCATTTTCACTGTGGTGCCTCCGGCGGCGGCAGAGAATTCTTATGGCCGCCGTGATTATCAGCACAACTATCAGCATCGTCAATCGCAGGTAAGCTTCTCCACGGACGGGCTGCCATCCACCCTCTCCGGCGGTACTTACGTCGGTGCGATATCGGCGCTACGCGTTCGAGGCAATGGCAATTATTTCGCAATCGGCGGCGGGCTTTCACGGAAAGGCGCAGCGGTTGCGACGGGCACGCAGCTTGCGCCAAAGGCGAAAATCATCAATGTCCGCGCTGAAACCGCTGGCGACGCCTGCGCCTATGAACATGGCGTCTGCATTATCCGGCCATAGAGTATTTCCGGTAAAAGCATGAAGCGGTTTTACTGCAAATGCGTGATGCGCTGATCAGATGAAACGCCACACTGTGGTCTTCTTCACTTCGCTGTCTTCCAGCGCCCGCGTCACCGGCACCTGATAGGTCGCCTCCGCGCGGAGCCGCTCTTTGGGCAAATAAGCGCGTCCGGGATCGCCGACGAGGATGGTCACGCCCTTTTCCGTCAGTTCCAGAAACCACGGTACGAGAAGTTCGGCAAAGGCACGGTCGTAAAATACGTCGCCGGCCAGCAGAACATCCGCTTCAACCGCTTTCCCAACCAGATCGAGCCCGGTGAAAGCAACGTCCACGCCATTGAGAGCCGCATTCAGCCGAATGGCCGCCTCTGTCCAGGGATCGATATCGGCCGCCAGAACCGCACCGGCGCCCGCCTTTGCCGCAGCGATGGCGACCAGACCGGAGCCGCTGGCGAAATCCAGCACGCGCCTGCCGGACACGCTGTCGGGATGATCGAGAACGTAGCGGGCAAGCCCCTGCCCGCCGGCCCAGGCGAAGGCCCAGAAGGGCGGCGGCAGACCGATCGCTTCCAGCTCCTCCTCCGTCTTCAGCCACAGCTCATGGGCTTCGGTGGCGAGATGAAGACGCAACTCCGGCACATGCGGCGGATGCATGATGGCGGTATTGTCGAGAATGAAGCGTTCGGGATCGGTCCTCACCGAAGCATCAGTCCGGTGACTTCGGTGGATTGGCGAGACCGCCCATGCGGCAGACCTCGAGATATTCCTCTTCCGTCACCGGCTGCACGGAAAGCCGCATGGAAGTGACAAGCGACATCTTCGCCAGCTTCGGATTGGCTTTCACATCCTTCAGCGAAACGGGCTGCGGCATGTCGCAGACGGCGCGGATATCCACGCAATCCCATTTCAGATCGCCTTCGGCGGTCGAGTCCGGATGCGACAATGCGCAGACTTCGACGATGCCGACGACATCCAGCCCCTCATTGGAGTGGTAGAAGAAACCCTTGTCGCCGATCTTCATGGCGCGCATGTTGTTGCGCGCCTGATAGTTACGCACGCCGGTCCATTCTTCGCCCGCCTCGCCCTTGGCCTTCTGCATTTCCCAGGACCATTTGAACGGCTCGGACTTGTAAAGCCAGTAATTCGCCATGTCCGGTCATGCTCCCGGATTGTTGAAGACCCAATTATAGGGCTTCACGTCAACGCTTTCGAACAGGCCGGCCTTGGCGTAGGGATCGGCATCGGCGAGAGCCTTCGCGGCATCGATATCGGCGGCGTCAACGATCACGAGGCTGCCATTCGGCTTGCCTTCGGCATCCAGAAACGGACCGGCGATCTTCAGCGTGCCCTCGGCATTCAGCTTGTTCAGGTGCTCCAGATGCGCCGGGCGTGTTTCCATGCGTACATTCAGATGGCCGGGCTTGTCCTTGCAGATAAAGGCAAACAGCATTTTCGTCTCCTCGTTAAAACATGTCTTCCAAACGCGTCAGCGGTTTGGAGCGAAGACCCGCCCTCATTCGGTGGTGATGGGCCGTGTCATCAATTGTTGCATGGCGCTCGCCACATCCAGATTGCCGTCAATAATAGCGGCCACCGCTTCGGTAACCGGCATGTCGACAGCGTGACTTTCCCCGAGCCGGGCGGCGACGGCTGCCGCAAAAGCGCCCTCCACCAGCCCGCCGGACATGTCCTTGCCCTCACCCCGTCCGAGCGCGATACCGAAACGCAGGTTTCGCGACTGGTGACTGGTGGCGGTCAGCACGAGATCGCCAAGGCCCGAGAGGCCGCGCACCGTGTCCGCCTTCCCGCCCATCGCAACGATGAGACGCGACATTTCGGCAAGGCCGCGCGAAATCAACGCCGCCCGGGCGGAATCGCCAAGGCCCGCGCCTTCGACGATGCCGGCGGCAATGGCGAGGACGTTCTTCAGCGCCCCGCCAAGCTGCACGCCGATGCGGTCGGTAGAGGCATAAAGCCGGAAGGTCTTACCGGAAATCGTGGTCGCAAGCCGCTCGGCTATCACCGCATCTTCCGCCGCAATCGCCATGGCCGTTGGCAGGCCCCGTGCTATGTCGGCCGCAAAGCCCGGACCGGACAGAACCGCAATCGGATGATGCGGCAGTTCCGCTTCCAGAAGTTCCGTCAGCAGCCGGCCGGAGCTCCGGTCGATACCCTTGGCGCAGGTAACAATGATTGAGTCATTAGCCAGATAAGGGCCGTAGTGACGGGCCGCATCGGCATGAGCCTGCGAGGGCATGGCGAAGAGGACGATGCCGGCGCCGGCCAGCACATCTGGCTCGGCGGAAAATTCAAGCGCATCTGGCAGATCGACGCCCGGCAGGGCCGCCTCGTGCACGCGGTCGCTCCTGAGGTCGGCCATCAGCGATGGGTCGCGGCCGAGCAGGGTCACGTCATGCCGGTTTTCCAGCGCGATGACCACAGCAAGCGCTGTTCCGAAGGCGCCGGCGCCGATGACGACGATTTTCTCCCGCTGCATCAGGCCTTGGCTCCCCTTTTACCGAAACCTATCAATGTCTCCGCGCTGCCATCCAGCGGCCAGCGCGAGCGCGGCGGGATTTCGAGCGGATCGGGGTCCCGGCCGTCCGCCATGCGCTCCAGCCCCGCCCAGGCGATCATCGCGGCATTATCGGTGCAGAGCCGGTGCGGCGGCGCGACGAAGCGGAAGCCATGGGTATCGCAAAGCGATTGCAGCGTCTGGCGGATTTCCTGATTGGCGGCAACGCCGCCGGCGACGACCAGAGCAGGCTGGTTTTCTGTATGCGGAAATTCCTGGCTGAAACGGGCAAGGCCGCGGCCGATCCGATCCTTGAGCGTGCGCGACACCGCTTTCTGGAACGAGGCGCAGATATCGGCAATATCCTGCTCGGAAAGCGGCGCGATGGCGGTCGCCGCCTGCCGCACCGCCGTCTTCAGGCCGGAAAAGGAAAAATCGAGCCGTGCTTCGCCGACCATGGGACGCGGAAGCGGAAAGCGGTTCGGATCACCCTTCGCCGCCGCCTTCTCGACCGCAGGCCCGCCCGGATAGGGCAGGCCCAGAAGTTTCGCGGTCTTGTCGAAGGCCTCCCCCAGCGCGTCATCGATGGTGGTGCCCCAACGCTCATAATCGCCCACGCCACGCACCAGCACCAGCTGGGTATGGCCGCCGGAGACGAGCAGCATCAGATAAGGAAAAGACAGACCGTCGGTGAGGCGCGCCGTCAGCGCGTGGCCTTCCAGATGGTTGATGGCGTAAAGCGGCTTGCCGGCCGCCTTGGCGATGGCCTTGCCCGTCATCAAGCCCACCAGCAGGCCGCCGATGAGGCCGGGGCCGGAGGTGGCGGCGATGGCGTCGACATCGGCAAGGGTCACGCCCGCCTGCTCCAGCGCTTCTTCCACCAGCGTATCCAGCGCCTCGACATGGGCGCGCGCGGCAATTTCCGGCACCACGCCGCCATAGGCGCTGTGTTCCTCAAGCTGCGACAAAACGACGTCGGAGACGATCTCGCCATGGCCGTCCGCATGCCGAACCACAATGGATGCAGCGGTTTCGTCACAGCTTGTCTCTATGCCGAGGATACGAAGAAAGGGGGTCATCAAATCTGTTCGTTCATTGCGATCATGCGCTGAGTTGGTCTAAGACAACTCCGGTAACAATGGATAGACGCGGATGCAAACAAAACCTTTCCGAATCGGCACGCGCGGCAGCCCGCTGGCGCTCGCGCAGGCTTACGAGACGCGCAACCGGCTGATGGCGGCGCATGGCCTGCCGGAAGAAATGTTCGAAATCGTCGTGCTGTCCACCAAGGGCGACCGGATAACCGACCGTGCTTTGTCGGAGATCGGCGGCAAGGGCCTGTTTACCGAGGAGCTGGAAAGCCAGCTTCTATCCGGCGAACTCGATATGGCCGTGCATTCCTCCAAGGACATGCCGACCCTTCTGCCCGAAGGGCTCTATCTGTCCGCTTTCCTGCCGCGCGAAGACATACGCGACGCCTTCATCGGCCGCACCGCACCGAAGCTGCTGGAACTGCCGCAGGGCGCCGTGGTCGGCTCCGCATCCCTGCGCCGCCAGGCGCTGATCCGCCGCCTGCGGCCGGATCTGAGCGTTATCATCTTCCGCGGTCAGGTCGATACCCGCCTGCGCAAGCTGGAGGAAGGCCAGGCGGATGCGACGCTTCTCGCCTTTGCGGGTCTGAAGAGACTTGGTAAGGACAATGTGCCGACGGAAATTCTCGACCCGAAGGAATTCCCTCCTGCTCCCGCCCAGGGCGCAATCGGCGTGGAAAGCCGCATCGGCGATGCGCGCATGGACGAACTGCTCGCACCCATAAACGACAGGCCCACTCATGATGCCGTGACCTGCGAGCGCGCCTTTCTGGCAGCACTCGATGGTTCCTGTCGCACGCCGATTGCCGGCTACGCCACCTGCGATGGCGAGGAATTGCATTTTTCCGGCCTGATCCTCACCCCCGATGGCCAAACGAGCCACGGCATCGAAGCCTCCGGCAACCGCCGCGATGCGGCAAAGCTCGGCCGGCAGGCCGGCGAAGACGTGCGCGCCAAGGCGGGCAGCAATTTCTTCGAAGGCTGGAGCTGAGCCGATGCGGATCGTCGTCACCCGGCCGCAACGTTCGGGCGAAAGGACGGCCGCAAAGCTTGAAGCGCTTGGCCATGCGCCGGTGCTTCTTCCGCTGTTTTATCCCGCCCATCATGGCGAACGCGCCGTCTCGGCGCTATCCGCCCCGCTGGCGGCCATCGCGGTGACCAGTGCCGAGGCGCTGCGGGCGCTGGAAACATCACGGGACGGGCTGGCTCCCTATCTGTCAAAACCGCTTTTCGCCGTCGGCGGAGCAACGGCGGAAGCGGCGGGAAAAACAGGCTTCGCACGGATTTTAACCGCCTCCGGCGACGCCGTGAGTCTGACCGCGCTGGTGACTGAGCACCGGACTCTATTTTCCGAAGAAGAGCCCCTGCTTTATCTCGCCGGCAGGCCCCGTGGCGCCGTCTTCGAGGAAGGCCTTACCGCCGCCGGCATTCCGATCAGAACGGTCGATTGTTACGAGATGCTGCCCTCCGACATTTCGGAGACGATGCTAGAGACGGCGCTTGTCGAAAGCGCTGCCGATGTGGTCCTGCTCTATTCATCGGAAGCGGCGCGGGCGTTTTTTCATCATGTATCGACGGAAAAATACGTGGCGGCGCTGGCAACGACACAATTCATCTGCATCAGCCGCAACGTGTTTTCTCTCGTTCCGGAGATCTTCCGCGCAAACGCCAAGGCCGCCGAAGAACCGAGCGAAGCCGCGATGTTTGAACTTCTACGCCACAACTCTGGAACCTAATTCGAGCTCGCCTCTTTCCTTTGCCGCCGTCACTGACTAGGTTTAGATTACTGCAGGCAGAAATGAGGTTGTCATGGTATCGGGAAAGCCGCCACGCCACTCCAAGTCCAAAGCCGAACCGGTCACCATCGACCTGGACGCCAAAGACGTGAAAGCAATTTCCGCCGACGTGGACGCTGCCAAGACGGACGAAAAGCCCGGTGACAAAACACCTGAGGCCACCGCAGAGCCGGGTGTTTCGGAGACAAAGCCCGAAGCAGCCGCAACGGGAAACGCCGCCCCCATCTGGGACCAGCCCAAGAAAACCCCTATCGAGCCCGAACCCAATGTCGGCAAAGCGGAATCCGTAGCCACGGCACCGAAGGCTGAGAGCGCCGCAGACAGGCAGAAAGACCCCGTCTCGCCGGCCCCCGTTTCGCCTAAAGCCGATACAAAACCGTCGACGGGCACCACCGACACGAGCGCGGCTGCGGCCGCAGCAGCTGCTGCGAAGCCGGCCTTCGGCTCCACAGCATCCAGCAGCGCCACCGCTGCAAAACCAACGACGGCGACCTCCTCCTCCTCGGGGCCGGCAAAGCCCTCCACACCGCAGCAGGAGGAGCGCAAACAGGCCGCGACCTCCGGCCTGATCGCGGCAGGTATCGTCGGCGGCCTTGTCGCGCTCGCCGCCGCCGGCAGCATGCAATATGCCGGCATCCTGCCCTCCTTCAATGCAGGCAGGGCGGGAAGCGAAGAAATCGCCGCACTGAAAACCGATCTCGGCAGCTTGCGGCAGCAGCTTGCCAATGCGCCGGTCGGCGACACCTCCGCGCTGGAACAGCGCATCGCAACCCTCGAAGGCGCAAAGGGCGAGGCACCGCAGGTGGATGGGCTGTCGGAAAAAATCGCCGCGCTGGAATCCACCCTCCAGTCGGAGCGATCCGCGCAGGCATCGGCGACGGCGGAACTGACACGCCGCCTTGCGGATGCGGAAGCCAAGATCAACGAGCCGCGCGACGATATCGAAGTCGCCCGCGCCATCGCTTCCGCGGCGCTGAAGGCCGCGATCGATCGCGGTGGGCCGTTCCTGACGGAACTCGACACACTGTCCAAGGTAACGCCCGACGATCCGGCCATCGCATCGCTGCAATCCTTCGCCGCAACCGGTGTACCGTCACGTTCGGAACTGATGCAGAAATTCCCTGACGTCGCCAATGCGATGCTTTCCGCGATCAACCAGCCTGACCCCAATCAGGGCATCATGGAACGCCTGACCGAAAGCGCTTTTTCGCTGGTAAAGGTGCGTCCGGTCGGAAATATCGAGGGCGAAACCTCTGAGGCCAAGATCGCGCGCATGGAAAACAAGCTGCGCAACGGCGATCTGCAGGGCGCAGCACTTGAATGGAACGGGCTTCCCGATGCCGCCAAGACGGCATCCGCCGATTACAAGAAATCGCTGGATGCACGCATCGAGGTCGAGAATCTGGTCGGCGGCACGTTGAACCGCGCCATCACCAGCACCGGCAGGCAGGGGTAAGGGCATGACCAGAATTCTGACTTTCGCCGTTATCGTTCTGGCTCTCGGCTTCGGTTTCTCCTGGCTGGCCGACAGGCCTGGCGTCCTTTCCATCGTCTGGCAGGGCCAGCTGATCGAAATGAGCCTGATGGTCGCCGCCTCCATCATCGCGGCGCTGGTCGCTGCCGTCATGCTGGTCTGGTGGATCGTCAACGCCATCTGGACCTCACCCAATGCCGCCCGTCGTTTTTTCCGCGCCCGCAAGCGCGACCGGGGTTATCAGGCGCTCTCCACAGGGCTCATCGCTGCCGGGGCCGGCAATGCCATCCTTGCCCGCAAGATGACGGCCCGTACTCAAGGGTTGCTCAGCGCCGATCAGGAGCCGCTGATCCATCTGCTCGATGCGCAGGCCGATCTCATCGAAGGCAAATATGACGAGGCGCGGCGCAAATTCGAAGCCATGGCCCGCGATCCCGAGACTCGCGAACTTGGCCTTCGCGGCCTTTATATCGAGGCCCGCCGTCAGGGCGCCTATGAAGCCGCCCAGCAATATGCCGAGGATGCAGCGGAAAAGGCCCCCTATCTGCCCTGGGCCGCGCAGGCGACGCTGGAAAACCGCTGCCGCAACGGACAGTGGGACGATGCCATCCGCCTGCTCGACCAGCAGAAAGCAGCCGGCGTCATTGAACGCGGTGAGGCGGAACGTCTGAAAGCCGTGCTTCTTACTGCCAAGGCCGGCGAAAAGCTGGAAAGCGATCCGGTTGGCGCGCGCGAGGATGCCAAGCACGCTCTCAAGCTTGCCAGGAGCCTGGTTCCGGCAGCGCTGATCGCGGCGAAATCCTATCTCCGGGAAGACAATCTGCGCAAGGCAGCCACGGTTCTGGAACCCGTCTGGAAGAACGATCCGCACCCGCAGATCGCCGAACTTTATGTCCGCGCACGCAGCGGCGATACCGCCATCGACCGGTTGAAACGGGCTGAGCGGCTTGAGGGCCTGAAGCCCAACAACATCGAATCCCTGTTCGCCGTGGCGCAGGCGGCGCTCGACGCCAAGGAATTCGCCAAGGCGCGAGCCAAGGCCGAGGCCGCCGCCCGGATCGAACCTCGCGAGAGCATCTTCTTGCTGATGGCCGATATCGAGGAGGCCGAAAGCGGCGATCAGGGCCGTGTGCGCTACTGGATGGCGCAGGCGCTGCGCGCGCCGCGCGACCCCGCCTGGGTGGCCGACGGCATCGTTTCGGAAAAATGGCTGCCGGTCTCGCCGGTCACCGGCCGTCTCGATGCTTTCGAATGGAAAGCACCTTTCGGCCAGCTCGAAGCGCCCGTTGAAGACCTGACAATCGAAAACGCGATTGCCGCAGCGCCTGCACGGGCCGAACCGGCCGCGAAGACGATCATTGTCGAAACCGCGCCGGAGACGCCCGCCGACCCGAAACCGGCCCCGGCCGCACCGATCGAGGTCAAGCCGGTCGTATCGGTCCCGCAGGAGAAAAAGCCGGTCACAATCGAAGCGCCAGTGGAAACCGGTGTCACGGATGAAAAGGCGGAAGCCGTGCCGTTTTTCGGCGGCGCGCCGGATGATCCGGGCGTCAAGAAACCCGGTGCGGAAGCCGAGCCCAAGACCCGGCTCAAACTCTTCTGACGAACAGGATATCGATGTTCCAGCAAATACAGTCGTTTATTCAGAACCTCGTCGGCCCGCATGGGGATGATTTCAGCCCGGACGATCTGAGGGTGGCGGTGGCCGCCCTCTGTTTCCAGGTCATGGAAGCGGATGGCACCGTCTCGAAAAGCGAGCGCGACCGCCTGCGCGAAATCCTGCAGGATTATTACCATCTCGATGCCGGCAAGTTGGACGCGCTTCTCGCCGCGGGCCAGGAGGCCGGCAAGGAAGCCGTCGATTATTACCGCTTCACCACCGATATACGCCGCCATCTCGATGAAGAGCAGCGTGTGGAGCTTATTGGCATATTATGGGATATTGTTTACGCTGACGGCGAACGAAGCGAAATGGAAGACCATGTGATCTGGCGAGTCGCCGACCTGCTTGGTGTATCCGTGCGCGACAGGGTTCTGCAACGTCAGCAGGCCGCCACGAGGTCCGGGCCCGCTGAAGAAAGCGAAAACGACGACGATGCTGTTTGACCCTTCCAGGCAACAGAGAAAACAACCATCGCTGCTCATCGTCCTGCATCAGGAACGTTCCACGCCCGGCCGCGTCGGCCAAATGCTTGTGGAAAAAGGCTATCGTCTGGATATAAGACGCCCTGCACTCGGCGATGACCTGCCGCAGACACTGGAGAAACACGCGGGCGCCATCATCTTCGGCGGCCCGATGAGCGCTAACGATTCTCATGACTACGTCAAAGCCGAAATCGACTGGCTGAAGGTGCCGCTGAAGGAAAACAAGCCCTTTCTCGGGATCTGTCTCGGCGCGCAGATGTTGTCCAAACATCTCGGCGGCAAGGTGGAGCCCGACAGGGAGGGCAAGGTGGAGATCGGCTGGTATCCGCTTCATGCCACCGAACATGGGCGGCTTCTGATGCCGCATTGGCCGAAGATGGTCTATCATTTCCACAAGGAAGGGTTCGAGCTGCCGCGCGGAGCCGAACTTCTGGCCTCCGGCGAGACCTATCCCAATCAGGCCTACCGCTATGGAAAAAATGCCTGGGGCCTGCAGTTTCACGCCGAGCTGACCCGCGCCATGATGCATAGCTGGGTGGTGCGCGGCGCGCAGCGCTTCGGCATGCCCAATGCGCAGGTGGGCAGCCAGCATCTGGAAGGCCGCATGCTGTTCGACACGCCGCTCAGGGCCTGGCTGGGCAATTTCCTCGATCTCGTTTTTGAGGGGAAGGCGCAGCGCTGAGGCCCGTGGCCGTCAGTGCGGCGCATCCAGATTGTCGATCTTGCGCAGCCTGGAGAAACCGAGCGCCCAGATAATTGCCACAGCAAGCGTGCCCGCCCCGCCGATGACAACGGCCGGTACGGCCCCGACGACATGCGCCATGGTGCCGGCGCGGAATTCGCCCAGCTCGTTCGATGCGCCGACGAACACCATGTTCACGGCATTCACACGCCCGCGCACCTCATCCGGCGTCCACAGCGCGATCAGGGTCTCGCGAACATAAACCGATACCATGTCGGATGCGCCCATGACCACCAGCGCGGCGATGGACAGCCACGCGGTTTGCGAAAGCCCGAAGACCACGGTGGAGATGCCGAAGAGGCCGACGCCGGTAAACATCAGCAGACCGGCGTGGTGACGAATGGGCTTGAAGGCCAGAATGACCGCAACGGTGATGGCCCCGATGCCGGGTGCTGCCCGCAGAAGCCCGAGGCCCCATGGCCCGAGCGTCAGCACTTCCTTGGCAAAAATCGGCATCAGCGCCACCGCGCCGCCCAGCAGCACCGCGAAAAGATCGAGCGAGATCGCACCGAGAACGATTTTTTCCTGCGCGATGAATTTGAACCCGGCGAGCATGGTTTCGAGACTGATGGCTTTTGCCGGGCCGCGTTGTTCCGGCTTGCGGATCGTCACCGCAAGCGCCGCCGATACGATGAAGAGCACGAATGCCACACTATAGGCGACGGAAGCACCGAGGCCATAAAGCAGGCCGCCGGCGACGGGACCGAGAATGGACGCCATCTGCCACGAAGAGGAATTCCAGGCGATGGCGTTCGGCAAATCCTCTACCGGCACGAGATTGGGCGCCAGCGACTGAACCGCCGGCCCCATGAAGGCGCGCTCTATGCCGAAGACGACAAGAATGGCGAAGACCGGCCAGGGGGAAAAGCTGTGCGTCAGCGTAAGACCCAGAAGAGCGGCAGCGCACAGCGCCGCAATCAGCAGGCATATGGACATGATGCGCCGACGATTGTGCCGGTCGGCGACCGTTCCGGTGACGAGGATCAGAAGCAGCGACGGCAGAAACTGGAAAAGACCGATCAGGCCGAGATAAAAGGCGTTGCCGGTCACCTCATACATCTGCCAGCCGACCGAGACGCTGACGATCTGGATGGCGAAGGCCGAAAAAAACCGGGCGCTGAAAAAGCGGCGATAGGAACTGTGCCGGAATGCACCGAAACGGTTTTCGGCGGAAGGGAGGGACATCGGCTGGGTGCTCGCGAGACAATATGAGAGCTTTGCAATAGAGCGATATCACAGGAATCGCCAGCCCTCACTGACGGGATGACGAAAAGTGTGAGCGGTTTTCGTCTGAAATCCCGCTGCAAAGGCACGAGCCAGATTGTGATGATCGCCGGTCGCTCAGACCAAAGATCATTACGATCTGGCGCAACACTTGCCGGTTCACGGTTCAATGTCTAAATGTCTTGCAACCAAGATACGGAGATATTGATGCTTGCCCTGTTTCAGACCATCGATCTGGCCTTGAACCTCTATACGTGGGTGCTGATCGCCAGCGCTATTTTTTCCTGGCTTTACGCCTTCAACGTCATCAATTCCCGCAACCAGTTCGTGAACGCCATCGGCAGCTTTCTGTTCAATGTCACGGAACCGGTTCTGCGCCCCATCCGCCGCATTCTGCCCAATCTCGGCGGCATCGACATTTCGCCGATCATCGTTCTCCTGATCATCTTCTTCATCCGCTCCTTCATGTGGAACACGCTTTACCCGATGGTCGCTTGAGCACCTGCTGGCAGAAGCATAGCGACCATGTCCGCCTGACCGTCCGCCTCACACCGAATGGCGGGCGGAACGCCGTCGACGGCGTGGAAAAGGATGCGGAGGGAAACGCGCATCTGAAGGCCCGCGTCAGCGCCGTGCCGGAAGGCGGCAAGGCCAACAGAGCCCTGATTGTTTTGCTGGCGAAAAAACTCGGCCGGCCGAAATCCTCCATCAGCTTCGTTTCAGGCGAAACGGCGCGTAAAAAAATCCTCCGCATCGACACCGACCCGGAGGATTTCGAAGAGCTATTCAAAAAGCTCGAAAACTAAAGCGCATCGCGTCTAATCTGATTCATGCGACGCGCTTTAAATCTTTGTTTTTAAGCATGTCTAGGTCCCAAAACCGCTGCACACTTTTGGGAGACATGCTTTAGATCAGCCCTGCGCCTTGTAGCGCTCGATGGCTTCGACGATCAGCTTCTTGGCGACGTCGACATCCTGCCAGCCGCCCATCTTCACCCACTTGCCGGGCTCCAGATCCTTGTAGTGCTCGAAGAAGTGCTCGATCTGCTTCAGCGTGATTTCCGGCAGGTCGGTGTAATTGTGGACCTTGTCGTAACGGCGCGTCAGCTTCGGAACCGGCACGGCGAGGATCTTCTCGTCCTTGCCGCCGTCATCTTCCATGATCATCACGCCGATGGGGCGGACATTGATGACGCAGCCCGGAACCAGCGGACGGGTGTTGCAGATGAGAACGTCGATCGGGTCGCCATCGTCAGACAGGGTGTGCGGCACGAAACCATAGTTACCCGGATAGGTCATAGGCGTGTAGAGGAAGCGATCGACGATCAGCGCACCGGCATCCTTGTCCATCTCGTACTTGATCGGGTGTCCACCGACCGGCACTTCAACGATGACATTCACGTCATCCGGCGGATTCTTGCCTACGGAAATTGCATCGATACGCATTCGCTTCCCTCATTCGACGGGTTGGATTTGGTTTTTCGATACTGGGAAAGTCGCCGCATTGCAACATGGCTTTGAGCGGATAAGGCAGAATGCGGGATTTGAGGCTATCGCAATTGCGCATGGCCGGCCGCGAGAATGAACCCGAGGCCAAATCACCCGGCATTGTTTGTCAGTTCCAGACGAAACCGACCTTGCGAAGCGACTTGCCGTCGAAATCTTCCATGCCTTCGGCGATATCGCGGCCACCGTGAGAGCGGAAAAAGCGGTTGGCCACATCGCTGTCTTCAAGGCACCAGACAACGATGCCGTTGCAGCCAAGCGAGGTCAGCAGTCTGCGCGCTTCCGTAAACAGCAGCGAGCCAAGCCCGATGCCCTGATATTCCGGCCGGAGATAAAGTTCGTATATCTCGCCGTCCTGCGGCAGCCCGCGTGCCCGGCTGAGGCCCAGTGTCGCATATCCGGCGACCACACCGGCCACCTCTACCACCAGCATGGTTGCGGAGCCTTTGGTTGCCTTTTTCCACCAAACTTCTCCACGACGCTCGAGCATCTGCGTCAACGGCCGATGCGGGATAAGGCCGGCATAGGCCTGTTGCCACGACAGACGGTGCGCCTCGGAAATGGCGCGCGCATCATGCGGTTCAGCACGGCGAACATCGATGGATAACGTTTTCATAACGCGATTCTGGCCCCGGCCACGGAAACTTACCAGTCATAAAGGTTAACGCCGGCAAGCTTACCCACAGCCTATTCATGTGGACGACCGATAAAAATTAACGCATCCTTAACCTTTGGCACAAGCACCTTTCGACTCATGCACACATAAAAACGAACGCATAAAAAAACCCGGCTCAAGGCCGGGTTCTTTCAAATTCATAACGACAAGCCGCAATCAGACAGCGAGCTTGGCCTTTTCAAAACGCTTGCGATCGTTGGCGTCCAGGAACATCTTGCGCAAACGGATGGACTTCGGCGTCACTTCCATCAGCTCATCGTCCTGAATCCAGGAAAGCGCGCGATCGAGCGTCATGCGGATCGGCGGCGTCAGCTTCACGGCTTCATCCTTGCCGGCAGCGCGGATGTTGGTCAGCTGCTTGCCCTTCAGCACGTTCACTTCGAGATCGTTATCGCGAGAGTGAATACCGATAATCATACCGGCATAGACCTTCTCACCCGGCTCGATGATCATCGGGCCACGATCTTCCAGGTTGAACATGGCGTAAGCAACAGCTTCACCCGAACCGTTCGACAAGAGAACGCCGTTCACGCGACCGGCAATCTGGCCCTTGAAGGGCTGATAGTCGTGGAACAGACGGTTCATGATCGCCGTACCGCGCGTGTCGGTCAAAAGCTCCGACTGGTAGCCGATCAGGCCACGGGTCGGCGCATAGAACTTCAGACGAACGCGATTGCCGCCGGAAGGACGAAGCTCGGCCATTTCAGCCTTGCGCTCGGACATCTTCTGGACGACGACGCCGGAATGTTCTTCATCAACGTCGATCACGACTTCTTCGATCGGCTCCAAGAGGGTGCCGTTCTCATCCTTGTGCATCACGACGCGCGGACGCGAAACGGCAAGCTCGAAGCCTTCGCGACGCATGGTTTCGATCAGAACCGCCAGCTGCAATTCGCCACGACCGGAAACGAAGAACGAATCCTTGCCTTCGGCTTCTTCGATCTTCAGCGCAACGTTACCTTCTGCTTCCTTGAACAGGCGGTCACGGATAACGCGGCTCGTAACCTTGTCGCCTTCGGTGCCAGCCAGCGGGCTGTCGTTGACGATGAACGACATGGTGACGGTCGGCGGGTCAATCGGCTGTGCCTGCATCGCCTCGGTAACCGACGGATCACAGAAGGTGTCGGCGACGGTGCCTTTGGAAAGACCGGCGATGGCGACGATGTCACCCGCATGGGCCTCCTCAATTGCCGTGCGCTCGATACCGCGGAAGGCGAGGATCTTGGAAATGCGGCCTGTTTCAATTGTCTTGCCGTCCTGGCCAAGCACCTTCACAGCCTGGTTCGGCTTGATCGAACCGGACGCGATGCGGCCGGTGATGATGCGGCCGAGGAAGTTGTTGGCTTCAAGGATCGTGCCGATCATGCGGAACGGGCCCTCTTCTACCTTGGGCTCCGGAACGTGCTCAAGAACCAGATCGAGCAGCGGCGCAAGACCCTGATCCTTCGGACCTTCCGGGTTGACGTTCATCCAGCCGTCACGGCCGGAACCGTAGAGGATCGGGAAGTCGAGCTGCTCGTCGGTGGCGTCGAGGTTGGCAAAGAGGTCGAAGACTTCGTTGATGACTTCTTCATGACGCCCATCTGGACGGTCAATCTTGTTGATCGCGACGATCGGGCGAAGACCAACCTTCAGCGCCTTGCTGACCACGAACTTGGTCTGCGGCATCGGGCCTTCCGAGCTATCGACCAGAACGATCGCACCGTCCACCATCGACAGGATACGCTCGACTTCACCGCCGAAGTCGGCGTGGCCGGGGGTGTCGACGATGTTGATGCGGACACCCTTCCACTCCACCGAGGTCGCCTTGGCGAGAATGGTGATGCCACGTTCCTTTTCGAGATCGTTGCTATCCATCACGCGCTCGGCGACACGCTGGTTGTCGCGGAACGAGCCGGACTGCTTCAGGAGCTCGTCCACGAGCGTCGTTTTTCCATGGTCAACGTGCGCGATGATCGCGATGTTGCGAAGTGCCATTGTTCAAAATCTCTGAGGTTGGGCGCTATATTAATGAGAAACGCCAATTTAGTTTGGCGCGCTCATAACCTTTTTTTTGCAAATGCGAAAGGGGGGGCCTTGTCATAAGCCCCCTGCACTCAGGTTCTAGCTCAGAAATATGACAGTCTTTTATACCGGACCCTTATGCCAGACCACGCTTCAAAAGCATGGCGTCCGGGCTTGGCATCTTGCCGCGAAAAGCAAGATAGGCCTCTTCCGGATCGATGGAACCGCCGACGGAATAGATATTGTCTTTCAACTTGCGCGCCATCTCGCCATCGAAGGGATTGCCGGTTTCCTCGAAGGCCGAAAAGGCATCGGCATCCAGAACTTCCGACCACATGTAGGAATAATAGCCTGCCGAATATCCATCGCCGGAGAAAACGTGCTGGAAATGCGGGGTCGCATGCCGCATGACGATAGACTTCGGCATGTTCAGGGTGGAGAGCACCTCACCCTGCACAACCATCGGATCGCTCACGTTTTCCCGCGTGTGGAACGCCATGTCGACAATCGCCGACGAGGTGAATTCCACCGTGCTGAAACCGGCATTGAAGGTCTGCGCGGCCAGAACCTTGTCCAGCAGCGCCTTCGGCATCGGCGCGCCCGTGTCATAATGCAGGGCGTATTTTTCCAGAATTTCCGGCACCGTCAGCCAATGTTCGTAAAGCTGCGACGGCAATTCGACGAAATCGCGCGAGACGCCCGTTCCGGAAACGGAGGGGTAAGTGACATTTGACAACATGCCATGCAGCGCGTGGCCGAATTCGTGAAAAAGCGTGCGGGCATCGTCGAGCGAAAGCAGCGCCGGTTTGCCTTCGGCTGGTTTGGCGAAATTGCAGACATTGTAGATGATCGGAATTTCTCCGACCGTGCCGTTCTTCAAGGGCAGCTTGTGCTGCGACTGGAAGGAGCTCATCCACGCGCCGGAGCGCTTGGAGGGGCGGGCGAAATAATCGCCGAGGAACATGGCCTTCAGACCGCCCTTTTCGTCGCGGATTTCGAAAACCCGCACATCCGGGTGATAGGCGGCGACGCCTTTGACTTCGACCGCCCGAATCCCGAACAGCCGCCCGGCCACATCGAAGCAGGCCTCGATGATCTTTTCGAGCTGGAGATAAGGCTTCAACTCCGCCTCGGAGAAGCTGAATTTCCGTGCCCGCAACTTTTCGGCATAATGCCGCCAGTCCCAGGGCAGCACTTCGTGATTCCTGCCCTCCTCGGCGATGATTGCGGCCAGTTCGGCCTCTTCCTCGCCCGCACGGCGCACGGCCTTTTCCCAGACCTGCCCTAAAAGGCCGTTCACGGCATCCGGCGTCTTCGCCATCGTGTCATCAAGCTTGTAGGCGGCGAAATTCGCGTAACCGAGAAGCTTTGACTTTTCCTCGCGCAGTTCGAGCGTGCGGTGGACGATATCGCGATTGTCGGTCTCGCCGCCATTCTCGCCGCGCGCCACCCAGGCCCTGAAGGCCTGCTCGCGCAGATCGCGGCGTTCGGAAAAGGTCAGGAAAGGCTCGATGATGGAACGGGAAAGGGTGACGGCAAATTTGCCGTCCGCGCCATGCTCACGGGCCGCACCCGCCATCGCGTCGCGCAGGAAACCGGGAATACCGGCAAGTTCCTCTTCCGTGGAAAGCAGAAGCTTCCAGTTCTTTTCATCCGCCAGCACATTCTGCCCGAATTTCGCACCGAGACCCGCAAGCTCCTCATTGATCGCCGCCAAGCGTTCCTGCCGGTCCTTCGGCAGCTTGGCGCCGGAGCGCACGAAACCCTTCCAGTGCCGCTCAAGGACGCGGCTTTCCTCACCCGTCAGCCCAAGCGTTCCGCGCTTTTCCCACAATGTATCGATGCGCTTGAACAACGCTTCGTTCATGCCGATCTTCGAATAGTGCCGCGACAGTTTCGGTGCGATCTCGCGCTCCAGCGCCTGGATCACACCATTGGTATTGGCGCCTGCCCTGTTCCAGAACAGCGCCGAAATGCGCGAAAGATCGTCTCCGGCGATTTCGAGCGCGGTCACGGTGTTTTCGAAGCTCGGGGCCTCAGCATTGCCGGCAATAGCATCGATTTCCTGTTCGTGGGACAGAAGGGCGGCATCGAAGGCCGGAGCGAAATCCTCATCCCTGACCGCATCGAATTTCGGCAGACCATTGTGGCCGTTCCAGTCAACGAGTGCGGGATAAAGCGCGGTCTTGGATGGCATTTCATCTTCCTTGAACGATTCCGGTTTAAGCCCATATGGGCACGCCTCCACCGGCAATTCAATGCCGGACTTTGGTGTAAGGAAGATTGGCTGCGACCTGATTTTTGCTTTTGCCCCAACTGCCGGCACAGACGCCGGATACCGATGGCAGGTGACCTGTGTAAGGGACTTGACCGACGATATGGACCGGGATGTCCGATCTTCTTTGCTTTGGCGTAACAATCGTCGTTTATGTTGCCGACCGTAACGCAATCGAACTGACACATACTTTACTCGATTTTCAACAATATGATTTATGCGCCATTGATTATCGCCGGGATTTTAGTAAGGCTGACTTACGAAAAGGCGAAGCATGGGCACTAAACGCGAAAAAGACTCATTGGCATTTTTACTGAACAGCGGCGCACGCCTGCTGAACAGTGCGTTTGAGCGCCGAATTTCTGAAGCCGGACTGGGCCTGACGCCCGGCGAAGCGCGCGCATTGCTGACGGTTGCCGTCGTTGATGGCAGCAAACAGTCGGATATCGCCGCCCGGCTCGGCATCGAGCCGATGACGATCTGCGCCTATCTCGACAAGCTGCAATCTCTCGATCTCATCGAACGCCAGCAGGACCCGCAGGACAGGCGCTCCAAGCGCATCGTGCTGACAAAAAACTCCACCGACATGCTGGAAGCCGTGCGCCAGGAAATCGATGAACTCGTCCGTCACGCCACGCAGGGCCTGAACGAAGAAGAAGTCGCGCTTTTCCGCAGCTTCCTGCAGACCCTTCGCAACAATCTCCAGCCGGAACAGCCGGGCCAGAGCTGCTGATCGCAATGTCGCCAGAAACGATCATGTCCAGAAAGCGCACGGCCATACTCGGTGCGTTGCTGACGGCGCTGGCGCCGATTTCCATGGCGATCTACACACCGGCCATGCCGGAACTGACGCGGGTTTTCTCCACCACTGAATCCGCCGTCAAACTCAGCCTCTCGCTTTATTTCGCCGGTTTCGCCATCGCCCAGCTACTCGCCGGTCCGGCATCCGATGCCTTCGGTCGGCGAAAGGCGAGTCTCGTCTTCCTCTCCATCTTTCTGGGCGGTGGACTGCTGGCGATCTTTGCCCCAACAATTGAAGTGCTGCTCTTCGCCCGGCTTGTTCAGGGCATTGGCGCCTCCGTCGGCATGACGGTGGCGCGCGCCATCGTGCGCGATCAATTCACGGGCGCAGAAGCCTCCAGCATCATGAACCTCATTGGCATCATGCTGGCCGTTGGCCCCGCCATGGGCCCGACCATCGGCGGGCTTTCGCTTGCGGCTTTCGGGTGGCAATCGGTATTTTTCCTCATGGCCGGCCTCGGGGCCATCGCCATCTTTTCCGTCGTGGTCTTCCTGCGCGAGACGACGAGCCCGGACAAGAACCTGATCCGCCCGCACCGCCTCCTGTCGGCCTATGGGACATTGCTCACCGAGCCGCGTTTTCTTCTGGCCGCACTGGTGCTCGGCGGTTCCATCGGCGCGCTTTATGCGCAGGCGACCATGCTGACCTTCATCCTCATCAACAAGGTCGGCATGACACCCACCGCCTTCGGCATCGGCATGCTGATGCAGACCGGCGCTTATTTCTTCGGCTCAATCGCCCTGCGTTATATCGCACCGCGGCTGGGCGACCGCCGTTCGGTCGTCCTCGGCCTCTGTTTTTCGGGAACAGGCGGTCTCCTTATCCTGCTGTCGGTGTTCCTGATACCGCCATCCTTTCTTTCGATCATGGGACCCGTGGCGGTGGCGACGGTCGGCATCGCCTTATTGACGCCATCCATGGTGACGGCGGCCCTCGCCCCATTCCCACATATTGCCGGCTCGGCATCGGCGATGATGGGGTTCATTCAGATGGGGTCGGGGTTTGCGGGCGGTGCCGCAGCCTCGCTTATCGGTTCGCCGTTGACCGGCTTCGGCATCATCATCCCCGTGATGGAATTCACCGCAATCGCCAGCTATATCGGCTTCCGCATCGTCTCCAGACGAGAGACATGAAAAAACCCGCCGGCGTCGCCGCCAGCGGGGTCTCATTATGTCCATTCCAGCAGAATTACTTGCTGATATTGCGCTTTGCGAGCGTACGAAGACGCAGCGCGTTGAGCTTGATGAAGCCTGCCGCATCCTTCTGGTCATAAGCGCCGTGGTCGTCCTCGAAGGTCACCAGCGCGTCGGAATAGAGCGACTTGGCGCTCTCGCGGCCGGTTACCATGACATTGCCCTTGTAGAGCTTCAGGGTCACTTCGCCTTCCACATGTTCCTGGCTCTTGTCGATCAGCGCCTGCAGCATTTCGCGCTCTGGCGAGAACCAGAAGCCGTAATAGATGAGCTCGGCGTAACGCGGCATCAGCTCGTCCTTGAGGTGGGCTGCACCCCGGTCAAGCGTGATGGATTCGATGGCGCGATGCGCGGCAAGCAGGATGGTGCCGCCGGGCGTCTCGTAAACGCCGCGCGACTTCATGCCGACGAAGCGGTTCTCGACCAGATCGAGGCGACCGATGCCGTTTTCGCGGCCATAGTTGTTCAGCGTCGCAAGAAGCGTCGCCGGCGACATTTCGACGCCGTTGATAGAGCAGGCATCGCCCTTGCGGAAACCGATCTTGATGACGGTTGCCTTGTCGGGCGCGGCTTCCGGGGAAATGGTGCGCATATGCACATATTCCGGTGCTTCCTGCGCCGGATCTTCCAGAACCTTGCCCTCGGAAGAGGAGTGCAGCAGGTTGGCGTCGACCGAGAAAGGCGCCTCGCCCTTCTTGTCCTTGGCAACCGGAATCTGGTGCTGTTCGGCGAAGTTCAAGAGGTCGGTACGGCTCTTGAACGTCCAGTCGCGCCAGGGAGCGATAATCTTGATATCCGGGTTCAGCGCATAGGCCGAAAGCTCGAAACGGACCTGGTCGTTGCCCTTGCCGGTGGCGCCATGGGCGATGGCGTCGGCGCCGGTCTTCTTGGCGATTTCGATCAGGTGCTTGGAAATCAGCGGACGGGCAATGGAGGTGCCGAGCAGATAGACGCCTTCATAAACGGCGTTGGCGCGGAACATCGGGAACACGAAATCACGCACGAACTCTTCGCGGACGTCCTCGATGAAGATTTCCTTGATGCCCAGCATCTCGGCCTTCTTGCGCGCCGGCTCAAGTTCTTCGCCCTGGCCGAGATCGGCGGTGAAGGTCACGACCTCCGCGCCGAGTTCCGTCTGAAGCCATTTCAGGATGATCGAGGTGTCGAGACCGCCGGAATAGGCGAGAACGACTTTCTTAACGTCTTTCGGAAGTGCCATAGTGATGTCCATCTGCATGATGACGGCATTGGGACACCGCCATTTCCTTGGGATTTCGGCACTTTTACAGTGCAACCCGAAATGTGTGAAGCGCTTTTCCGTGAGATAAGCGACAAAACAATTGATGGGCGGGTACGACAGTGGGCGATCACCGGGCGCATCGATGGGAACGAAGCAATTGTCACATGCATTATGAAAATTCGCGCTTTATCATAAGCGGCGCGATCGACTTGAAGACCGTGAATGAAGCCACTCAGGTTCAGGCAACGTTGCAAACCGCTGGAAACAGCCGAAACGACGCGAAGGAGAAACCTATGACGACCATCCACCCCGCATTCAAGGAAGATAATGTCGCTGTCATCACCGGTGCGGCATCCGGCATCGGACTTGCCGCCGCCCGCAAATTCGCCGGTTTCGGCATGAGTGTCGTGCTCGTCGATCTCGACGGCGACAGGCTTGCCGCAGCCCATGCGGATATCCTGGCCGTCGCAAAGGACGGCGAAGCGCAGATCGTCGCCATCCCGACCGACATATCCAAACTCGATGAACTGGAGGCGCTGGAGCGCGCCGTGATCCAGCGTTTCGGACGCGTCCACGTCCTGATGAACAACGCCGGCATTCAGCCCGGCAGCGCCATTTTCGGCCCACAGGCCAATTGGGAAAAAATCATCAACGTCAATCTGATGGGCGTCGTGAACGGCAGCCGCGTTTTCGGCCAGGGCATGATCGCCCATGGCGAGCCGGCGCTCATCATCAATACTGGCTCGAAACAGGGCATCACCACGCCTCCCGGCGATCCCGCCTACAATGTCTCGAAATCCGGCGTCAAAACCTTCACGGAAGCGCTTCAGCACGAATTGCGCAATATTCCGAACGGCTCGGTTTCCGCCCATCTGCTGATCCCCGGTTATGTCTTCACCGGCCTCACCGCCCATGGCAGAACGGAAAAGCCGGAGGGCGCATGGACCGGCGAACAGACCGTCGACTTCATGGTCGAAAGCATCGGCCGCGGTGATTTCTACATTCTCTGCCCGGATGGCGAGGTGGACCGCCCGACGGATGAAAAACGCATTCTCTGGGCGGCCTATGACATCGTCCAGAACCGCCCGCCGCTGTCACGCTGGCACACGGAATACTCCGCCGCCTTCACCAGCTTCCTGAAAAACTGAATGTTCCGGGCCGCCGCGATGTGACCGTTGCGGCGGCTTTTCGCGCCGATGCATTGGCGCTCAAAAACATTGGCAGAAGCGCGAAATCGCGTTAAGCACGGCAACCTCCAGATTTTACGGGTGCCGCGATGGATTTCGTTCCAGGCCTGCCAACATTGATCGCCTTCACCATCGCCATTCTGCTTCTGGCGGTGACGCCGGGGCCTGACATGACGCTGTGGATCAGCCGCTCCCTGCGCGAGGGCCGGACGGCGGGTTTCATGACGCTTCTGGGAACCAATATCGGTATTACCGTGCATACGATGCTCGTCGCCTTCGGCGTCGCCGCCCTCATCGTCGCTTCGCCGACGGCTTTCATGATCCTGAAGACCGGCGGGGCCGCGTATCTCGTCTGGCTCGCCATTCAGGCGATCCGCAAGGGCTCGGATTTCGTGATGGTGAAAAGCACCGGCGAAAAAGCGCAGTCCTCGCTGAAATCAGCGCTGTTAAACGGCATCTGGGTGAACTTGCTGAACCCGAAGATCATCATCTTTTTCATGACCTTTCTGCCACAATTCGTCAGCGCATCCGACCCGCATGTAACCGGCAAGCTGATCTTCCTCGGCATCTGGTCGATCATCGTCGCGCTGCCGATTGGCATCGGCATCGTGATCGCCGCAGATGTTCTTTCAGCCTGGCTGCAACGCAACCGGAAAATTCTGCGCGGACTGGATTATACGATCGCCGGCGTCTTTTCGCTTTTTGCCGTCAAGATTTTCTTCACGCAGGCGCGCTGACGGCAAATTAAAAAAGGCGCCTTACGGCGCCTTTTTACAATCAACCGATCAGCAGCTCATCATCGTCGAGCTTCTGGCCGCGTATCTTGCGGAACATGTCGATCAGGTCCTCGACCTCGAGATCCTTGCGGCTGTCACCGGAGACGTCGAGCACGATCTCACCGGCATGCAGCATGATTGTACGCGTGCCATAATCCAGCGCCTGACGCATGGAATGGGTGACCATCAGCGTCGTCAGCTTGCGCTCAGCCACGACCTTGCGGGTCAGCTCCATCACGAATTCGGCCATGCCGGGATCGAGAGCAGCCGTATGCTCATCGAGCAGCAGCACATCCGAGCCGGACAGTGTCGCCATGACGAGCGAGACCGCCTGCCTCTGACCGCCGGACAGAAGGTCCATGCGGTCCTTCAAGCGATTTTCCAGCCCGAGATTGAGCGAGGCAATGCGCTCCTTGAAGAAATCCCGGCGGCCGCGCCCAAGCGCCGGCAGAAGGCCGCGACGCTCGCCCCGCGACGCTGCGAGCGCCAGATTTTCCTCAATGGTGAGCGCGCCGCAGCTGCCCGCCAGCGGGTCCTGAAACACGCGCGCCACTCGCCCAGCCCGGCTGGCGGTCGGTTTGCGGGTAACATCGGCGCCGCCGATCATCACCTTGCCCGCCGTCGGCAGGACGTCGCCCGCCAGAACGCCGAGCAGCGTCGATTTGCCAGCGCCATTGGAGCCGATGACGGTGACGAAGGAGCCATCCTCGATGGTGAGATCGATCTTGGAGAGCGCCTGCTTCTGCAGCGGCGTGCCGCGTCCGAAGACAACCTGGATATCGGAAAGGGAAATCACGATGTTGCTCCCCCGCGGCGCAGTCGGGGCAGGATCAATGCGATTGCCACCAATACCGCCGTTACGAAATTGAGATCGGACGCCTTGAGGCCCAGCACATCGCTCGACAGGGCAAGCTGGATGGCGAGACGATAGGCGATGGAGCCGAAAACGCAGCCGATCAGCGCGATCAGAATGCCGCGCGCGCCGAACAGCGTTTCGCCGATGATGACGGCGGCAAGGCCGACGACGATGGTGCCGACACCGGAGGTCACATCCGCAAAGCCGTTGGTCTGCGCAAACAGCGCGCCGCCGAGAGCGACCAGCGCATTCGAAAGCGCCATGCCGAGGTAAATCTGGTTGCCGGTCTTCACGCCCTGCGCCCGCGCCATCCGGGCATTGGCACCCGTCGCGCGCATGGCAAGGCCCGCATCGCTTTCAAGGAAACGCCAGACGAGGATGACCGCGATCAGCACCAGTGCGCCGACGAACAGCGGCCGCACCAGATATTCCGACAGGCCGAGGCCGTAAAACGGCGAGATCATCGTATCCTGATTGAGCAGCGCGACATTCGGCTTTCCCATCACGCGCAGATTGACGGAAAACAGCGCGATCATCGTCAGGATCGAGGCAAGCAGGTTGAGGATCTTGAAACGAACGTTGAGCGTCGCGGTCACGATGCCGGCGGCGGCACCGGCCACCATCGCAATCGCCGTCGCAACCCAGGCATTTAGACCGGCGATGATCAGCACGGCAGCCACGGCGGCGCCGAGCGGAAACGAACCGTCCACGGTCAGGTCAGGAAAATCAAGCACCCGGAAAGCGAGATAAACGCCGATCGCCACGAAAGCGAAGACCAGTCCCAGCTCCACGGCACCCCAGAAGGCGATTTGGCTCACGGTAATGTCCTTGTTATTGCCGCCATCAGGCGGAGACGGGCACCATCTCGTGCCACGTAAAACGGGCGGCGAATTTGCCGCCGCCCGTTATTCAGTCTGGTTTCGGTTCAGTCGATGACCTTGGTGGCGCGCTTGGTGATGCTTTCCGGGAAGGTAACGCCAGCTTTTTCGGCGGCCTTCTTGTTGATCACCAGATCAGTGCCGACAGCAACGGTTGCCGGAATATCTCCCGGCTTTTCACCCTTGAGGATGCGGACGACGACGGCACCGGTCTGCTTGCCCACGTCGAAATAGTTGAAGCCGAGGGCGGCAACCGCACCGCGGGCGACGGAATCCGTATCGGCGGCGTAAAGCGGGATCTTGGCTTCGGAAGCAACACTGGCAGCCGCTTCGAAAGCGGAAACGATGGTGTTGTCGGTCGGAACGTAGATCACATCGGCCTTGCCGACCAGCGCGCGGGTTGCGCCCTGCACTTCTGCGGACTTGGTGGCGACGGATTCAACAACCTTGAGACCCGCCTTCTCGGCTTCGGCCTTCAAGAGGGCCAGCGTCGAAACGGAGTTGGCCTCGGCCGAATTGTAGATGAAGCCGATCGACTTGGCGTTCGGGGAGATTTCCTTGATGAGCGCCAGATGTTCGCCAACCGGCAGCATGTCGGAAAGGCCGGTCACGTTGCGGCCGGGCTTTTGCATGTCCTTGACGAGCTGTGCGCCGACCGGATCGGAAACCGCCGTGAAGACGACCGGAATGTCGCGCGTGGCGGCAACGACGGCCTGCGCGGACGGCGTCGAGATTGGCACGATGACGTTGGGCGCATCGCCTACGAACTGGCGGGCGATCTGCGCCGCGGTGCCGGGATTGCCCTGCGCGGACTCATAAAGGAACTTGAGGTTCTCGCCTTCCTTGTAACCAGCCTCGGCAAGCGCGGCTTTGACGCCATCACGGGCGGCATCAAGCGCCGGATGTTCAACGATGGCGGTGACGGCGACGGTGACGTTTTCAGCCTTGGCCGGCAGAACGAGGGCGCTCGCGGCAGCGAGAGCCAGAATGAATGCGCGCATGGATATCCTCCTGTTGGTTCCCTGTTTTCGTCTTCTTAGGAACAAGACAGCCCGAAATCAATCGGAGAACCGCTGCAAAACAAGCTTTCAGGCGGCAATTGCGGCTTATTCAGTCATCCGCGCCATGGTTGGCGATCATCATCGCCTCGAAAGCCAACCTTTCGGTCTTGCGCATGCGCTCGGATTCCGACTTCAGCTGGCCGCAGGCAGCGAGAATATCGCGACCGCGCGGCGTGCGGATCGGCGAAGCATAACCCGCCTGATTGATGAAATCGGCGAACTTCTCGATCTGCGCCCAGTCCGAGCACTGATAGTTCGTGCCCGGCCATGGGTTGAACGGAATGAGGTTGATCTTGGCCGGAACGCCCTTCAGAAGCTGCACCAGCATCTTGGCGTCTTCCAGACTGTCATTCACATCCTTCAGCATCACATATTCGAAGGTGATGCGGCGGGCATTGGAAAGGCCCGGATATTTGCGGCAGGCGTCGATCAGTTCCTTCAGCGGATATTTCTTGTTGATCGGCACCAGCATGTCGCGCAGCTCGTCGCGCACCGCATGCAGCGAAATCGCCAGCATCACGCCGATCTCATCGCCGGTGCGGAAGATTTCCGGCACAACGCCCGAGGTGGAGAGCGTGACGCGACGCTTGGAGAGCGACAGGCCATCGCCATCGGTGGCAATCAGAAGCGCGGTCTTCACATGCTCGAAATTATAAAGCGGCTCGCCCATGCCCATCATCACGATGTTGGAGACCTTGCGGCCTTCACTCGGCACATAAGCGCCTACCGGCGTCGAACCATCAGGGAAATCGCCGAGCCGATCACGGGCCAGCAGAAGCTGGGAGAGGATTTCCTCAGCCGTCAGGTTGCGCACGAGGCGCTGGGTGCCGGTGTGACAGAAGGAACAGGTCAACGAACAGCCCACCTGGCTCGAAATGCACAGCGTACCGCGACCCTCTTCGGGAATATAGACCGTCTCGATTTCGACCGGACGTCCCGCACCGCGCGGCGGGAACCGCATCAGCCATTTGCGGGTACCGTCATTGGAGATCTGCTCCTCGACGATTTCCGGGCGGGCGATGGTGAAGGCCGCCTTCAGCTTCTCGCGAAGCTCCTTGGCGACATTGGTCATGTTGTCGAAATCGGAGACGCCGCGCACATAAAGCCAGTTCCACAACTGGCTGACGCGCATCTTCACCTGCTTCTGCGGCACGCCGATCTCGGCCAGCGCCTCGCCCATGTCCTCACGCGTCAGGCCAATCAGCGACGGCTTGCCGGACATCAGATCGCTATTGGCGATCAGCGGGGTTTTGACTGCCAGGCCGGCAGGGGCTTGCATTACGGACATCACGCTATCCCACCATTCCATGCATCGCACGACCAGCCTGTCGGATAGGCGGAAAATCGTCTGCATGTCGAGAAAATCAAAGGCGGAGCACTTTTCGCGCATCCGCCTGTCAATGTTGCCGCGCCTTTAGCATCAAACAAGCAAAAACGCAAATGGCCGGTCAATGACCGGCCATTGTCGAATGCGATAAAGCGTCAGGGTTACTTGCAGCTCTCGATCTGCTTGAGAGCCGCCGAAATACCCGACAGCGAATAGGAATAGGAGGTCGCCGTGCCCCGGCCGGAAACTGCCTTGACGGTCATCGACTTGCCGCCCTTCATGGCGGCGACGAGTGCCGGTTCTTCAGCAGCGTTTTCAACCCAGGCTGCCTTGTCCTTGGTGAACATGACAAAGTTCTTGTTGTCGATCGTCACATTGACCTTGGAACCCTGCTTCAGCGGATAACCCACCATGGCCTGCGGCTCATAGGAAATGTTCTGGCCGGGACGCTGCGAGACGATGAAGAAGATATCGCCGTGATCGACGCTTGCCGGTTCCTTGGCGGTCGGAATGGAAAGAACGTAGCAGACGGTGCTGTTGCCCGATTTGTACGAATAGGCACCCCACGCATTGAACTGCTGGATGCGCGTGGGCGACTGTGCAGATGCTACGCCGACGCTGGTCAGCAAAATGGCCGCTGCGGTTGCTACACTTCTTACAAACATAGAATTTCCTGCCGGGTTATTGTCTTCCATTAGCCCGAAGCAGCGGCGGGCTCCATTTTCTGGATCGGCCACGTTCAGGTGCGGATCGTCTTTTCTCATTGTGGTCGGGAAGCGGTTACCAAACCGTCAACAACACGCATAAAATGCCGGAAACGTCTTGCGGTGTTACAGATTGGCGACTCCCGACGCCCTGAGGAGAAGGGCGCGAAACACCCTTCCTCCGTGTGTATGACACATAAATTCAGGCAAGAATTTGTCGCCCGTCGGGCTCACCCGAACAGCCAGATCACAGAGGCGTTACCCGGCTTCCTGCTGCCGTTTCAGCATGGCGTCAGCCGCCTCGTAATGCTCCATCTTGATGTGGGCGCGGATCATGGCGAGCGCCGCCGTGATGACGGCAATATCGTCGGTGAATCCGATAACGGCCAGCACATCCGGCACGGCATCCATCGGCATGATGAAATAGGCGAGCGCCGCCAGAATGATACCCTTGGCGCGCAGCGGCGTATCGCGGTCGATCGCGCAATAATAGGCAGCCGCCGCATCGCGTGCGAAAGGCACCTTCGACATCACGCGCTTCAGCTTGGGCCAGAATTTCGCCCGCACCACAGTCTCGCGCTCATGCTGCCTGTCGGTTTCACCCGGCAGAAGAATTTCACCGATTTTCACATCATCCATGATCGACGGTCCTCCGGTCACGGCTATTATATGGGATTTAAGGTCCGCCGTTCAATTGCTTCGGCCCGCAGCCGCCTTTTGCATGGCCTCGGCCAGAAGAAAATCCCGCTCCGTCACACCCTGCGAATCATGGGTGGTAAGGCAGACCTTGACCCGCGAATAGACATTGGACCATTCGGGATGGTGATTGAGCCTTTCCGCGACAAGTGCGGATTCGGCCATGAAACCGAAGGCTTCCGCAAAACTTGAAAACTTGAAGGACCGAACGATAGCCGCGCCGTCCTCGCGCAGGGACCAGCCCTCGAGTTTCGACAGGGCCTGCCGGATGGCGTCCGGCTCGAGTCTGGGATATTTCATTAACTTGCCTCCGCTTGAGACCCATTAACGCTTCAACGACCGGATCGACGCATATTCCATGAAACATACAGCTATTCTTTTTGTCTGCATGGGCAATATCTGCCGTTCACCGCTGGCCGAAGGGGTTTTGAGACACCTTGCCGACGGCGCGGCCATGTCTGATCAGCTTACCATCGATTCCGCCGGCACCGGCGGCTGGCACGCGGGTGACGCACCCGATCCGCGATCCATTGCCATGGCGCGACGGCATGGCGTCGATATTTCCAGGCAGCGGGCGAGACAGGTCACCCCTGCGGATTTCGAGGCCTTCGACCTGATACTCGCCATGGACGAAAACAATCTGGCGAACCTGCTGCAATCAAGCCCGGAAAGACAGCGGCACAAGATCCATCTCTTCATGGACTATGCCACTGGCCGTCGCGAGAACGTCCCCGACCCCTATTACGGGGCCGAGGACGGGTTCCTCAAGGTCTACAACATGCTCTTGGCAGGATGCAGATCGTTGCTCGAAAAAATGGAGCTGGACCGCGCCTCGTGAAGCGGAAACGCCTCTTCAACGATATAGGGTCCGCCGCCCACCGATTCCTTCGACGACATCAGCACGAAACGGCCGACCGTGAAGGGCGAGGTGCGGAAGTTGCCGCGTCCGGAAAGATACTGCACCACGTCGTCCACGCGGTAGGAGCGCAACCGCGCCAGCGTGACATGCGGCATGAACTTGCGCGGATCGGGCGGGAGACCGATCCTCTGGCAGATCCGCTCGATTTCCGCCTGAAGCGCATGCATTTCCGGCGAGGGAGAAACCCCGGCCCAGATGGAATGCGGTTTCTTGGAACCGAAGGACCCCATACCGGTGAGACTGAGCTGGAATTCCGGCCTTTCGATCCGGTCCAGCCTGTCCACCACCTCATCGGCGGTCCGCCCGTCGATGTCACCGATAAAACGCAGGGTTATGTGATAATTCTCCACATCGATCCACCGGGCTCCCGGCAGACCACCGCGCAACAATGAGAGGCTCATAGCCGCATTGCGCGGAATTTCGAGGGCGGTAAACAGTCTCGGCATGGCGAGCTCCCCGAATCTCTTGGCAGAACAAGCATAGCGAATCACGCAATGCAGGCGGGCGCAAGTGCTTATTTTTTTTGCGCACCGATTGTCGTGATGAAGCTTTCAACAGCCGGCAAAGATTTTTCGACCATCATCGCCACACCCTTCGTATTGGGGTGCATCTTGTCGTCCAGCTTCAGCGCATCATCCGTCACCACGCCGTCCAGAAAGAAGGGATAAAGCGGCAGGTTGTATTTTTCGGCGAGCTTCGGAAAGATCGGATTAAAGCGCCTGGCATAATCATCGCCCATATTCGGCGGCGCCATAATGCCGACCAGCAACACGGCTATGTTGCGCTTCTGAAAACCGGAAATGATGGTGTCGAGGTTCTTTTCGGTCTGTTCGGGGGGGATTCCACGCAGCGCATCATTGGCGCCGAGTTCCAGGATGACCCCGTCCGTACCGTCGGGAACCGACCAGTCCGCCCGCGCCAGACCACCGGAAGAGGTATCGCCGGACACACCGGCATTGGCGATGGCGACGTTGACGCCCTTGCCCTTTAATGCAGCCTCAAGCTGTGCGGTGTAGCTGTCATTGGGGGGGAGCTGATAGCCGGCCATCAGGCTGTCGCCGAGTCCGACCAGCTGCAATGTCCGCTCCTGAGCCATGACAACAGTTGCGGAAAAGGCGGCGGCAAAAATGACGATGAAGTGAAACAGGGCAGCTTTAAATCTCATCACGGCTTTCCTAACTTGGTTCCCATTGTCTGAAATACCGACCGCATCGACCGCCAGACCGTTTTCATCACCCTATATAGGAACGAGAATTGTGACGAAAAGCATCATAGAGCTGAAGAAAGCTGACCTCACGCTCGGCAATGCCGCCGCCTCCGTTCACGTTCTCAAGAACATCGATCTTTCAATCGGAGAGAGCGAGGCGGTTGGTATCGTCGGCCCCTCCGGATCGGGAAAGTCGACGCTTCTGATGGTGCTTGCCGGTCTCGAGAGGCTCGATAGCGGTGAAATCATCATCGCGGATACGGAACTGCACAAGCTCGGCGAGGACGCGCTGGCGGATTTTCGTGGCCGCAACATCGGCATTGTTTTCCAGTCCTTCCATCTCATCGCCAATATGACAGCGCTGGAAAACGTTGCGGTCCCACTCGAACTGGCAAACACACCCAACCCCTTCGAGATCGCCAGACGCGAGCTCGTCGCCGTCGGTCTCGGCGAACGTCTCAACCACTATCCCGGCCAGCTCTCCGGCGGCGAGCAGCAGCGTGTCGCCATCGCCCGCGCGCTTGCCCCCTCACCGGCCGTGCTGATCGCCGACGAACCGACAGGCAATCTCGATACCGATACGGGGAAACAGATCGCCGATCTCCTGTTTGCCAAACAGGCCGAACGCGGCATGACGATGATCCTCGTCACCCACGATCCGTCGCTTGCCGCCCGGTGCTCGCGCCAGATCAAGGTCCGCTCCGGCGAGATAGAGGGCGACAGCGCCACCTGCCATATGGCGCGGGCGGTGTCGGCATGAGCGGATCAATTATCCCGTCTCTTGCCAATATCAGAAACGCCGCAAGGCTCGCCCGGCGCGAAATTCGCGGTGGGTTACGCGGCTTTTACATTTTCCTCGCCTGCATCGCGCTTGGAACCGGCGCCATCGCCGCCGTCAATTCCGTCTCGCGCGCGGTGACCAGCGCCATCGCCACGGAAGGTCAGTCCATATTGGCGGGCGATGTGCGTTTCGAACTGCGCAACAGGGAAGCGACACAGGAAGAGCGGGCCTATCTCGACAGCCTCGGAACCGTCGCGGTTTCCACCGGGCTGCGCTCCATGGCGCGCCTCGCCGACGGGTCCGAACAGACCCTGACGGAAGTGAAGGCTATCGATGGCGCTTACCCGCTCTATGGCACCTTCGTTGCCGAGCCGAACCGACCGCTGAATGAGCTTCTGGCCGGGAACGTCGACACCTACGGCGCCATTGCCGCGCCGCTTCTGCTGGAACGGCTCGGCACCAAGGTCGGCGATGAAATCCTGCTCGGCAATGTCAAGCTGAAACTGACCGGCACGGTGGTCGACGAGCCGGATGCTCTCTCCGACGGTTTCGGTTTTGCTCCACGACTGATGGTCAGCCGCGACGCCCTTTTCGCCTCGGGTCTCGTTCAGAACGGCAGTCTGGTCGAGCATGCCTACAAGATCAGGCTGAACGATCCTTCGGCACGGTCAACGATGACCGATTCGGCCAACAAGGCCTTTCCCGATGCCGGCTGGTCCATCCGCACCAGTGACCGGGCGGCCCCATCGCTCACCGAAAACGTCAATCGCTTCTCGCAATTCCTGACGCTGGTGGGCCTCACCGCCCTCATCGTCGGCGGTGTCGGCGTTGCCAATGCCGTTCGCGCGTTTCTGGATTCCAAGCGCACCACCATCGCCTCGTTGAAATGCTTAGGCGCACCGGCCTCGGTGGTCACCATGACCTATCTTTTCCAGATCGCCTTCATTGCCGCCGTTGGCATTGTCATCGGCCTCGTGGTCGGCGCCATCGCGCCTCTCATCGCCATGCGGTTTCTGGAGGGCGTGTTGCCCGTGCCGGAGGAGCTTGCCTTCTATCCCGGCGCACTCGGTCTCGCCGCCCTGTTCGGCCTCCTGACAACGCTCGCTTTCGCCATCGTGCCGCTTGGCCAGGCGCGCGAAGTGCCGGCAACGGCGCTTTTCCGCGAACAGGGTTTCGAGGAGGGAAGCTGGCCATCCTGGCCCTATCTGGCCGCAACCGGCCTGCTGCTGGCAGCGCTCGCCGCGCTGGCCATCCTTTCGGCGGAAGACCGCTTCATCGCCTCGGTCTTCCTTGCCGCCATCGCTTTTGCCTTCGTGGTGCTGAGGCTCGTTGCCTCCGGCGTGAAGGCTATCGCCAAGCGTAGTCCGCGCGTTCATTCGGCTGCGCTCAGGCTGGCGATCGGCAATATTCACCGGCCGGGCGCGCTCACCCCGTCTGTCGTCCTTTCGCTCGGCCTCGGCCTGACCCTGCTCGTGACGCTCACGCTGATAGACGGCAATCTGCGCCGCGAACTGACGGACAGCCTGCCGGACCGCGCACCGAATTTCTTCTTCGTGGATATTCAGGGCAGCGAACTTCAGGGCTTCCGCGATCTTCTGAAGCGGGAAGCGCCGGAAGGCGCGCTGACCGAAGTGCCGATGCTGCGCGGCCGCATCCTGGCGCTCAACGGCGAGGATGTCACGAAAATGGAGGTGCCTCCAGCCGGACGCTGGGTGCTGCGCGGCGACCGGGGTATCACCTATTCGCAGGATATTCCCGAAAACGCGACTCTCACAGAAGGAAGCTGGTGGGGACCGGACTATAGCGGCGAGCCGCTGGTCTCCTTCGCGGCCGAGGAAGCCGGGGAACTGGGTCTCAAGATTGGCGACACGGTGACCGTCAACGTGCTCGGCCGCAGCATAACGGCAAGGATCGCCAATCTGCGCAATGTCGAATGGGAATCCCTGTCAATCAATTTCGTCATGGTGTTTTCGCCAAACACCTTCCGCGGCGCGCCGCATGCGTGGCTGGCGACACTCGCCGACCCCTCCGCAACCGCCGCCGACGAAGGCCGCATATTGCGCGCTGTAACCAACGCCTTTCCGACGATCACCAGCGTGCGCGTGAAGGATGCGCTCGACGTCGTTAACCGGCTTGTCGGCCAGCTTGCCACCGCCATTCGCGCCGCCGCAGCCGTCGCCCTCATCGCCTCCGTCCTGGTTCTCGCCGGCGCTCTTGCCGCCGGAAACCGCGCCCGCACCCATGACGCGGTCATCCTGAAAACGCTGGGCGGCACACGAAACCTGCTCATCCGCGCCTTCTCCTACGAATATATGATGCTCGGCCTCGCCACCGCCGTCTTCGCACTTTTCGCCGGCGGCGTCTCCGCATGGTTCGTGATCGCCCGCATCATGAAGCTGCCCTCCAGCTTCCTGCCGGATGTGGCGATCGGAACGCTCGTCGTCGCCCTCGTCATGACGGTGGGCATCGGCCTCATCGGCACATGGCGGATTCTCGGGCAGAAGGCAGCTCCGGTTCTCCGGCAGGCAGGTGAATGATCGTCGGTTGTGCACCGCTTAACTTTAACGATTAATTCTTTGTAATGATCGCCAAAACGTGAGCGCTTTTCGCGCATATGGTGTCTTTTCAGCTGGAAAAGGCCTTGTATAGAACGCGTTCTGCCATCATATTCTTGATCAGGCTTGCTGAAGCTCCGCAGCGGCGCCCGGGAGGTATCCCGACACCGTAGCAATCACGGAGCTCAAAAGAGGAAACAATGGCTGACTTCAATAACTACCAGAATCGCATGGCGCAGACGCGTGCACAGTCTGGTGCGATGATCGATGAAGGTCTTCGCGCCTATATGCTCAAGGTTTATAACCTGATGGCGCTGGCTCTGGTCATCACCGGCGTTGCAGCGTTCGGCACCTATACGCTTGCCGCTTCCAACCCGGCTTTCGCCCAGCTGCTTTTCGCGTCGCCGCTGCGCTGGGTCGTGATGCTCGCTCCGCTGGCACTGGTCTTCTTCCTTAGCTTCCGCATCCAGAACATGAGCGTTTCTGCTGCGCAGGCGACGTTCTGGGTTTATGCCGCGCTGATGGGTGTTTCGCTCTCGTCGATCTTCCTGGTCTACACCGGCCAGAGCATCGTGCAGACCTTCTTCGTGACCGCGGCCTCGTTCGGTGCGCTCTCGCTTTACGGTTACACGACCAAGAAAGACCTGTCTGGCATGGGTTCGTTCTTGATCATGGGCCTGTTCGGTCTGATCATCGCTTCGATCGTCAACATCTTCCTTGCATCCTCCGCGCTGCAGTTCGCGATTTCCGCGATTGGCGTGCTGATCTTCGCAGGCCTGACCGCCTACGACACCCAGAAGATCAAGGAAATGTATTTCGATGCTGACGATGTTGCCGTCGCTGGCCGTAAGGCCATCATGGGCGCACTGACGCTCTACCTCGACTTCATCAACCTCTTCACCTTCCTCCTGCAGTTCCTCGGAAACCGCGACGACTAAGGTCAAGAGTTCGATTGCAGACATACGAAAGGCGGCCCTTCGGCCGCCTTTTTATTTGGAAAGATTCTTTAGCCCTATCCGCCAGAGGCGGGCAGTCCGCTTTTGCGAAAGCTCACTCGATGAGCTTCAAAACCTTGTCGAAGACCTTCAGAACCTGCGGCAACTCATGCCCTCGCTTGAGAATGCGGCCATCCGTGTTCACCACGCAGTAGGCGCCCTGTTTCGCAGCCAGCTTGGGGTTTTTCTCGATCCTGAAAAGCGGCATTTCACCTGAACGCTTGAAGACGGAAAATACCGCCTTTTCCTTGAGGTGATCGATGGCGTAGTCACGCCATTCACCCTCTCCCACCATGCGGCCATAGATGCGCAGGATCGCATCCAGCTCGCGGCGGTGAAAGGTGACCGGCAAAGGGTCCTTGTTCTTTTTATATTCGCGGAGATCGATAACGGTGGAATTGTCACGTGAAGCGGTCTGCACCTGCTGCACATCCGGTTGATCGGTCATCCAATACCTCCGATTCCACCCAAATCATCCATGCAGTGTGAGCCTGAGAGGGCGAAATTGCAAGTCTTTGCACCGGCATGGCGGATAGGGCAGGGAATTCCGGGAAAGGTTCGACAAGCGTTCGATGCGCAGAGTAACCGGAAGACGTCAGCGCAGAATTGCGCCCGCCGATTCTCCGACGAGCGCTGCCAACGGCAAAGGCAGGGGTTAAAAATGGTAACCATTTAGGCAGCCATTTTCGCATGGGCTGCCGTATTTCGGTCAAACCATGGCCCGAATTGGGTGGAATAGTCCTATTGTCAATTGATGCCTAGGCACCAAGATGACCCGGTCCGGTGCATTGACCCTTTACCCCCAGCCCCCAATGCCCGGACCGGATCTTCCATCGCCCGACAGGCGATCAGGGGTTTTCATTTCCAAGCAGGATACTTGCGCCGACAATTGCCGCAGGATCGCCACCGGCATTGGCCGTCTGCAACAGCACGGCGCAGCCGCCCTTTTTCACCTTGGCCACCACGCTCGCCGGAAGCTTCACCGTCATCGGCGAACCATCCCACATGCCGACTGTCTGCACATCATAGACGCTGTGCCAGTAGGACATTTTTTTCCCCTGGTTTTCGCCCTTCTGCACATCCACGGTCTGCTCTCGCGTGAAATAAGCGACGACGACATCGGCCTTGCCGCTGCCGGCGCCAATATCGATCTCCACCTCATCACCGGCAAATTTCGACGAGACCGGCACGTTCAGTCCCTTGCCCTCGCGCTTGAACGCATCCAGCCTGTCATAGATGCCGCGAACATCGGCACCCTTGACGTGGTCGCGTCCGTTCAGAATGGCCTGCGGCGTATAGACCCCGTTGCGGCCGAGCGCGCGCATATAACCATATTGCCGGTCGGTATTTTCCTTAGACGCCAGCGAATCCGTCCAGCCGAGATAGTTCCAGTAATCGACATGGTAGGAAAGACCGACGACGTCGCCCTTCTGGATCATCTTGCGCAGGGCTTCATCGGCCGGCGGGCAGGATGAGCATCCCTGCGACGTGAACAATTCGACGACGCCCTTCACGGCCTCCTGCGCCTGCGCGGAGGTGACGAGGAACGTGCCGAGAAGACATATCGACAGGGGGAATTTCAGCGGCATTACAAAAACCTTTGTCCGGAAGAGATCCAGACGAATTGATGCGATCAATCCTGCCGGGATGCAAACCGGAAAATAACGTCTATTGCCCTTCAATAGAAAGTCACGAAGGGGTGAGCGACAATCACAAAAAAAGAGACCATGAAATGCAAAGACGCCGGGATTTCTGCCGGCGTCTTCGATTGTTGAAGCTTTATGCGGCCAGATCGCGAAGAACGGTCTGCAAAATGCCGCCGTTGTTCATGTAGATCACTTCGTCCAGCGTATCGATGCGGCAAAGAAGCGGAACTTCCTTCACTGAACCGTCGCTATAGGTGATCTTGGCGATCTTCTTTTCACGCGGCCTGATTTCACCTTCGAGGCCGTCGATCTCGACGGTTTCGTCACCCTTGAGATCGAGGCTCGCCCAGGTCGTGCCTTCTTCGAAGACAAAGGGAACGACGCCCATGCCAACGAGGTTCGACCGGTGGATACGTTCGAAAGACTGCGCAATGACAGCCTTGACGCCAAGCAGGTTGGTGCCCTTCGCCGCCCAGTCGCGGGACGAACCGTTACCATATTCGACACCGGCGAAGATGACGAGCGGGACGCCTTCCGCCTTGTATTTCATGGCCGCGTCATAGATCGACATCTCTTCCTTGGACGGATAATGGATGGTGTAGCCACCTTCCTTGCCGTTCGGGCCGAGCATGTGGTTGCGGATGCGGATATTGGCGAAGGTGCCGCGCATCATCACTTCATGGTTACCGCGACGCGTGCCGTACTGGTTGAAGTCAGCAACGGCGACGCCATGTTCCGTCAGATAGGCGCCGGCAGGCGAAGCAGCCTTGATCGAACCGGCCGGAGAAATATGGTCGGTGGTGATCTTGTCGCCGAAGAGACCGAGGACGCGCGCGCCCTTGATGTTCTTGAGGCCGGTACCCTTTTTGCCCATGCCGACGAAATAGGGCGGGTTCTGAACATAGGTCGACTGGTCGTCCCAGGCATAGGTCTGGCCCGGCGGAACCTGAACGGCCTGCCAGTTCGCATCGCCCTTGAACACGTCGGCATACTTTGTTTCGTAAAGCTCGCGGGTGACGTATTTCAGGATGAATTCCTGGATTTCCTTGGAGGTCGGCCAGATATCCTTGAGGTAGACCGGATTGCCGTTCTGGTCGTCGCCGATCGGCTCCTTCGTCAGATCCTTCTGGACCGTGCCGGCAAGGGCATAGGCCACGACGAGCGGCGGCGAGGCCAGATAGTTCGCCTGAACATCCGGCGAAATACGACCCTCGAAGTTGCGGTTGCCCGAGAGAACACCGGCGGTGATCAGGCCCTTGTCGTTGATCGTCTTGGAGATCGCCGGCGGCAGCGGGCCGGAGTTACCGATGCAGGTCGTGCAGCCGAAGCCGACGAGGTTGAAGCCGATCGCGTCGAGGTCCTTCTGCAGACCGGACTTGTCGAGATATTCGGCAACCACCTGCGATCCGGGTGCGAGCGACGTCTTCACCCACGGCTTGGACTTCAGACCCTTGGCGACGGCGTTGCGGGCGAGGAGGCCGGCAGCGATAAGAACCGAGGGGTTGGAAGTGTTTGTGCAGGAGGTGATGGCGGCAATCGCCACATCGCCATGACCGAGATCGAAAGCCTCACCTTCGACCGCATAACGGCTCGAAAGCTGGCCGGGCTTCTTATAGTCGTTTTCAAGAGCCGTCGCGAAATTCGGCGCGATGGTTTCAAGCGGCAGGCGGCCTTCCGGACGCTTGGGGCCAGCCATGGAGGGCACGACGTCGCCGAGGTCGAGTTCCAGCGTATCGGTGAAGACAAGGTCGGAACCGTCGCCCGTGCGCCACATGTCCTGCGCCTTCGAATAGGCTTCGACAAGCGCGATTCGATCCTTGGCACGACCGGACATGGTCAGGTAATTGATGGTCTCGCTATCGACCGGGAAGAAGCCGCAGGTCGCGCCATATTCCGGGCCCATATTGCCGATGGTGGCGCGGTCGGCCAGAGACATCGAATCGAGGCCGGGGCCGAAGAATTCGACGAATTTGGAGACAACGCCCTTCTTGCGCAGCATCTGAACCACGGTCAGCACGAGGTCGGTCGCGGTCACACCTTCCTTCACCTTGCCGGTCAGCTTGAAGCCGATAACCTCGGGCAGAAGCATGGAGACCGGCTGGCCAAGCATGGCCGCCTCAGCCTCGATACCGCCAACGCCCCAGCCGAGAACGCCGAGACCATTGATCATGGTCGTGTGCGAATCGGTGCCGACGCAGGTATCCGGATAAGCAATCGTCTCGCCATCCTCTTCCTTCGTCCAGACGGTCTGGCCGAGATATTCGAGGTTGACCTGGTGACAGATGCCGGTGCCGGGCGGAACCACACGGAAATTCTTGAACGCCTGCTGGCCCCACTTCAGGAAGCGATAACGCTCGCCGTTGCGCTCGTACTCCAGCTCGACGTTGCGGGCAAAGGCGCTCGGCGTGCCGAATTCGTCGACGATGACCGAGTGGTCGATGACGAGATCGACGGGAACCAGCGGGTTAATCTTTTCCGGATCGCCGCCAAGGGCCTTGATGCCGTCACGCATGGCGGCAAGGTCGACAACGGCGGGAACGCCGGTAAAGTCCTGCATCAGAACGCGGGCGGGGCGATAGGCGATTTCGGTTTCGGTCAGGCCCTTGTTGTTCAGCCATTCGGAAACCGCCAGAATGTGTTCCTTGGTGACGGACTGGCCGTCCTCGAAACGCAGCAGGTTTTCCAAGAGAACCTTCATGGAATAGGGCAGCTTGGAAACGCCCTTCAGGCCATTGGCTTCAGCCTTGGGAAGGCTGAAATAGATGTATTCCTTACCGTCAACGGTAAGGACGGAACGACATTGGAAACTGTCGAGTGATTTGGGCATGGATAAAAACCCCGCTTACTCTGATAGCCAACACGTGCGTGCGGACACCTATGCACTCATGCACATCAGGATGCGGGTACGACCATTTCCGCTGTCCGCACGTGAAAATTGCTCCTCGCAATCGTCAAGTCCGGCGCAAGATGATGTTCACGCCGGCCGCTGGCGTGTTGACACCCATATAGATAATTTCTCTAAAACGTGCCAGACCATTCAACGAACCTAATCGATTTTTTTATGATCGAGACGACGAAATCGTAATCGGAACCGCAGCATGGATTTGACGGCGGAAAATCTTGGCGTGCGACGCGGCGAAGATTTCATATTCATGAATATTTCCTTCAAGTTAAGCGACGGTGAGGCTCTTGTGCTGACCGGTCGCAACGGTTCAGGAAAATCCACCCTGCTGCGCACGGTGGCCGGCCTGCTGCGGCCCGAACAGGGACGAATAAAGATAGCCGGCAAAGAAATAGACGCTGACATGCGCACGTCTGAGGCCTGCCATTATCTTGGCCATCGCAATGCGATGAAAACCGAACTGACCGTTTCGGAGAATCTTCGGTTCTGGAAAGACTTCCTCGGCGATTTTTCCGGCGGCGCGGGCGTGGCGATCGATGAGGCGGCGGAGATCGTCGGCCTCGCCGGCATTACCCACCTGCCCTTCGGTTATCTCTCCGCCGGCCAGCAGCGGCGTTTTGCCATGGCGAAACTTTTGATTGCATGGCGGCCGGTGTGGATTCTCGATGAGCCGACGGCGGCGCTCGACAAGGCTGCGGACAGGATGTTTACCGATCTCGTGAAAAACCACCTTGGGAAAGGCGGCATCGTTCTGGCTGCGACCCATCAGCCCCTGGGGTTGGAGAGCGCGCAGGAATTGCGGATGACGGGGTTTGCGGGTGTGGAGGCTTGGGCATGAGGGCGATGTGCGTGGGGCATACCCCCCTCTGCCCTGCCGGGCATCTCCCCCTCAAGGGGGGAGATCGACCTGTGGCGAGGTCTCGCCCATCTCGATGTTTGAGAATGAAGCGGCGAAAAAGCATCTTGCCGATCTCCCCCCTTGAGGGGGAGATGCCCGGCAGGGCAGAGGGGGGTAAACCACACCCGCAGAGGCCTATCCAATGACCGCCCTCCTCCTCCGCGACATCAAACTCTCCATCCGCGCCGGCGGCGGCGCGCTGATCGGCGTGCTGTTTTTCATGACGGTGGTTGCCGTCATCCCCTTCGGCGTCGGCCCCGATCTCAACCTGCTCGCCCGCATCGGCCCGGCTATCGTCTGGATCGGCGCGCTGCTCTCCGCCCTTCTCGGCCTCGACCGGCTGTTTCAGGCCGAGCGGGATGACGGCTCCCTTGATCTGATCCTGATGCAGGAAACCCCGCTGGTCCTGACCGTGTTCGTGAAATGCCTGGCACACTGGGTCACGACCGGCTTGCCGCTGGTGCTTGCCTCCCCTCTGCTTGGCCTCTTCATGAACATGGACGAAGTGGCGATCGGCGCCGTGATGCTGACCCTTCTCGTCGGCTCGCCCGCCATCACCTTCATCGGCGCGGTAGGGGCGGCGGTTGCCGTTGCCCTGCCGCGCGGAGGGCTTCTGGTGTCCATCCTCGTGCTGCCGCTCGCCATTCCCGTGCTTATATTCGGCGTCAGCGCCTCCTATGCGGCGGTGCAGGACCCGGCGCCCTTCATGCCGCCATTTCTCATTCTGTGTGCGATCACGTTATTTTCAGCCGTGACCGGACCTTTCTTCGCCGCTTTGGCGCTGCGCAATGTTATGGATTGAGGAAACCACGCCAGACGATCCCCGATTGACAGGGATCAATTGCGGGGCGGCCATTCTCGGGTTACACAAACGGCATGAACGAGCAGACCTTCACCATCACCAAATTTAGTGATCTCGCCAATCCCACCCGGTTTCTGGCGCTGGCGGCGCGCATTCTGCCCTGGCTCGCTGCTTTGACGGCGCTGGTGCTGGCCGTCGGCCTCTATCTGTCGTTCACGACGGAAGGCGATTACCAGCAGGGTTACACGGTACGCATCATGTATGTGCACGTACCGTCCGCGTGGCTCGCCATGATGTGTTATTCGGTCATGGCGGTCTCCGCCATCGGCACCCTCGTCTGGCGTCACCCGCTAGCGGATGTCAGCCACAAGGCCGCGGCCCCCATCGGCGCGGCCTTCACGCTGATTGCACTCGTCACCGGCTCGCTCTGGGGCAAGCCCATGTGGGGAACCTGGTGGGTGTGGGATGCGCGGCTGACCTCCGTCTTCGTGCTTTTCCTGATGTATCTGGGCCTGATCGCGCTCAACCGCGCCATGGACGATCCTTCCAGAGCCGCCCGTGTCAGCGCCGTGCTGATCCTCGTCGGTTTCGTGAATATCCCCATCATCAAATTTTCGGTCGAGTGGTGGAACACGCTGCACCAGCCTGCAAGCGTCATCCGCATGGGCGGCTCCGCCATCGATGCGGAATTCCTCTGGCCGCTGCTGACCATGGCCGTCGGCTTCACGCTGCTGTTCTTCACCCTGCACATCGCAGCAATGCGCAACGAAATCTGGCGTCGGCGCGTGGCCGCGCAACGGCGTCTCGCGGCGCGCATAGCGAACCGGGAGGGCTGAGGTAATGACACACGCCTTTTATATCGGCATGTCCTATGCGGCGACCGGCCTTGTCGTTCTCTGTCTCATCGCCTGGGTCGTCGTGGACGGTCAGGCACGCAAACGGGAATTGAAAGAACTCGAGGCATCCGGCGTGCGCCGCAGGGCGAGAGCCGGTTCCGCAGGTGACGCGCAATGACGCAGGCTGACCGGGACATCAAGGCCAAAACGACAGGCCGTGCACGCTATGCGCTTGCGCTGCTGCCGTTGCTGCTGTTCGGCGGTTTCGCCCTCGTCGCCGGCAAGATGCTTTACGATCAGGACGTGAACGGGCTGGATATCAGCGCCATTCCCTCGGCGCTGATCGGCACCAGGGCGCCCACTCTGTCGCTACCGCCGCTGGAAGGCTCCAACCTGCCGGCGCTGACCGATGCCGCCATCAAGGGCAAGCTGACTTTGGTGAACGTCTTCGCCTCCTGGTGCATTCCCTGCCGGCAGGAGCATCCGCTGCTTCAGGAATTGGCGAAAGACAGCCGAATCACCGTCGTCGGCATCAATTACAAGGACAAGCAGGATAATGCGCTGCGCTTCCTCGGCGAGCTCGGCAATCCCTTTGCTGCGATAGGCGTCGATCCAAACGGCAAGGCCGCGATAGACTGGGGCGTCTACGGCATTCCCGAAAGTTACCTGGTCGGCGCGGATGGCACGATCCTTTATAAAAAGGTCGGCCCCTTCGATGCCCGCAGCGTCGAGCGCGATCTGCTGCCAGCCATTGCGGCCGCAGCCGGGAAATAACGCGCTCGGTAGGGCATCACCCCTTGGTAACGACCCTCAGCGAAGGGCCTTCAGCCGGCAGACGTATGCCTTCCAGCACCACCTGATCGCGACCGCCGCGTTTTGCGGCATAGAGACCGTCATCGGCCCGCTTGATGGCGTCATGAATGGAATGATCTCCCCTCGCGACGGCCGAGACACCGAAGCTCGCGGTGATCTGGCTGGTTACACCCCGGTTGCGCCAATCGAGCGACGAAAGACCTGTCCGCATGGCATTGGCCAGCTGGCCGGCTGCGGCAGCTGTCTGGCCGGGCAGGAAGACCACAAACTCCTCACCGCCAAAGCGCGCCACCAGCGCATCCTCGGGCGCATTGCGCCTGAGCAGATCGGAAAGACCGATAAGAACGATATCTCCAGCCGCATGACCGTAAACATCGTTGATACGCTTGAAGTGGTCTATGTCGCAGGCGATGACCACACCCTCAGGGATATCGTTACGAAAATCGGGAACTCGGCGGTCGAAGCCGCGCCGGTTCAGCACGTCCGTCAGCGGATCATGCTCTGCCGCATGCAGATGCCGGTCGACGGTGACGGAAATCTGACTCGCGAGCACGGAGAGCGCCAGCAGGAAGCCGAAGATGCTGGCGGCAAGCTGCATGTAGAAAGCATAGTCGGATTCGAAGAATTCGCTGAGCTCGATCATCGAGCCGCTCGGCGTCATCACCAGCAGCATGCCGATGCGCACCAGCGTCTCCAGCACCACAAGACAGGCAATTCCCACCATCAGCCTGTCGGCAAGCGCGACGGGGCGCTTTCGCACGAGCCAAACCGCAATCGCGAGCAAAAGGGCACAGACGAGATCGCCGATGACGAGTTCGCGTTTCAGATCCGGTGTGACGAAAACATGGAAAGAGACCAGCAAAACCGCGGCAACCACGATCGACAGCCTGCCCGTGATATAAAGCGGCCGCCCGAAATGGACGAGCAGAGCGTGGCCATAGAGGAAGAAGGCGGAGAAGAACAACAGGTTCGAAACAATCGCCTGTATTTCGAAGGGCAGGCCGCCAAGCACCAAAGGTGTCGCAAAACCGAAGGCCGCCGAAAGATATCCTATACCCCAATAGCGGGCGGAAGCGTGGCCGATCCTTTGCAGGAACAGGAACACCACGCCGAATGTCAGCATGATGAAGGGGAGAAGATAGGCGAAGTTGTCTTGCAATGGGTTCTGCCGGAGGGAGATACGAGCCTTTGCCTGACACTACCGCAATGCCATTAAGAAAACCTGCATATATTGCGCGGCTTCCGTGCCTTTCGGCCCGTGGCCCCGGAAAACCCGTTCACATTTGCGGGAGCGCGTTCTGCCATTCCTTGATCGCGTCCACGGGCCAAAGCAGCATGACCACGTTCAGCGTCAGGTTGTCACGGATCAGCCAGCCGGTGAAGATTTCGAAGAAGATGGCGATTGCCACCGTCAGCCACACCGGCACACGGGCGGCGAACAGGAAACCCAGCACCATGAAGACGGTATCCATCGCCGAGTTCAGGATGCTGTCGCCGGTATAACCCAGCGCCATCGTCGCGGTCCGATAACGATCGATGATGAGAGGCGAGTTTTCAAGAATTTCCCATGCCGCTTCCACCAGAACCGCAAGCGAAAGCCGCATGGAAAGCGACCTGTTGCGGAACAGCAGCCAGGCGAACCAGTAGAACAGGAAACCGTGAATGATATGCGAGGGAGTATACCAGTCGGCCAGATGCTGGGAATTGCCCGGCGTGTTTACGCCCGGCTCGAACAGCTTCACATAACCGCATTCGCAGATCGGAATGCGGCCCATGGCGTAAAGGATGACGATTTGCAGGAGAAGCAGCCCGGCGGCCACGCTGAACCATTTGAGCGAGCGCGAACGGGAAGCCGACATCTCTGCAACGGTCATTTTTTGTCCTTGTTAAGCGGTTCCAGCGAATGGCGCATGACGAGCGGCATCTGCGCCATGGTGAAGATGATGGTGATCGGCATCGTGCCCCACACCTTGAAGGCAACCCAGGTGTCGGTGGTAAACATGCGCCACACCACCTCATTCAGCACCGCAAGAAAGAGGAAGAATATGCCCCAGCGCAGCGTCAGCTTGCGCCAGCCCTCATCCGTCAGCCGGAAGGCCGAATTGAAGACATAACCGAGCAGCGATTGCCCGAAGAACAGGCCGCCGAGCAGAATGACACCGAACAGCGTGTTGACGATGGTCGGCTTCATCTTGATGAAAGTATCGTTCTGCAGCCAAAGCGTCAGCGCGCCGAACACGAAGACCACGATGCCCGATATCAGCGGCATGATCGGCAACTTGCGCGTCAGCACCCATGAGACGGAAAGCGCCAAAGCTGTTGCGATCATGAACAGGCCAGTGGCGATGAAGATCGGCCCGCCGAACTCCGTCAGCACGGGGAAAGTGGAGGCCAGCCATTCGCCGCGGGAATTGGCGAAGAAGAATACCATGAGCGGGCCAAGTTCGAGCACGAATTTCAGGAGCGGGCTGATTTCCGCCACCATCTTTTCGCTTTCCTTGGAATTGCTTTCAATATCCATACTCAAACTCCCGCAATGGCCTTGGCGAAATCTTCCGCCTCGAAGGGCTCCAGATCATCAACACCTTCACCCACACCGATGAAATAAACCGGCAGCTTGTGTTTGGCAGCGATGGCAACGAGGATACCGCCCCGCGCCGTGCCATCCAATTTTGTCATAATCAGGCCCGAAACACCCGCGACATTGCGGAATATTTCCACCTGGTTCATGGCGTTCTGGCCGGTCGTCGCATCCAGCGTCTGCAGCACGGTGTGCGGCGCATCCGGATCGAGCTTGCCAAGCACGCGCACGATCTTTTCCAGTTCCGCCATCAGCTCCGTCTTGTTCTGCAGGCGGCCAGCCGTATCGATGATGAGAACGTCGCTTTTCTGCGCCCGCGCCTGCTCATAGGCATCATAGGCAAGCCCGGCCGCATCTGCGCCAAGCTTGGTGCCAATGAATTGCGAACCGGTGCGGTCCGCCCAGATCTTGAGTTGCTCGATGGCCGCCGCGCGGAACGTATCGCCTGCCGCCAGCATGACCTTGAGACCCGAGCCGGAAAGCTTGGCGGCAAGCTTGCCGATAGTCGTCGTCTTGCCCGTACCATTCACACCGACAACGAGAATGACATGCGGCTTGTGTGAAAGATCGAGTTCCAGCGGTTTGGCGACAGGCTTGAGGACCTTGGTGATCTCGCCCGCCATGATGCGCGCCACATCCTCGCCGCTCACATCCTTGCCGTAACGCTCGGAAGACAGGGCGCCGGTGATGCGCATGGCAGTCTCGACGCCGAGATCCGACTGGATGAGAAGATCCTCCAGCTCATCGAGCGTATCCTCATCCAGCTTGCGCTTGGTGAAAAGCGCCGAAATCTGTGTGGTCAGCTGCGACGATGTACGGGCAAGCCCTGCCCGCAGGCGCTGAAACCATGTCAGTTTTACCTGCGGTGCGGCAGGGGCAGGCTCCTGCCGCTCACTGGCGGACGAAAAACCCTTTGGTAGAGCTGGCGGTGTAGCGGAGGGCTCGGCGGCAGTCGCGGCTTCGGCCTCGTCAAGCAGCGCATCCATCGCATCCGCATCCAGCACGACATCCGCTGCCTCGGGGGCAGATTCGACCTGCTCTTCGGCGGCTGCTTCCGCCTGTAGCAACGACAGCGGCACCACGCCCATATCGCCGGAAAGCTCGGCACCGGGCAGAAGCGGTGCGTCCTCTTCCTCGTCATCGTCGGAAAGGACCACGTCCGTCGCCTCGTCCGGGGCTGGTCCGCCGGCCGTCTCCATCTCCAGTTCGGAAACCGGGTCCTTATCGACAGGGCCATGCGCTTCGGCGTCGCTTAGCGCCGCTTCGAAGGAGGCGTTTTCATTGCCGCGCTCAGGTGCGGCGTCCTCTTGCGGCCGGCCATTCGTTTCGGCCTTGTCCTTGCCGAACGAAAAGACTTTTTTGATGAAGCCGAGGGCCATGGTCGTTCCCGTGTCTTTTCTCTTGTGCCGCCTCAGGCCGCATCCGCCGCCAGAAGCTTCATGTTCAGATGTTTGCCGTTGTGGCCGGTAATCGCAACCTGCGCAAGAGTGCGCGGAGCAAGATGCGACGCCTCCACCAGCGTGAAATTGTCGGTATGCGCGAAACCGTTGTTTTCAACGAGGATCGTCTGCACCGAACCGACCATATTTTGCAGATGCGCCAGCTTCAGCGCCTCGCCGCGCTCCCGAAGCCTCGCCGCCCGCTCCTTCACCAAAGCCCGGTCGAGCTGCGGCATGCGTGCCGCGGGCGTCCCCGCACGCGGGCTGTAGGGAAAGACATGCAGGCTGGAAATGCCGCATTCTTCCGCAAGCGTCGCGGCGTTTTCGAACATCTCTTCCGTCTCTGTCGGAAAACCGGCGATCATATCCGCGCCGAAAGCGATATGCGGCCGAAGCGACCGCACCTCGTTGCAGAAGCGAATGGCATCAGCCCGCAAATGGCGGCGTTTCATGCGTTTCAGGATCATGTCGTCGCCATGCTGGAGGGACAGGTGCAGATGCGGCATGAAACGCGGCTCATCGGCAACAAGATCCATCAGATGGCGGTCAGCCTCAATACTGTCGATGGAGGAAAGCCGCAGACGCAGAATATCCGGCACCTGCTTCAGCAATGTCTTGGCAAGATAACCGAGGGAAGGCTCGCCCGGCAGGTCCGCGCCATAGCTCGTGGCGTCCACCCCGGTCAACACGATCTCGCAATAGCCGCTTTCCGTCAGCCTGCGCGCCTGATCCACCACGGCCCCCATCGGCACGGAGCGGGAATTGCCGCGCCCATAGGGAATGATGCAGAAGGTGCAGCGATGATCGCAGCCGTTCTGCACCTGAATAAAGGCGCGCACATGCCCGTCTATGTGCTTCACCATCTGCGGCGCGGTCGCCTTGATGCTCATGATATCGTTGACGCGCAGCTTTTCTTCCGCCGAAACGCCGAAATCCGGCAGCGCACGATAGGAGGCGCTTTTCAGCTTCTCCTCATTGCCCAGCACCGCATCCACCTCGGGCATCTCGGCAAAGGTCTGCTTCTCGGTCTGGGCGGCGCAGCCGGTAACGATGATACGGGCATGCGGATTGTCCCGCCTTGCCCGGCGGATGGCCTGGCGGGCCTGACGCACCGCTTCCCCGGTCACCGCGCAGGTATTGACCAGCACGGCATTGTTAAGCCCGGCCTTTTCGGCCTCCGCCCGCATCACTTCCGATTCATAGGTGTTGAGACGACAGCCGAAGGTTATGACCTCGACGCCGCTCATACAGCCCCCCGCTCGACCGCATCCCGCGCCCAGCCGCCAGTGACGGGATCGACGGAACCCGACCATTCCCATTCGGCCGGGCCGGTCATGATGACATGATTATCCTCGCGCCATTCGATGGTCAGCGGCACACGGATGGGGCTGGAGGCGACATCGATGGTGACCTCCCGGCCGGTGCGACCGGTGCGGGCAGCGGAAACCGCTGAAGCGCAGGCGGCCGAACCGCAGGCGAGTGTCAGCCCGGCGCCGCGTTCCCAGGTACGGGTGCGCAGCGCGCTGTCGGAAATTACCTGCGCCAGCGTGATATTAGCCTTTTCCGGAAACATCGGATGGTTTTCGAGCAGAGGCCCGAAACGTTCGAGATCGAACTCCATCGGATCGCGATCCACCCAGAAAATCGCATGCGGATTGCCCATGGACATGGCGGCCGGCGAATGCAGGATCGGTGCGTCGATCGGCCCGATCTGCAATTCGATGCGGCTGGTATCGTGGAACTCTTCCGAAAGCGGAATATCGCTCCAGCGGAAACGCGGCAGGCCCATATCGACGGAAATCATGCCGTCTTCATGTTCGACGGCGTTGAGGATGCCGGCGACCGTCTGGAAGGTGAAGCTCGTCTTGCCGGTTTCGGAAGACAGCGCCTGCACCACGCAGCGCGTGCCGTTGCCGCAGGCCTGCGCCTTCGTACCATCGCAATTGAGGATGTCGATAAATGCATCCGTGCCACTGACGCGCGGATCGTGGATGGCCATGATCTGGTCGAACTGTGTGGCAGGATCGGCGTTCAGCGCAATCGCCGCCTCCGGTGTGACCATATCTTTACGGCCGCGCATGTCGATAACGAGGATCTTGTTGCCAAGCCCGTTCATCTTCGCAAATTCGACCGTATCCGCCATTGCCCTAAACCTGAAATCTGTCTGAAAATCGGATTGCATAGGGAATTTCCCCGCACTTTCGCCCTATATGGCGGAAAGGACAGCAAATTACCAGACTGTTACGGCGCAAACGCGGCAGCGATCAGGCGGAAGGAGCGTCGAAAACCTCGCCGGGGCGCATGGGCTGAAAACGGCTCTCATCCACCCCTTGCTCCTTGAGTGCCGCCTTGAGCGCCACGAGCGGGGCGTCCACCGCCTCATCGGTCAGTTGCACGGTGCCCCAGTGATGGCCGCAGACATGCGCTGCACCACAAAGCTTCATGCCTTCCACGGCTTCGGCCGGGTTCTGGTGCTGGCCCTTCATGAACCATCGCGGTTCGTAAGCGCCGAAAGGCAGGTTTGCGAGGCGGAAATCGCCGTGCTTCTTGCGCGCGGCGTGATAATTGAGACCTTCATGGAAGCCGGTGTCACCGATATGGTAGATTTTGCCACCGGGCGTTTCGATGACGAAGGCAGCCCATAGCGCCATGCGCCGGTCGTTCAGGCCGCGGGCAGACCAGTGATGGCACGGCTCGAAGTGGATTTTGACCGGCCCTGTCTCCACCACATCGCCCCAGTCGCCCACCTCGATACGCGCCGCCTCGACACCGGTACGGATGATGGCGTCATTGCCGAGCGGCGTGATGAAGAGCGGCTTGTGCGCGACATGCAGGCGCTTCAGCGTTTCCATATCCAGATGGTCGTAGTGATTATGCGTCACCAGCACCAGATCGATGGGCGGCAGGTCCTCGAAACGGATGCCGGGCGCATTGACCCGTTTGGGACCGGCGAAGCTGAACGGGCTGGTGCGCTGCGACCACACCGGATCGATGAGAATATTCAGCCCCGCCGTCTGGATGAGAAACGAGGCATGGCCGACGAAGGTGACACGCATGTCCCTGCCTTCGATCCGGGCTTCCGGTTTTGCGAAGGGAAAAGGGCTCGGATAGCTTTCCGGCCATGTGGCGCGCTCGCCATTGAAGCGCCATTTCATAAGGCCCATGAAATTGCCGGGCGGCGAACCGCCGGGATTGAAGAAGCGCACCCCGTCGAAATGATCGGAGATCGGGCCGCTATAATAGGCGCTCGCGTTCGAACGGCGGGCATAGAGGCCCCCACCCGCCAGAGCGAGCAGACCAAGAGCGGAAAAACGAAAGAAGTTTCGACGTTTCATGACAAAGGTATAAGGAGCGAAAGGGGCCCGTTCAAGCGCCGTCAATGGCCGCCTGCGGCCAATCACGCAAAGATGAAATGCGGGCCTTTTTGGCCACAAACCCGCGCCGCCTTGACTTTTCCCGCACTTTCCTGTTTATCCCGCCCATCAGCTGGCAGTTTCATGACTCCAAGCCGCCGACCGGGACCCGCAAAGGTATAAAGAGATCCCGGAGGTCAACACCCGACAGCGCGATGCGCCCTCGGGTGCTTTTTGGCTTTGCGTCTTGTTTTTGGCAGCGAAAGCACCGACGTTTCGGAAACCCCGGAACGAAGAAGGAAGAAACGATGTTTGAAAACCTCCAGGACCGCCTTGGTTCCATTCTGAATGGACTGACCGGCCGTGGCGCGCTGACGGAAGCCGATGTTGCCGCCGCCCTGCGCGAGGTTCGCCGTGCGCTTTTGGAAGCGGACGTTGCACTGGAAGTCGTGCGTTCCTTCACCGACAGGGTGCGTGAAAAAGCTGTTGGTGCAGCCGTCCTGAAGTCGATCAAACCCGGCCAGATGGTCGTCAAGATCGTGCATGACGAGCTTGTCGAGATGCTCGGCACCGAAGGCGTCTCCATCGATCTCAACGCCCCCGCCCCCGTCGTCATCATGATGGTGGGTCTGCAGGGCTCGGGCAAGACCACCACCACCGGCAAGATCGCCAAACGCCTGACCGACCGCGATAAGAAGAAGGTGCTGATGGCATCTCTCGACACGCGTCGTCCGGCCGCCCAGGAACAGCTTCGCCAGCTTGGTGTCCAGACGAGCATCGACACGCTGCCGATCATTGCCGGCCAGTCGCCGACCGATATCGCCGCGCGCGCAGTGCAGGCCGCCAAACTCGGCGGCCACGACGTCGTCATTCTCGACACCGCCGGCCGTACCCATATCGACGAACCCTTGATGCTGGAAATGGCCGACATCAAGAAGAAGTCCAACCCGCATGAAATCCTGCTGGTCGCGGATTCGCTGACCGGTCAGGACGCCGTCAACCTGGCGCGCAACTTCGATGAGCGCGTCGGCATCACCGGCCTCGTGCTGACCCGTATGGATGGCGACGGACGCGGCGGTGCGGCTCTCTCCATGCGCGCCGTCACCGGCAAGCCTATCAAGCTGATCGGTATCGGCGAGCGCATGAATGAACTCGACGAGTTCCATCCGCGCCGTATCGCCGACCGTATTCTCGGCATGGGCGACATCGTCTCGCTGGTCGAAAAGGCCGCCGAAAACATCGATGCGGAAAAAGCCCGCGCCATGGCCGAGAAGATGGCCAAGGGCAAGTTCGACCTCAACGATCTCTCCGACCAGCTTGCCCAGATGAAGAAGATGGGCGGCATGGGCGGCATCATGGGGCTGATGCCCGGCATGGCCGGCATGAAGGATAAGATGGCTTCGGCCGGTATGAACGACAAGATGTTCGACCGCCAGATCGCCATCATCTCCTCCATGACCAAGGCGGAACGCGCCAATCCCGATATTCTGAAGCACAGCCGCAAGAAGCGCATCGCCGCCGGTTCCGGCACGGATGCCGCTGAAATCAACAAGCTTCTGAAGATGCATCGCGGCATGGCCGACATGATGAAGGCAATGGGCGGCAAGGGCAAAGGCGGCATCATGAAGCAGATGATGGGCGGCCTTGCCGGCAAGATGGGCCTCGGTGGCCTTGGCGGCGGCATGCCTGATCTGTCGAATATCGATCCGAAGCAGCTCGAGGCGCTCCAGAAACAGGCGGAAGCCGCCGGTCTCGGCAAGCCGGGCGCAATGCCCGGTCTTGGCGGTCTGCCGGGCGGATTGCCGGGTGTGGGTGGCGCCAAGCTGCCCGGTTTTGGCGGCATGCCGGGCCTGCCCGGCTTTCCGAAAAAGAAGTGAGGGGGACACCAGTGAACAATGCAGAGGTGAAAGCCCAGCTTTCCGAATACCGCCAGTCGATCGACAATATCGATGCCGCACTGGTTCACATTCTTGCCGAACGTTTCCGCTGTACCAAAGCGGTGGGCGTGCTGAAGGCAAAGTACAATTTGCCGCCGGCCGACCCGGCGCGCGAGGAATACCAGATCGAACGCCTTCGCCGTCTGGCGAAGGACGCCAATCTGGACCCGGATTTCGCCGAGAAGTTCCTGAACTTCGTCATCAAGGAAGTCATCCGGCATCATGAAGCAATCGCCGCCGAACATGGCGGTACCGAAAAGACCGCCTGAAAGGCGGACAAGCCATCCTAAGGAGTATATCACATGGCACTTAAAATTCGTCTCGCACGCGGTGGTTCCAAGAAGCGCCCGTATTACCAGATCGTCGTTGCTGACGCCCGTTCGCCCCGCGACGGCCGTTTCCTCGAGAAGGTCGGTTCCTGGAACCCGATGCTCGGCAAGGACAACCCGCAGCGCGTTGAGCTGAAGGCTGACCTCATCAAGGAATGGATCGCCAAGGGCGCACAGCCGACCGACCGCGTTCTGCGCTTCCTCGCAGAAGCCGGCCTTGCCGAGCGTGCCGCTCGCAGCAACCCGGAAAAGGCAAAGCCGGGCAAGCGCGCTCTCGAGCGTATCGCTGAAAAGAAGCAGAAGGCTGAAGATGCAGCCGCTGCTGCTGCGGAAGCCTCTGCTGCAGAATAATCTGCACGGAAACTTTTGAGGAACGGGTGGCGTGGTTTTCCATGCCGCCCGTTTTTTGTTTATTTTGGCGTCAACAAACCGTAAAGCTGACGCAACCAACACCAGAAGACGGACGGCCCGATGGCAAAGCTGGAAAACCCGGTACTCATGGCAAAGATCGGCGGCGCACAGGGCCTGCGCGGCGAAGTCCGTGTCAGCACCTATACGGCCGATCCGATGGCGCTCGGCGATTATGGCAACCTTGTTACCGCCGATGGCCGTGTTTTCGAAATTCTGGAAGTGCGCGAGGGCAAGAACGTCGTCGTCGTTCGTTTCAGGGGCATCAACGACCGCAATGCGGCGGAAAGCCTGAATGGGCTGGAACTGTTCATCGAGCGTGACAATCTGCCCGACGACGAGCTTGACGATGACGAATTTTATTATGCCGATCTCGAAGGGCTGGAAGCCGTCGATGCCGATGGCAAAAGTTATGGCGCCGTCAGCGCCGTCTATGATTTCGGCGCAGGTGATCTGCTGGAGCTGAAAGGTGCAGGCCGTCGCCCCGCCCTCATTCCCTTTTCGGAAGCGGCCGTGCTGGAAATCGACCTCGAAGCCGGTCGTATTCTCATCGATCCGATGGCCGCCGGCCTGATCGACAACCCTGACGACAAGGACGAAACCGGCGCATCGCCGTTCGGCAAGAAATAAAGTCATGACCTTCAAGGCTACCGTTCTGACGCTCTACCCGGAAATGTTTCCGGGGCATCTCGGATATTCTCTGGCAGGCAAGGCGCTCGAGCGGGGGCAATGGTCGCTGGACGCCGTACAGATCCGCGAATTCGCCACCGACAAACACAGAAGCGTCGATGACACACCGGCGGGCGGCGGCGCCGGTATGGTGCTAAAACCCGACGTTCTCGCGGCGGCCATCGACCATGTTTCGGATGGCGACACACGGCCCCGCCTCCTTATGAGCCCACGTGGCAAACCCCTGTCGCAAAACCGTGTGCGTGAACTGGCAGCCGGAGAAGGCGCGATCATCGTCTGCGGCCGTTTCGAAGGCGTCGACCAGCGGGTGATCGAGGCCCGCGCGCTGGAGGAAGTGTCGATCGGCGATTACATCCTCTCCGGTGGTGAGCCGGCGGCGCTGACGCTTCTTGATGCCATCGTCCGCATCCTGCCGGGCGTCATGGGCAACGATCTTTCCGGCGTGCATGAAAGCTTCGAGGGCGGACTGCTGGAACATCCGCACTATACCCGCCCGCAGGTCTGGGAAGGCCGCGACATCCCAGCCGTTCTCACCTCTGGCAACCACGCCGCCATCGACAAATGGCGGCACGAGCGGGCGCTGGCGTTGACGAAGGAAAGACGCCCCGATCTTCTGGAAAAGGCTCAGGCCGAGACAAAATAATAGGCGGTCAGCACCAGCCCGACGGCGATCACCAGCCAGCGAATGATCCACTGCGGCACCCGCCGTGCCGTATGCACGCCCATATAGCCGCCAAGTGCGGCCGCAGGGAACATGATGAGCGCCGCCCACCAGGAAACGACGCCACCGCTGACGAAGATCGTGATTGCGATGACGGCGATCACGACAGACAAGAGGTTCTTCAACGCATTCAGATGATGATAGCTGCCGCCCGAGGTTATTCCGAGGATGGCCAGCATCATGATGCCCATGCCAGCGCCGAAAAATCCGCCATAGACGGAAGCGAGACCCTGAAAGACGAGGCTCGGCAGATTTCCGGGCGAACGTTCGGCGCTCGCCTTCGGCCGCAGCCACGGGCCGGCAGCGAAAACGGCGGTGGCCGCAAGAAGCAGCCATGGCACGAGCTGGCGGAAGGAAGGATTGTCGAGCGACAAAAGCAGCAGCGATCCGGCCAGCCCGCCGACGACTGAAACGCCCGACAAAAGGATCGCCTCGCGCCAATGGGCGCGGATTTCCGGCCCATAGGCGATCACGGAGGTGATGTAGCCCGGAAACTGCACGATGGCTGACGTGGCGTTGGCGACGATGGGTGGCAGACCGGCCAGCGTCATCGCCCCGAAGGTCAGGAAGGTGCCGCCACCGGCAATCGCATTGACGACACCCGACAGAAAACCGGTGGCGAACAGCATGAGAATAATGAATATGGACATGGCCCCTCCCAAGGTTCCCATGCCATATCCGCCAGCGCGCCGCTTCGCAACCGCCGGAACGCGGCGCGTAATTGATAAAATATTGTCATGAAAGGGATGACAAACGGCGCATCCTCGTGTATGTGCCCGCGTGGAAATGGGAAATATCCCAACCGAAAGCAAAGAATGGCGAACCCGCTCCTGCCGAAAGGCATGGTCTGGAGGCATTGACCGACAGACGAACCGTTGAGCGCTCTGGCTGTTTCAGAAGAAATCAGAGGTTAACATGACCAATATCATTCAGCAGCTGGAAGCCGAACAGGCCGCCAAGATCGAAGCAAAGCGCACCCTGCCCGAGTTTTCTCCGGGCGACACCCTGCGCGTCAACGTGCGCGTTACCGAAGGTAACCGTACCCGCGTTCAGGCTTACGAAGGCGTTTGCATCGCCCGTTCCGGCGGCGGTCTTTCCGAAAGCTTCACCGTTCGCAAGATTTCCTACGGCGAAGGCGTCGAGCGCGTATTCCCGATCTACTCCCCGCTGGTCGAAGGCGTTGAAGTCGTTCGCCGCGGTAAGGTTCGCCGCGCGAAACTCTACTACCTGCGCGACCGTCGCGGCAAGGCTGCCCGTATCGTTGAGAACACCGGTACGCGCGCCCGCAAGCTGAACGAGTCCGAGCGTCAGGCACTTGCCGACGAGAAGGCACGTCTGGAAGCCGAAAAGGTAGCAGCAGCACAGGCTCTCGCCGCCGAGAAGGCAGCAGCCGAAGCCGCAGAAGCCAAGGCAGCGGAAGAAGCAGCAAAGGCTGCGGAAGCCACAGCGGAATAAGATTTCCATTTCGATGGATTGATTGAAAGGCGGTCTTCGGGCCGCCTTTTTTGTTGCGTGGATATAACGCAACAAAGCACGCATGCGGCTTGAAAGCCGCGTTTGGCGAGCATTGGCTGGCCGGAGAATACCGAAGCTCTTTCAATCATTTCCTTTGCGGAAAGATGCGGCAAATTTCGACCGGCGACAAATGCCTGCCTGATTTCTTGCTCGAGTGTTTTAGCCCATCCTCGAACAGCATTGCCTAATTGCATTTATTGTGCGATTTTCTTGCTGTTTCAGGTGTTATTATGTTTTTATTTAATTCTTTTTTAACAAAAAATAAGTCCGCTTTTTTCGCCGCTGGTCTCGCCAGCGCGTTGATGAACATTCTTAATCTTTCCGGCTCGCTTTTCATGCTGGAAGTTTACGACCGCATTTTGCCAAGCAAGAGCATTCCATCCCTTGTGGCACTGGTCGTTCTCCTGATCGTTCTCTACGCGTTTCTGATGGGGTTCGACGCGCTGCGAGGCCGTATATTGGCGCGCATTTCGGACAATATGGACGACGCGCTCAATCAGAAGCTTTTCAGGGCGTCGATCAGTGCGCCGCTCCTTGCCTCGGGAAAGATCGATGGGCTGCAGATCGTCGGCGATCTCGATCAGATCCGCCAGTTCCTCTCGGGACCGGGCCCGGCGGCCTTTTTCGACATTCCCTGGCTGCCCATCTATCTCCTGATCTGTTTTACCCTGCATCCGTGGATCGGGTTCGCTGTGCTCGGCGGAGCTATAGTTCTCATCGTGCTGACGCTCCTTACGAACTGGCTGACCGAAAGGGCGACAAAGCAGGCTTATACCGCACGAGGGCAAAGAAACGTCCTTGTCGGCAGCAGCCAGCGCAACATCGAATCCATCAAGACCATGGGCATGATGGGGGCGGTGACATCCATGTGGGACGAGCTACATTCCAGATACCGCGCCATCACCCTGTTAACATCCGATACTGCCGGCATGCTCGGCGCCATGTCGCGAACCTTCCGCCTGTTGCTGCAATCCGGCGTCATGGCCATCGGCGCCGTTCTCGTCATCGACGGCAATGCATCGGCGGGCAGCATCATCGCAGGCTCGATCCTCTCCGCAAAGGCGCTCGGCCCTGTCGAACATGCGATTGCAAACTGGCGCAGCTTCATGACCGCAAGACAGGGCTGGAAACGCGTCAACGAGTTCCTGGAGCTGGTGCCCGAACCCTCGCCGCCGCTCTCCTTGCCCCGCCCGAAATATACCGTTGCCGTTGATCGGGTAACCGGTGGGCCACCCAATGGCGCGCGCGATACGGTCGCCGATATTTCCTTCACGCTGAACGCCGGCGATGGTCTCGGCATCATCGGCCCAAGCGCCTCGGGCAAATCCACACTGGCACGCTTGATGACCGGCATCTGGCCCTATGAACGCGGTTCCGTCCGCTTCGATGGGGCCGCGCTCAACCAGTGGGATTTCGAGTTTCTCGGCAAATCCATCGGTTACATGCCCCAGCAGGTGGAGCTGATGCCCGGAACCGTGGCGCAGAACATCGCACGCTTCGACCGCGATGCGACAGCGGAAGCGGTTGTGGCCGCAGCCAAGGCCGCGCAGGTGCATGAGCTGATCCTGAACCTGCCCAAGGGTTACGATACCTATATTGGCGACCGTGGCGAGGCCTTGTCGGGCGGTCAGAAACAGCGCATCGGCCTTGCCCGCGCGCTGTTTGGCGAACCCTTCTTCGTCCTTCTCGATGAGCCGAACTCCAATCTGGACAGCGAAGGCGAAGCGGCCCTGCGCACTGCCATTGGCGACATCAGGGCGCGTGGCGGCATTGTCGTCGTCATTGCCCATCGCCCCAGCGCCATCGAAAGCGTCAATCTGGTGATGGTGATGAGCAACGGCCGAATGCTGCGCTTTGGCACCAAGGAGGAGGTGCTCGCGCAAATCCTGCGGCAGAACATCCGCCAGGTGCCTGAGGAGGAAGAAACGCGCAAGATTGAAAACCGGGTGAGCGAAAATGGTTGAGGCGGAAAAACCCGGTATGACGAATGCGTCCATTCTCAGGCACTCGACCGCAGTGGTCGTTCTCGCCCTTGGCCTGCTGGTCGGATTGGGCGGCTGGGCGGCTTTTGCAAGGCTTGCTGGCGCAGTGGTGGCCACCGGCCGGGTTGTCGTTGAAGGCAACTCCAAGAAAATCCAGCATCTTTCCGGCGGCATCGTCAGCGAGATCAATGTCGCCGAAGGCGACAGGGTCGAGGCCGGTCAGGTCCTGTTACGGCTGAGCGCCACCGTCGTGCAGGCCAACCTCTCAATCGTCGAAAATACGCTTGCGCAGCTTTATTCGCGTCGAGCGCGTCTGCGTGCGGAAATTGCCGAGGCGCCGTCTTTCACCGTGCAGGAAGATCTGGCGGCACTGACGAGTTCGAAGGCAGCCAAGACCTTTATCGACAGCGAACAGAACCTTTTCAACAGCCGTCGCAACGCCTTGATCGGCATGAAAAAGCAGCTGGGAACACGCAAGGACCAACTCGCCGACGAGGCACGCGGCCTCGAGGTGCAGGTGGAGGCGACGGACAATGAGCTTGCCATTGTAAAGGAAGATGTTTCCAAGACGGACGAGCTCTTCAAAAAAGGGCTTGTCACACTTCAGCGCCTCAATCTCCTCAAGCGCCAGCTTTCCAATCTCGAAGGTCAGCAGGGCCAATACATCGCCGCCCGGGCACAGACAGTGGGCAAGCTGAGCGAACTGGACCTGCAATTGCTTCAGCTCGATGAAGACCGCAAATCGGAAGTCACGAAAGACCTGACATCGATCGAAGCGACCGTCGCGGAATATGAAGAGCGGCTGGCGGCAACGCGCGACCAGCTGGATCGCCTCGACATCCGCTCACCGATTGCCGGTCGCATCTACCAGCTCTCGGTGCACAATATAAATGGCGTCATTCAACCGGGTGAAGTGCTGATGCTGGTGGTGCCGGAGCGGGATGAGCTTGCCATCGAGGCCAACATAACCCCACGAGACATCGATCAGATTTACGTCGGGCAGCCGGTAACCATTCGCTTCACGGCATTCAATCAAAGCACGACGCCGGATTTGAGCGCGCAAGTTGCTGTCGTCGCCCCCGATCTGCAGACAGATTCCCGAACTGGATCATCTTATTACGCGCTGCGCATCAAACCCGACAAGGCCGGAATGGGTCATCTGCCCGGCGGGAAATTATATCCCGGCATGCCAGCCGAAGTGTTCATACAAACCAGCGAAAGGAGTGTTCTTTCTTATTTTGTGAAGCCGTTCCAGGACAGGCTCAAAAAGACCTTCGTCCAGGAATAAACAGTTTCCATTGCCCATAATTTTACGAAAGGAATTTCCGCAACACGTTAAAGACGCACTTTATTCAAAAAAACAATTTCTTATATTGTATTATCATTTTTTACGTATTAAATATCACCCGCAATATTTATTATAAATTTAATTTCAATTCATCGATTTCTCAAAATTTATGGAGTGTAAAATGGCGTTAAAAGTAACTTTCGGTAATGGTGGCGCCTACACTGTCGCTTCGCTTACCAATTTGGTCGATCAGGAAACATACAAACTCCTCGATGAAGCGACTACGCAGACCAAGACCGGCTCCTCGCTCAATTCCGGCATCGTTCAGGCCGCCCCGGGTGCCAAGATCGCTGTCGGATACAATGCCGACACGAACAGCTTCAATTTCGACGTAACGACGGCGTGGAATTCCGTTAAAAACGTCCTCGCCAAATCCGACACATCCGAAAACCTCTCGTTCAAGGATATCGTTCACGTCGATGTTCACCTCGGCGGCACGGGTTCATCCAATGTTGAAGTACTCAATGCCAAGCGTGGCAATATTTCAACGGGCTCAGGTAACGATACGGTAACCGTCTCTCTCGTTTCGAACGAGAAATTCTGGTCAAATGCCTTCAATGTCGACACAGGTGCTGGCAACGACACCATCACGTTCAAGGCAGGAAAGTCGTTCAACGACACCTCAGCCGAAGGTACGGGCGGTATTCTCGCCCAGGCTGTGAATGGCGGCGCTGGCGTAACCGACGGCAGTTTCACCAATGTCACCATCAATGCAGGCGCCGGTGACGACAAAATCGACCTGAGCGGAGTGAAGCTGGCTTCCTCGCTGGTAACCGGCGGCACGGGTATCGATCGCATCATTGCAAGCGGTGGCGCTGATACCTTCGTTTTCAATCTTGGCGATATGGCCAAGAGCATTGTTACCGACACCATCAACGGCTTCAATGCGTCTATGGACAAGCTGAAGCTGGTCGGGACGACAATTGGCGACTGGACGGTGTCGACTTACGAAGCAGACACGATCTTAAGCTATAATGTCGATGGAGCTCACAAAGGCGAGAAGATCGTTCTGTCCGGCGTCCACCTCACCGGTAGCGATTGGTTCACTGCATAATTGTCTCAAAGATAATTTCATTTCTCGTAGCCTGAAATGATTGTGGCCCGGAAGAATCCGGGCCACAATTTTTTGCTCATGAAACGGTAGGCAATCGCGTCAGCTATCGCAATCGTCCAGTCAAGCCGCCTTGGCCTGAGTGCCCATTCTACGCGTTGCAACGATGACCAGCACTCCGGCAAGCGCCAGGCAGAAGGCAAGGAAGAACATCGGCGCAATGGTGCTGCCGGTCTGATCCTTTATCCAGGGCACCACGTTCTGCGCCACGAAGCCACCCAGATTGCCGACGGAATTGATCGCGGCGATGCCGGCGGCCGCACCTGCTCCCTTGAGGAAGCGGCCGGGCAGGCTCCAGAACACCGGCTGGCCGGCGAAGATGCCTGCAGCGGCGATGCAGAGGAAGGCGAACTGCAAGACCGGATCGTTCAGCAATGCCGACATCAACAGACAAAAGGCGCCGACGAAGGCAGGACCGACGATATAGGGCGTCTTGTTCTTTGCCTTGTCGGCGGCCAGGGGCACAACGAACAGGGCGACGGCCACGATCACCCAGGGTATGATGTTGATGAAGCCATTGGCGGTATTGGAAACGCCGAAGCTCTTCACGATGGTTGGAAGCCAGTAGCTGAGACCATAGGCCGCCAGCGGAAAGCCGACATAGCAGAGCGCCATGAACAGAACGCGCGGATTGACCAGCGCCTTGAAGCCGTCCTCCGCATGCTCTTCCATGCCCTTGTTTTCTTCGGCCAGCCGGTTTTTCAACCAGTCCTTCTCATCCTGCGTCAGAAACTTCGCCTTTTCCGGGGTATCGTCGAGATAAAAGAAGGTGACGATACCGGCAATGACGGCCGGGATACCCGTGGCGAGGAATACCCATTCCCATCCGGCATAACCAAGGAAACCATCCAGATCGAGCAGCATGCCGCCGAGCGGCGCGCCGATGGCATTGGCAAGCGCGCTGAAAATCATGAACAGGCCGATCATGCGGCCGCGATAATCGCGCGGGAACCAGAGCGTCATGAGGAACAATACGCCGGGGAAGAAGCCCGCTTCGCAAAGCCCAAGCAGGAAGCGCAGGATGTAAAACATCGTGGCGTTCTGCGTATAGGCAAGCGCGATGGTGACGGCGCCCCAGGAAACCAGAATACGGGCAAACCATTTGCTGGCGCCGAAACGGTTGAGGAACAGGTTGCTCGGCACTTCGAAGATGAAGTAACCGATGAAGAACAGCGAAGCGCCAAGACCATAGGCATATTCGCTGAGGCTCAACGCGTCGACCATCTGCAGCTTGGCATAGCTGACATTCTGGCGGTCGATATAGGCGATGAGATAGAGAAGGCCAAGAAACGGCATCAGCCGCCATGTGATCTTCGAGATAAGGGCTTTTTCGGATACCATATGCTTTTCCCTCCCTTCGATTTCTCGTCGAAACGCAAATGATAAGGGAACCCATCTATATGTGCATCGCAAAATACGCAAGTTGCATTGCATCATGTCCATTGGAGAACCACAGCAGGGCAGGCCCGTTGCGGGCCTTCAGCCGTGATGCAGTGCACATAGAAAATGCCGGACCGTCGCGTTCCATGCTATGCGCATTGATATTGCCGTAAAACCGGTGATCTGCTATGAAGGCTGCCATGGGATCTAAATTCGGATGTCTCGCGCAGAATGTTTATGTGCTGCAGGACCACAAGCGTCTGCCGGCACGGTTCTTTGCGCGCGTTTCCGGGGCGCTCACCAGCCGACTTAGGCTCGCCTGACAGCACCGCTGTCCACACTTTTCTGAGCCCTGATTACCCTTTTCCATGACAAGGCATAGAGCCATGAGCGCACCCCGCACCCTGTATGACAAAATCTGGGACGACCACGTCGTCAATCGTGACCCGGACGGAACCTGTCTTCTCTACATCGACCGTCACCTCGTCCATGAGGTGACGAGCCCGCAGGCCTTCGAAGGCCTGCGCATGGCCGGTCGTCCCGTGCATTCGCCTGCCCGCACGCTGGCCGTTGTCGACCATAACGTTCCGACCACGGCCGACCGGCTGGAAGGCATCAAGAACGAGGAAAGCCGCATTCAGGTGGAAGCGCTTGCGCAGAACGCCAAGGATTTCGGCGTCGAATATTATTCCGAGCGCGACAAACGCCAGGGCATCGTTCACATCGTCGGCCCTGAACAGGGCTTCACCCTGCCGGGCATGACAATCGTGTGCGGCGACAGTCACACCTCGACCCACGGCGCCTTTGGCGCACTGGCGCATGGCATCGGCACCTCGGAAGTGGAGCACGTTCTGGCGACCCAGACGCTGATCCAGAAGAAAGCCAAGAACATGCTGGTGCGTGTCGACGGCAAAATTCCCGATGGCGTTACCGCCAAGGATATCATCCTCGCCATTATCGGCGAGATCGGCACGGCCGGTGGCACCGGCCACGTGATCGAATTTGCCGGCGAGGCGATCCGTTCGCTCTCCATGGAAGGCCGCATGACGGTCTGCAACATGACCATTGAGGGCGGCGCCCGTGCAGGTCTTATCGCACCTGACGAAACCACCTTCGATTACATCAAGGACAAGCCGCGCTCGCCGAAGGGCGAAACGCTGGAACAGGCCATCGCCTACTGGAAAACGCTGAAATCCGACGAAGGCGCCCATTACGACAAGGTCGTGGTGCTGGATGCGGCCAACCTGCCGCCCATCGTCTCCTGGGGCTCGTCTCCGGAAGACGTGACCTCCGTTGAAGGCATTGTTCCCAATCCCGATGATATCGAGGAAGAAAACAAGCGCGCCTCCAAGTGGCGTGCGCTTGACTACATGGGCCTGAAACCCGGCACGCGCATCACCGATATCGCCATCGACCGTGTCTTCATCGGCTCCTGCACCAACGGCCGCATCGAGGATTTGCGCGCGGCGGCGAAGATCGTTGACGGCCGTAAAGTCGCTCCCACCGTTTCGGCCATGATCGTGCCCGGCTCCGGTCTCGTGAAGGAACAGGCGGAAAAGGAAGGTCTGGACAAGATTTTCCTCGACGCCGGTTTCGAATGGCGCGAGCCAGGCTGCTCCATGTGCCTTGCCATGAATGACGACCGCCTGAAACCCGGCGAACGCTGCGCCTCCACCTCGAACCGCAATTTCGAAGGCCGTCAGGGCTATAAGAGCCGCACCCACCTCGTCTCCCCCGCCATGGCAGCGGCGGCGGCGATTGCCGGTCATTTCGTCGACGTACGTGAGTGGCAATGATTGCCGGATGATGGCTTGACCACAGAACCTCGGAGCGATCCGAGGTTTTTGTTTATTCCGAAATGATCTTCACCCGCTGGCCCGGCTGAATGGTGGCCGTGGCGCTCATGGCATTGATCATGCGGAACATGTCGAGCTTCCGGTCGGTTCCCATCATCCGCGCTGCCATCGTCGCCACGGTTTCACCGGGCTTCACCGTCACCACCCGCACCCTGAGCGGTTTCAGCGAGGCGATTTCCTGCGGCGTCATCTTGCGGAAGCTGGTGCGCAATGTATTGGCGATGGAATCAAGCTGCGTATTGCCCTTCGGCACGGCGGTCAGGAAACGGAATATCTGCTGGCCGACACGAATGACGGTCACGTCGAAGTCCCATTTATCCGCACTTGCCCGGGCCGTCGCGGCCTCCAGACCATTGATCTGGGTTTCCTTGACGGTTTCCGGCAACAGGCCGGCAACCCAGCCGCTGGTCAGGTAATTGGCAAGGCTCGTCTGTTTCGGATCGGCGACACCGTCAAAACGGATGGCCATATCGCCCGGTCCCGTCGCCAGAACGGCCTCAACCTTGTTGTCGATAAGGAAACCTTCCGGCACATCGAAACGAATGCCGAGCGTTCCGTGCAGGAATGTCTGGCCGCGGACATAACCTTCCTGCGGGCTATCGCCATAAAGCAGACCATCTATGCCATCCAGAAACCAGTCGCGACCACGATCGCCGACCTGGCCGTCCTGGCCGAAGGCGCGGGCATGACGGCGCGCAAGCTCGATGCGCTGCGGCGTGTTGGGGTGGCTGGAAAGGAAGTCAAGGCTCTGGTCGTTTTCGGGATCAGCCGAAGAGAACCGCGCATAGGCCGCCATGGAATCCAGAAAACGTGGCGAGGCAAAGGGGTCGTAACCGGCCTCGCCCAGCATCCGCACGCCGATCACATCCGCCTGCAATTCCTGCTGGCGCGAAAAGGCCGCAAGCCGCAGCTTGCCACGCGCAAGCGCCTGCTTGCCGGCGAGATCGCTCGACAGCACTTCGGCAACCACGCGGCTGGCAATCACCTCCGCCTCTTCGCGGCGCTGGCGTTCGATGCCATGATTGGCGGTGACATGGCCCATCTCATGCGAAAGCACGGCGGCCACTTCCGAAGCATCGTTGGCAAGCGCCAGAAGCCCGCGCGTCACGTAAAGATATCCGCCCGGCAGCGCAAAGGCGTTGATGGCCGGCGAGTTGAGAATAGTGATGCGGTAAGACTGTTGCGGATTTTCCGAAACGGCGGTCAGAGCGCCGGCGATACGCGCGACAAGCCGTTCCGTCTTGGCGTCGCGGTACTCACCGCCATAACTCGCCACGATGCGCGGATGCTCGCGAGCGCCCATCTGGGCGCGGGGATCATTCTTCTGCACCTCTTCCACGGTCTGCGGATTATCCGATGGGCGCAGGGTGGACTGGTAGGCCGGGCTGAAGAGAGACTGGCACGACGACAGGAACACCGCAGACGCGGTCAGCACGGAACAGGCTGCAGCCATCCTGCCCGAACGGCGAAGGCCTGAACGGGAGAAGAGCCTCCACTGTGCAGTCATGCTATTTCTCATTCTCTATGCCTGCCCCTAACGTTCCTGATCATCCGTTAATTGCAGACCAGAATAACAGATTCGCCCCAACGGGCGATGAATGCCGAAACGGTAAAAACGATCCATCAAGTCCGGATTATTCCTGAAGAACGCAATAATTCCCATCTTTTCTCGGGCAACAACTTGAAACTGGCAAGTGCAAATTAGCGCCATTGAAGTCATCTAAAGCGATTGCCAGCGGCACACGTCGAAAATAAGGCGATCACCCGTTCAGAAAACTGTCCACCGCCTTCACATTTTGTGTGGCGAAGAAATCTGCGGTCGAGCCGACATAGACAACCCGGCCGCGATCAAGAAAAACCACCTGCTGCGCCAGCTTCTTTATGTCTTCGGGATGGTGGGTGACAATAATCACCGTGTTTTTTGTTTCTCCATGCAAGTCGAGAAGCAGGGAGGTCATACCCGACCGCAGTCCCGGATCGAGTGCGGCAAAGGGCTCGTCGAGCAGCATGACCGGTTTTTTCCTGACCAGCGCACGCGCCAGCGCCGCTCTCTGCCTTTCTCCGCCGGAAAGCGTGCCCGGCAAACGTTTGTCGAAACCCGCCAGACCGACACGCGCAAGCGCCATCTCAATCCGTTCCCGGTCTTCCACCCGCAATTTCAGCCCGGGGCTGACACCGAGAGCGACATTGGTGAAGATATCGAGATGCGCAAACAGATTATTATCCTGAAAGATCGATGAGACCGGTCTTTCCGAAGGATCAAGCGCCGTCATGTCCTGCCCGCCGATCATCACGCGCCCGGAATCCGGCGCTTCGAAACCGGCGACGAGGTTGAGAAGCGTCGACTTTCCCGAACCGGACGCGCCGACGACGGCAATTATCCGGCTCTTCGAGAATGTGCAATCGAGGTCGAAATCCTGTGTTCCAAGCCGCAGCCTCACCTTGTCCAGTTCAACGGCAAAATCATCGCCTGTCATATGCTCGCCCCTGCTGATTGGGATTGCCGTGCAACACCGCCTGCGGCAAGCAGCAGGCAGACGATACCGAGAAGGAAGGCATAACCGGCGGCATCGTTGGTACGATAGCTGCCCATATTGCTATAAACCAGCCATGGAAGGGTGACGAAACTTTCCGATCCGAACAGGGCAACCGCGCCTAAATCGCCGAGAGACAGGGCCATGGCGAAGGAAAACGCCATGGCCAGCGGCCGCCACAGAACCGGAAGATCGGCGAACCGCAGCCGCGCCAGACCCTGAAGCCCGAGACTGGCGGAAAGTCGGCCGGTGCGCAAGAAATGACTGGTGCAGGCCGGCTCCAGAACCCGCATGGCAAGCGGCAAAGCCATCAGCATATTGATCAGCGCCACCAGGACCGGCGCATAAAAGCTGACATCGCCGAAAACCCGCAATAACAGGAACCACCCGCTTCCCAATACGACAGGCGGCACCAAAAGCACCAGCGAAGACCCTGCCCCCAGCATGGCGGAGAGGAAGCGCAGGGGTTGTCCCGCTCGCCGTCTGGAGCCTATCGCCTGGCGCGCGCCGATGATCGCCATGCAGCAAAGCACGACAAGGGCTGCGGAGAGTGCGGCGATTGCAAGACTGGTCGCCGCCGCGCGCAGGAAAATCGGCGCGGACAGAAGACGCGGCAGGTCGGCACTCAAACCCGAGACAGCGATGGCGACAAGCGGCAGGCCGATCAGCAGAACAGCGAACACGATTGCCGCGCCATCCCAGAGGCGGGCACCGATTCCCTTTCCTTCGAAACGGCGAAGGGAACGACCAAGCGAGGGAATTTCCGCTTCGGGCGACGGCAAAAAGGCAAGAAGGCCGAGCAGGATTGCGGTGAGGGCAATCTGCAAAACCGAAAGCGCAATCGCCCGCTGCGGATCGAAATCGAACCGTAACGCCTGATAAATCGCCACCTCCAGCGTCGTTGCCGCCGGCCCGCCGCCCAACAGAAGAACGAGCGTGAAGCTGGTTGCGCACAGCATGAAGACAAGCCCGGCAATGCCGGGGACGAGACGCGCGACCGCCGGCCATTCGATAAAACGGAAAATCGAAACCGGCCCCATGCCGAGGCTCGCCGCCATGCGCCAATATTCGCCCGGAATGCGCTCCAGCCCGGCCAGCATCAGCCGCACCGAAAGCGGAAGATTGAAAAACACATGGGCAATGAGGATGCCGGACAGGCCGTAGATGCTGAAAGGTTCATCCGCCCCGGCAAAAACAAGTGCCGAATTCAAAACGCCCTGCCTGCCCCAGATGGTGATGATACCGAAGGCGCCGACGATCACCGGCAGGCCCATCGGCACCGCCATCAGCCTGATGATCCAGATCCTTCCCGGAAACGCGCGCCGACGGCAGAGCGCCAGCGCCACCGGCAGGCCGAGAACAATGGAAAGAAGGGTGGAAAGCGTTGCCTGATAAAGCGTGAAACGCAGGATGCGCAGCGTATAGGCATCCATGATGCCGGCAGCGGACGCGCCGGCATCAAAAGACAGGAGAGCCGCAACCGCGAGCGCCATGAACAGGAAAACGGCGGCAAAAGCCGCCGTTCCGAAAATGATCGACCGCCGGTAATCGCGACGCAGCATCATGCGCGGGTATGCCTCTTCCTCAATTCATGCTCATGGCGGCAAGCCATTCATCGATCCATGCCTTGCGGTTCTTCGCCACCTCTTCCGGATCCATCAGAAAAGCCTTCTGCGGCACCACGAGTTTTGAAAACGCCTCCGGCAAGGGCTTCGAGGTCGCCGCAACCGGCATCATCCAGTTGTTTTCCGGAATGGCATCCTGAAAACCGGATGTCAGCGTGAAAGCGAGGAATTGCTTTGCCAGTTCCTTGTGCGGCGCGTTTTTGAGGAGACCGGAAACCTCGATCTGGATGTAATGCCCTTCGGAAAAGGCGGCGGCCTGATAACGATCCGTTTTTTCAGCGACCATGTGATAGGCGGGCGACGTGGTATAGGAGAGCACCATCGGCACCTCACCCTTGGTGAAGAGGCCATAGGATTCCGACCAGCCCGGCGTAACAGTGAGAATGCGCTTCCTGAGCTTTTCCCAGGCCTCCGGGGCCTTGTCGCCGTAAACCGATTTCACCCATAGCAGCAGGCCAAGCCCCGGCGTGGAGGTGCGCGGATCCTGAATGACGATTTTCTGCGAGGGGTCGCCTTCCACGAGGTCTTTCAGGCTCGTCGGCGGGTTTTTCACCGTCTGCGTATCATAGATGACAGCGAAATGACCGTAATCATAGGGAACGAAAACATCGTCCGTGTAGCCGCCCGGCACCTTGGCCGCCGATACATCGATGCCGCTGACATCGAACAGACCGGTCTGTTTTGCTTCCGCGACAAGATTGGTGTCGAGACCGACGACGACATCCGCCTTGGACCCCGCCCCTTCAAGCTTCAGACGATTGAGCAGCGCCACGCCATCGGCCACGCCGACGAAATTGACCGTGCAGTTGCAAACCTTCTCGAAGGCCTCCTTCACCTTGGGACCGGGACCCCATTCGGAAACGAAGCTCTCATAGGTGTAGACGGTCAGTTCCTGTCTATCCTGTGCGACGGCAAGACCGGGCAGAAACAGCGAGGCGGCAAAGAGGGAATTCAGGAAAAGACGACGGCGCACGGGTATCTCCTCAAAAAAACGATAGGGAAATAGCCGCCTGCGTTAAAGCCGTCTAATCCCTCCGCCGGTATGAACCGGATCAGGTTCTTCGGGTTGGCAAGCCTCTCAGCCTTTTACACCCAAGCGCAAAAGACACCCCGTTAGATCAAGATGATGGTGTAGTCCCGCCGCCCCTGATTGGCAAGATGGCCGAGGTCAGCCCTGTTCCGTCATATGCACCAGTTCCCAGACGTGCCCGTCGGGATCCTGAAAGCTGCCGGCATACATGAAGCCATGGTCCTGAACGGGCTTCCAGCCGCTGCCGCCGGAGGCGAGCGCCGTGGCGATCATCCGGTCGATTTCCTCCCTGCTTCCGGCGGAAAGACAGGTCAGAACCTCGGTGGTTCGTGTCGCGTCGGCAATGTCGCCGTTGATGAAATCGCGGAAACGTCCCTCCTGGAGAAGCATCACGAAGATATTCTCTTCCACGATCATGCAGAGCGTGCGGTCATCCGAATATTCCGGGTTGAAGCTGAAACCGAGAGCAGTGAAGAAGTTTCTTGATGTCTCGATATTCTTGACCGGCAGATTGACGAAAATCATGCGCATTTTCACAACTCCTCCAAACGAACGCCGGCATAGAACGGCAATTCTGCTTTTCTGTCAAAGGCCGAAGGAGGGCCGGTCAAACGGGGAACTGATGGCCTTCAGCCCTCCAGTTCCTCGCGCAGCATCTCCAGTTCCAGCCATTCTTCTTCCATGGCCTCCAGCTTGTCGCGCAGCTTCGACATTTCCTGCGCCAGCGTGTTGAAGGCCGCGGGGTCCTTTGTGAAAAGCTCCGGATCGGCCATGCGCTGCTCGCGTTTTGCGATTTCGCCTTGCGCCTTTTCCATCTCCTTCGGAAGATTTTCGAGCGCGAATTTCTGCTTGAAGGACAGCTTGCCCTTGGCCTTTGAAGAATCCTGCGATGCAGAGGCCGAAGGTGCGGCCTTCGCCTTTTCCTGTTTCTCAGCCTTGCGTTTTTCTTCCGCCGCGCCCTTGCGCTGCGCCATCATGTCCGAATAGCCACCGGCATATTCGATCCATCGTCCGTCCGGTTCATCCGGATTGACGGGCGCGATGGTGGAGGTGACGGTGCGGTCGAGGAAATCGCGGTCGTGGCTGACGAGGATAACGGTGCCGGAAAAGCCCGCAACGATTTCCTGCAGCAGATCGAGCGTTTCGATATCCAGATCGTTGGTCGGCTCGTCGAGGATCAGAAGATTGGTCGGCCGCGCCAGAATGCGTGCCAGAATAAGGCGCGCGCGCTCGCCCCCGGAAAGGTTGCGGATCGGCGTGCGGGCCTGTTCCGGCTGGAACAGAAAGTCTTTCATATAGCCCGTCACATGCTTCAGTTCGCCGTTGACCAGCAGATTTTCACCGCGGCCATCGGTCAGATAATGCGCGAGCGTATCGTTGGGATTGAGATCCTCGCGCTTCTGGTCGAGCGTCGCAATCGCCAGATTGGTGCCGAGCTTCACCGTGCCGCTATCGGGCTGCAGCTGGCCGGTGAGCATCTTCAGAAGCGTGGTTTTACCGGCGCCATTCGGGCCAACGAAACCGATGCAATCGCCGCGATGGACGCGCAGCGAAAACGGCGCGACGATCACGCGCTCGCCATAAGCCTTGGTGATGGCCTCGGCTTCGATAACGAGCTTGCCGGATTCACGCCCTTCGGTAACGGTCGCCTGCACCGTGCCCTGCGGCCCCTTGTGGCCGCGATATTCCGCACGCATGGCCTGAAGCTCGCCGACGCGGCGCATGTTGCGCTTGCGCCTTGCGGTCACGCCATAACGCATCCAGTGTTCTTCACGCTCGATGGCCTTGCCGAGCTTGTGCTGTTCCAGTTCTTCCTCTTCCAGCACCTTGTCGCGCCATTCCTCGAAATGGGCAAAACCGCGATTGAGACGACGGGACTGGCCACGATCCAGCCAGACGGTCGAGGTCGAGACCTTTTCGAGAAAACGCCGGTCATGCGAAATCAGCACCAGCGCGCTGCGCGTCTGCTGCAGCTCGCTTTCAAGCCATTCGATGGTGGGCAGATCGAGATGGTTGGTCGGTTCGTCCAGCATCAGTATATCGGGCTCAGGCGCCATGACGCGGGCAAGGGCCGCACGTCGCGCTTCACCGCCGGAAAGGCTCGCCGGATGTTCCTGCCCGGTGAGGCCGAGATGCTCAAGAAGATAGGTGACGCGATAGGGATCGTCACCGGGGCCGAGCCCCGCTTCGGCATAGGCCTGAACCGTGTCGTAACCGGCAAAATCCGGAGCCTGCTCCAGATAACGGATGGTGGCGGCCGGATGCCGGAAAACCTCACCCGACTGCGCCTCGACCAGACCCGCGGCGATCTTCATCAGGGTGGACTTGCCGGAACCGTTGCGCCCGACGAGGCAGATGCGGTCGCCCGGTTCCACCTGGAGATTGGCGCCGTCGAGCAGCGGGGTCACGCCGAAGGTCAGCTTGATGTCATCGAGTTTCAAAATTGGGGGTGCCAAGGCGTCAGGCTCCGGTCAGATCATAAGGGCGGGCGAGCACGATGGCTTTTCCGCTTTTCAGCGAGAAATGCACGGGGCCGCCATTCGCGACATTGGAAATAGTGCGGGACGAACCGAAAGCAAGCGCAAAATCCTTCAGCGGATAACGCACATTGCCGATATCGAGCCCCTCAAGGGCGGTAAATCCGGCAACCGAAAACAGCGAGGCGGGCGGCAGATCGATATCCAGCGAACCGGCAAGCAGCGGCCGCGCCTCTTCTTCACCTGACGTCAGCGTAACGTCGATACCACGTTCGGCAAGCGCCACCGCGTAAAGGAGGTGCTGAAGCGCATGGTCGCTTCTCGCGCCTCCAAGCGCACCGACAAGCACCAGCGAATGCGCACCACGGGAGAGAGCTTCCGATACCGCGATCTCGCCATCCGTCACCGCCTTTGCGGCCGGGTATGGCTGCCGCGCCACATCGGGCCAGGCCTCCAGCAACTCTTTGCTGGCGGAATCGAAATCCCCGACCCACAACTCCGGCGCAAGGCCAAGCGGCCGGGCATGGCGCATGCCGCCATCGGCCGCAATCACACGGCTATCCGCGACCGCTGACTTCAGACGATCGGTCACCGTGACATCGCCGCCAAGCAGAATGGTGAAGCGCTCTTTATCCATGCCCTGCCTTATCGCACCTCGGCCAAAAATGGAAAGCGGAAACCCGATGAAATCGGCCTATATTGATTTTCGCCGGCTTCGGGATTATGAAACGCCTCAGTGGTGATTTGCCGACCGGCTTGCAGCCACTTTAAAGAAGTCGCTAAAGGGTCGAGGAAAAGGGCAATTTCCTGGGACCGGTCGCGATTTCGCTGCCGGTTTTTTTGTTTTCGCAACGTTCTTTACGTGATCCGGAAAAGAGAGTTCGACATGCCGATAAAGATTCCCGATACGCTTCCCGCTTTTGAGACCCTCGTTCGTGAGGGCGTGCGGGTCATGACCGAAACGGCGGCCATCCGGCAGGATATCCGCCCGCTCCAGATCGGGCTTCTCAACCTCATGCCGAACAAGATCAAGACGGAAATCCAGATGGCGCGCCTTGTCGGCGCATCGCCGCTGCAGGTAGAGCTGTCGCTGGTGCGGATCGGCGGCCATCGCGCCAAGAACACGCCGGAAGAACATCTCCTGTCCTTCTACGAGACGTGGGAAGAAGTGCGCCACCGCAAGTTTGACGGTTTCATCATTACCGGCGCGCCCGTGGAGACGCTTGCCTACGAAGACGTGACCTACTGGAACGAAATGCGACAAATTTTCGAATGGACGCAGACCAACGTTCATTCGACGCTGAATGTCTGCTGGGGCGCGATGGCCGCCATCTATCATTTCCACGGCGTGCCGAAGCACGAGTTGAAGGAAAAGGCTTTCGGGGTCTACCGTCACCGCAATCTCTGCCCCTCATCGATCTATCTGAATGGCTTTTCGGATGATTTCCAGGTCCCGGTCTCGCGCTGGACGGAGGTACGCCGCGCCGATATCGAAAAACATCCGAAACTCGAAATCCTGATGGAATCCGAGGAAATGGGCGTTTGTCTGGTGCATGAGAAAGAGGGCAACCGGCTCTATATGTTCAACCATGTCGAATATGATTCGACATCGCTTTCCGACGAATATTTCCGTGACGCGAATGCCGGCGTGCCCATCAAGCTTCCGCATGATTATTTTCCACACAACGACCCGGCGCTCGCCCCGCTCAACCGCTGGCGCAGCCATGCCCATCTGTTTTTCGGCAACTGGATCAACGAGATATACCAGACGACACCCTATGATCTCGAAGCCATCGGGCAACTGGCCGCGTAAATTGCGGATTGCGAATTGCCGGGAAATGACGCAACGTCCGCCCGGCAATTCGCAACATCAGGGAGAATGACGATGAGCGACGCGGCGGCTCGGGAGAATTTCGGTTTCACGGCGACGGGCGAAAAAGTCGAACGCGTCACCATCGCGAAAGGCGGGCTGACAGCCAAGGTCATCACCTGGGGCGCCGTCATTCAGGATCTGCGCCTTGAAGGCCACCAGCCGCCGCTCGTCCTCGGCTTCGACAAGTTCGAGGACTACAAATATTCCTCCTATTTCGGCGCCACGCCCGGCCGCAACGCCAACCGCATCGGCGACGGGCGGTTCTCCATCGACGGGCGCGACTACCAGCTGGAGCTCAATGAAAAGGGCGTAACCCACCTGCATGGCGGCAGCGACGGCATGGGCAAGCGCAACTGGATGCTGATGGAACATGGCGAAAGCCACGCGGTTCTGCAGATCATCGATCCCGATGGCCGCGCTGGTTATCCCGGCAATTGCACGGTCACGGCCACCTATACGATCCTCGACGGCGGCGTGCTTTCGGTGGTCTATGAAACGGTGACCGACAAGCCGACCATCGCCAATGTCTGCCAGCATTCCTATTTCAATCTCGATGGCGCAGACACCGCGCTTGGGCATGAGATCAGCATCGCGGCTGATTTTTACCTGCCCACCAATGAAAAGCAGATACCGACGGGCGAAATCCGCTCCGTCGAAGGCACCGTCTTCGACCTGCGCCACCCGACACCGATGCGGCGCAAGGATAATGGCGAGCAGGTTCTCTACGACCACAATTTCTGCCTGTCGCCCGAGCGCCGCGCAAAACGCAAGGTCGCCCGCGCCTATTCGCCGGCCTCCGATATCGCCCTTGAGGTTCACACCACCGAGCCCGGTGTGCAGTTTTATTCGGCCTTCAAACTGGACGTTCCGGTTCCCGGCCTCGATGGCCGTCACTACGGCCCCTTTGCCGGTTTCTGCCTGGAAACGCAGATTTGGCCGGACGCCGTTAACCACCCGGATTTTCCGCACGCTATCCTGCGGCCGGGTGAAACCCTGCGTCAGGAAACCGACTATATTTTCAGGAAAAGCTGACGCGGCGCGCCGGGGTCAATCCAGCACGCAGCCGACATAGCCGCCGGAGGCACGCGCGCGCCGTTCGATAAGGCCGGCAAGCCGTTGCAATCCGCGTCCCGGCTTGCTGGCGACGCGGTCTATGGGATTAGGCAGCGAAACCGCCAGCAGCGCCGCCTGACGGGAGCTCAGTTTTGCGGCCGGCACCTTGAAATGGTGCTGGGCGGCAGCCTCGATTCCATAAATGCCCGGTCCCCATTCGGCAACGTTGAGATAAATCTCCATCATCCGTTTTTTCGACCAGACGAAATCGGCAGCAATCGCCAGCGGCAACTCCAGCCCTTTGCGCAGGAAGGAGCGGCCGTTCCATAAAAACAGGTTCTTGGCCGTCTGCATCGGAATGGTGCTCGCCCCACGCGTCGCGGCCCCGTCCAGCGCATTGCTGACCACGGACTGCATCTGGTTCCAGTCCACGCCGCCATGGAAACAGAATTGCCCGTCCTCGGACATCATAACGGATTGCACAAGGCGCGGCGAAATATCCTCGAGCGGCACCCAGCGCCGGTCATAACCCTGAAAGGTCACCAGATCGGCGAGCATCAGCGTCGAGACCGGCCGGATAAACGGCAGCGCATAAACCGGAATCAGCAGATAGGGCAGGATCAGCAAAGCCAGCAAGGTCATGACGATACGCTTTGCCAACGTGCGAAAATCCACCTTCGGACTGCTCCGGTCTTCCGCCAGTACGGCGTAATCTGCGTCGCTTTCAGGCGTACTGCTCAATATTCGTCAAAGCCCCGCACCAATTGAAGCCTTTCATAGTCCATTGCCGCCTTTAAGGCGAGTCCGCTCAAATAGTTGCACCGCTGGAATCACGAAAAGGTTTGCCTGCATTCGCGCGGCATGCCAAAGAGCGCGGCATGGACGCTGCGATGACAAATTTCGAAACGAAGCTGCGCGAAAACGCGGCAAAAACCGAAGCCCTGCTTGGTCGCCTGCTTTCCGGCGAAGCCCGCGCGGATGAGATCACGCGCCCGCAAAACCTGCTCGACGCCATGCGCCATGGCGTGTTGAACGGCGGTAAGCGCCTGCGACCCTTCCTCGTCATCGAAAGTGCCGCCCTTGCGGGCGGGAATGCCGAAGCCGCCCTTTATGTTGGCGCGGCATTGGAATGCCTCCATTGTTATTCGCTTGTTCATGACGATCTGCCGGCCATGGACGACGACGACCTGCGCCGCGGCCAGCCGACCGTGCATCGCAAATTCGATGAGGCGACAGCAATTCTCGCCGGCGACAGCCTGCTGACGCTTGCCTTCGATATCATCGCATCGGACGAAAATCCGCTTGCGGCCGAGCGCAAGGCCGCGCTCGTACTTTCGCTTGCCCGCGCGGCGGGCATCGGCGGTATGGCCGGCGGCCAGGCGCTCGATCTCGCTGCTGAGAAAAAAGCACCTGATGAAGCCGGTGTCATTACATTGCAGGCTATGAAAACCGGTGCACTGCTGCGTTTTGCCTGCGAAGCGGGCGCAATCATCGCCGGCAGCGATGTTTCCGAAAGGCAAAGGCTGCGTCTCTTCGGCGAAAAGATAGGCCTCGCCTTCCAGCTTGCCGACGACCTTCTGGATTTGACGGCCGATGCCGCCACCATGGGCAAGGCAACCGGCAAGGACGCCGCGCGCGGCAAGGGAACGCTCGTGGCGCTGCGCGGCGAGGACTGGGCGCGCAGCCAGCTGCGGGAGCAAGTGGCGGAAGCAAGCGAACTGCTGGCCCCTTATGGCGAAAAGGCCGCGATTCTCATCGCGGCCGCCAGATTCATCGCTGAACGAAAGAGCTAAGCGGCTTCCACTCAGCTTTTCATTACCCAATCAGCCCTTAAGCGGCGAAATCAGCACTTCGACGCGACGGTTCTGGGCGCGGCCATCCGGCGTTGCATTCGAAGCGATCGGCTGCGACGGGCCGAAGCCGAGCGTCGAAATACGACGTTGATCGACGCCACGCGCGCCGAGATAATTGGCGACCGATGCGGCACGACGTTCCGAAAGGCCCTGATTGTAACCGGCGCTGCCGGTCGAATCGGTATGGCCGTTGATGTCGATCAGCGTGCGGTTGAACTTGTTCAGCACGATGGCGACGGAATCGAGCGTCTGATAGAATGGCGGGATGACCTGATCCTGGTCCGTCGCGAAGGTGATGTTCGACGGCATGTTGAGAACGATGCTGTCGCCACGGCGGGTAACCGAAACGCCGGTTCCCTGAAGCTGGGCGCGAAGCTCGGCTTCCTGGCCATCCATGTAATTACCGATGGCGCCGCCGGCGAGCGCGCCGATGCCCGCACCGATAAGCGCGGCATTACGGCGACCGGTCGGCGAACCGCCGACAGCCAGACCGCCCAGAGCACCGACCACGGCGCCGATGCCGGCGCCGCCCGCCGTGTTCGACATCTTCTGCTCACCCGTATAGGGATCGGTGGTGGTGCAGGCGGAAAGATAGGTCCCGCAAAGGGCGACGATCGCGATTTTTTTGATCATGTGTTTTGATGCTCCGAGAGGTTCAGGAGGTATGACAGTGGAATTCCGGCCTTTTCACGGTACTCTTTACTCCGCCGCATCTTTCCGGCCAAAACGCTTTTCGATGTAATCGATCACAAGCGCTTCAAAATCGGCGGCGATATTGGGACCACGCAGGGTCAGCGCTTTTTCACCGTCGATAAAGACGGGCGCTGCCGGGCTTTCGCCGGTTCCGGGCAGGGAAATGCCGATATCGGCATGTTTGCTTTCACCGGGGCCGTTGACGATACAGCCCATGACGGCAACGTTGAGCGCCTCGACACCCGGATATTTCTCACGCCAGATCGGCATGTTCTTGCGAATATCGTTCTGGATGTTCTGGGCAAGTTCCTGAAAGACGGTGGACGTGGTGCGCCCGCAGCCGGGACATGCCGCAACGACCGGAATGAACTGACGGAAACCCATAACCTGCAGCAATTCCTGCGCCACCTGCACTTCGCGGGTGCGGTCACCATTCGGCTCGGGCGTCAGCGAAACGCGGATGGTATCGCCAATGCCGTGTTGCAAGACGTAACCCATGGCGGCGGACGAGGCGACGATGCCCTTGGAGCCCATGCCCGCCTCGGTGAGGCCGAGATGCAGGGCGTGGTCGGAGCGTTCCGACAGCATGGAATAGACGGCGATCAGGTCCTGCACCTGGCTGACCTTGGCAGACAGGATGATGCGGTTGCGCGGCAGGCCGATCTCTTCGGCAAGCTCGGCGGAAATCAGCGCCGACTGAACAATGGCCTCACGCGTGACCTGACGGGCGGAGAGAGGGAAACCCTGCTCCTTGTTCTTGTCCATCAGCGTCGTCAGAAGTTCCTGATCGAGCGACCCCCAGTTGACGCCGATTCGCACCGGCTTGTCGTAGCGGATCGCCATTTCGACGATCTCGCCGAATTGCTTGTCCTTCTTGTCCTTGAAGCCGACATTGCCCGGATTGATGCGGTATTTCGCCAGCGCTTCGGCGCAGGCCGGATGATCGGCCAGAAGCTTGTGGCCGATATAATGGAAATCGCCGACAAGCGGCACATCAAGCCCAAGCCGCAGCAACCGCTCGCGGATTTTCGGCACGGCGGCCGCACTCTCGTCGCGGTCGACGGTGATGCGCACGATTTCCGAACCGGCCCGGAACAACGCCGCCACCTGTTGCACGGTGGCGTCGATATCCGCCGTATCGGTGTTGGTCATCGACTGCACGACGACGGGCGCGCCGCCACCGACGATGACACCGCCCACGTCTACGGCGACGGATGCGCGGCGGGGCTTGGGATCGTAATCGGCATGTGACGTCATGGCGGTCTCTGGAGCTTGCGGCAAGGTCTGGCAATTGAGGTGAAACAGGCAAGCCTGCTTGTCAACACCCAACGCATGAGAGCTTCTACTTTACCGCAATCATGGCAAAATTCGAGACGCCTATTCCTTGCCCGCGCCATCCGCATGGCGGGCGAGCCGCGACAGTAACAGAACCACCACATGCAAGAGCGGCAGGGCGATGAAGACGCTGGCAAGACCGGTATGCTCGGCAATAAAGCCGATGGCCGATGGCGCCACCAGAATACCGGAATAGCCCATGGTGGTGACCACCGAGAGACCAATGCCGGGCGCCAGTCCCGGCATGTTGCCGGCGGCGGAAAAGGCAATGGGCACCATGTTGGAAATGCCGACGCCGGCAATCGCGAAGCCGATGATCGCGATAGTGGAATTTCCCGCAAGACCGGCAATGAGAAGACCGATAATCGACATGGCCGAACAGAAGCGCAGGGTCGTCACGGCGCCGAAGCGGTCACGCACCAGATCGCCGGCAAACCGCATGGCCGCCATGGTCAGGGAGAAGGCCGCGAAAGCGAAACCGGACTGCGATACCGAAGCACCGAGTTCATTGCGCAGATAAAGCGCGCCCCAGTCGAGGATAGCGCCTTCAGGAATCATCGAGAACAGCGCCATCAGGCCGATGATCCACGGCAGCGGCGTCAGCGGCAGGCCGCCTTTCGGGCGCTCTTCCTCCGGATGCGGACGATCCGCAAGGACGCGCGGCCACGCGATGACCAGCAGCACGAGTGCGATGACCGTCAGCGCAATGGCATGTCCCTGCACACCGATGGCCGTGATGAGATAACCGCCAAGACCGGCGCCAATCAGGCCGCCAAGGCTCCAGAAGGCGTGGCACGACGACATGATGGCGCGGCGCATATCCCGTTCTACCGCTACCGCATTGGCGTTCATGGCTACATCCATCGCCCCCGTCAGCCCGCCGAACAAGAACACCGCAATCACCCCGGCCCACACCGTGCCCGCCCAGGAAATGAAAAGCAGGGTCGGCAAAAAGATCGCCGCAGTGACGAGGCTGACCGTACGTGAGCCGAAACGGGCGATCTGCGAACCGGCAATCGGCATGAAAACCAGCGAACCGATACCGAAGACCAGAATGATCAGGCCGAGCGCGCTCTCACTGAGGGACAGGCGCGCCGCAAATTCCGGAATCTTGGGCGCCCATGACCCCATCATGAAACCGTTCATCAAGAACAGCAGGGAAACGCCCAGCCTGTGCCGCGTCAGATAGGACGAGCGTATGCCTGTCGGCGAAAATGTCGTGGGGCCATTCATCGGCAATATCCTTCAGACTTGACCATGAGAAAACTGAACGGCGTCATCTTCGCCGCAATAAACCTGTACGCCCTTTGCCGACAGCGCCTCGACGAATGCACGGTCGGCATCCTGTTCCAGCACGAGGGAAAGAGGTGGAGAAAAATCATGCACATGGAAAGCTGCCCTGTGGCCGAGCTTTTCCGTGGTGATGGCGGCGACAATCCGCTGGCTGGCGCTGCAGGCAAGCCGCTTGAACACCGCATCCTCGAAAACATCCGCCGACAGACCCGTTTCGGCCGCAACGCCGCAGACACCGAGAATGCAGAGATCGGGCCGCATCAGTTCGAGCTGCCGAAGCGCCATGGCGTCGATCGCAGCACCTACGGCCGGGTCGACCTTGCCGCCGATCAGCACCAGATCGATATCGGCCCGGCCCGTCAGTTCAGCGGCAATGGCGGGCGTATTCGTCACGACCGTCAGGTTGAGCCCGGCGGGAAGCGCCCTTGCAATGGCGAGATTGGTGGAACCGGCATCGATGAAGACTACCATGCCCGGCTCGAGAAGCGGAACAACGGCACGCGCCAGCAGGGCCTTGCGGTCGGCGTCCTCGGCAATGCGCGTCTTCAGCGGCACCGTTTTGCTGTCGGAAAGCAACGCCCCGCCATAAACCCGCAGGCATTCTCCCCGGGCTGCCATCTCACGCAGGTCGCGGCGCACGGTGTCTTCGGAAACGCCGAAATTCTGCGCGAGATCCTGCGCCAGCACCCGGCCGCTTTGCCGCAACTGCGCAAGGATGAGCGCCTGCCGCTCGCTGACAAAATGATCGCTCATCGAAACTCATGCATAAACAGGAATAAACGTGCACGAACATGCATATTCGAGTTTTTACGGCTGCGCAACAAAAAACGCCCGCCGGAGAGGCGGGCGTCTGACACTGCATCAATGATTGGATACGGCTTTATTCTCCGTAAGCGATCAGCAGATCCTTCGCATCAATCTGGTCGCCGGGGCGCACCAGAACTTCTGCGATCTTGCCGTCGCGTTCGGCGTGAAGCGCGGTTTCCATCTTCATGGCTTCGATGGAAAGCAGCACATCGCCGGCCTTGACCTCCTGGCCCTGGTTGACGAAGACGCGGCTGATCACACCCGGCATCGGCGCGCCGATATGGACGGCATTGCCGGGTTCGGCCTTGCGGCGCACGGCGGAGCCGGAAGCGCCATGGGCACGATCCGGCACCTTGATGCGGCGGGGCTGGCCGTTGATCTCGAAGAACACCGTCACCATGCCCTTGTCATCCGTGCCGGACGAGGCCTGATTGACGATGACCAGCGTCTTGCCGCGTTCGATATCGGCAAACAGTTCTTCGCCATCCTCCATGCCGTAGAAATAGGCATGGGTGGGCAGCACTGACACAGGGCCATAGGTCTCGGCTGTCAGCGCGAAATCCGTGAACACCTTCGGATACATCAGATAGGACGCGAACTCGAAATCGTCGACCTTGCGCTCCAGCTTGGTCTCGATAACTTTCCGTTCGGCATCGAGATCAGCATCTTCCAGCAGCGAACCCGGACGAACCGTATAGGGCGCTTCGCCCTTCAGCGCCTTTTTCTGCAGGGCTGCCGGCCAGCCGCCGGGCGACTGTCCAAGATCGCCCTTCAGCATCGACACCACCGATTCCGGGAAAGACACTTCACGATCAGGGTTTTCAACGTCGGCCACCGTCAGATCCTGACTGACCATCATCAGCGCCATATCACCGACGACCTTGGAGGACGGCGTCACCTTGACGATATCGCCGAACATGCGGTTGGCGTCGGCATAGGCCTGCGCCACCTCGTGCCAGCGGCTTTCGAGACCCAGCGAACGCGCCTGTTCCTTGAGGTTGGTGAACTGGCCGCCAGGCATTTCATGCAGATAGACTTCCGAGGCCGGTCCCTTGAGATCGCTCTCGAAGGCGGCATACTGGTTGCGCACGGCCTCCCAGTAGAAGGAAATGCGGCGGATCCATTCGGTATCGAGACCCGTATCGCGTTCCGACCCCGCCAGCGCCTCCACGATCGAGCCGAGGCATGGCTGCGACGTATTGCCGGAGAAGGCATCCATTGCAGCATCGACGGCGTCGACACCGGCATCCACGGCTGCAAGAACGGTCGCGGCGGAAATACCCGACGTATCATGGGTGTGGAAGTGGATCGGCAGACCGGTCGCCTCACGCAGCGCCTTGAACAGAACCCTGGCGGCGGCCGGTTTCAACAGGCCCGCCATGTCCTTCACGGCGATGATATGAGCTCCGGCCTTTTCAAGCTCGGCGGCAAGGTTGGTATAATATTTGAGATCGTATTTCGGACGAGCCGAATTCAACAGATCGCCGGTATAGCAGATGGTCGCCTCGCAGAGCTTGTTCTCCTCGGCAATCGCATCCATCGAGACGCGCATATTCTCCACCCAGTTCAGGCAGTCGAAGACGCGGAAAAGATCGACCCCGCCCTTTGCAGCCTGACGGACGAAATATTTGACGACATTGTCCGGATAATTCTTGTATCCGACGCCGTTCGCGCCGCGCAGAAGCATCTGCAGCAGCAGGTTCGGCGCGCCTTCGCGGATCAGCGCAAGACGCTCCCATGGGTCTTCCGTCAGGAAGCGCATGGAAACGTCGAACGTCGCCCCGCCCCAGCATTCCAGCGAGAGAAGCTGCGGCAGCGCCTTGGCGTAAACGCTGGCGACTCGGGCGATATCATGGGTGCGAACGCGGGTGGCCAGCAGCGACTGGTGTCCATCACGCATGGTCGTATCGGTGACCAGCACGCGCTTTTCGTTGCGCATCCAGTCCGCAAAGCCCTTTGGACCGAGCTTGTCCAGCAACTGCTTGGTACCATCAGGCGTCGGCGCATCGATGTAAGGCACGATGGGCTTTGCCGCCTTGTCGGACGGTCTGGCGCGTCCCTTGGTTTCCGGGTGACCATTGACGGTCACGTCGGCAAGATAGGTCAAAAGCTTGGTGGCGCGGTCCTGACGCTTGACCTGCGCAAACAGCTCCGGCGTCGAATCGATGAAGCGGGTCGTATAGGTGTTGTTGCGGAAACTGTCGTGACCGATGATGGCTTCGAGGAAGGTGAGGTTCGTTGCCACGCCGCGAATACGGAATTCGCGCAGCGCGCGGTCCATGCGGTTGATCGCCTCATCCGGTTGCGGCGCCCAGGCCGTTACCTTGACGAGCAGCGGATCGTAATAGCGGGTGATGACAGCGCCGGTATAGGAAGTGCCGCCATCCAGACGGATGCCGAAGCCAGAGGCGGAACGGTAGGCGGTGATACGGCCGTAATCCGGAATGAAGTTATGTTCCGGGTCTTCAGTGGTGATACGGCACTGCAGCGCATGGCCGTTGAGACGGATATCCTCCTGGCGCGGCACGCCGGATTCCGCGGTGCCGATGGCAGCGCCTTCGAGAATATGGATCTGCGCCTTGACGATATCGATACCGGTAACGACTTCGGTGACGGTATGCTCCACCTGGATGCGCGGATTGACCTCGATGAAGTAGAATTTGCCGGTATCGGCATCCATCAGATATTCGACCGTGCCGGCGCCGATATAGCTGGTCGCGGCGGCGATCTTCAGGGAGTAGGCAGCAAGTTCCTGACGCTGCGCTTCGGTGAGATAAGGCGCGGGCGCACGCTCGACCACCTTTTGATTGCGGCGCTGGATCGAACAATCACGCTCGAACAGATGCACGACATTGCCATGCGTATCGCCGAGAATCTGGCTTTCGACGTGGCGAGCACGCTCGACCAGCTTTTCCAGATAGACCTCGTCCTTGCCGAAGGCGGCCTTCGCCTCGCGCTTGGCTTCCGTCACCTCACGGGCAAGGTCCTCTCGTCTGCGGATGGCGCGCATGCCGCGTCCGCCGCCGCCCCAGGAAGCTTTCAGCATGACCGGATAGCCGATTTCCTCGGCCATGCGCTCCACTTCCGCCATATCGTCGGGCAGCGGATCGGTAGCGGGAACAACGGGGACGTTGACCGAGATCGCCAGATTGCGCGCAGCCACCTTGTTGCCGAGCTGGCGCATGGTTTCCGCCGTCGGTCCGATGAAGGTGATGCCGGCCTTGTTGCAGGCCTCCACGAATTCGGGGCTTTCAGACAGAAGACCGTAACCGGGATGGATCGCGTCCGCTCCGGAAAGCTTGGCTACGCGAATGACCTCCTCGATCGAAAGATAGCTCTCGATCGGTCCCATATCCTTGGCGAGATGCGGCCCCCTGCCGACCTGATAGGATTCGTCCGCCTTGAAGCGGTGCAAAGACAGCTTGTCCTCTTCCGCCCAAATCGCAACGGTTTTAATCCCAAGCTCGTTCGCTGCCCGGAAAACGCGGATCGCAATTTCGGATCGGTTGGCAACAAGTATTTTCGATATTTTCAAGACGGTCTCCCCACACGCCAAAACAAAATTTCTGCTGCACTGCGGAATTAAGCAGCAAAACCCGGTCTTGGAAAGGGCAATTCCGGCGAGAACTGTCCTGTTTGCGCTAGCTCAGCAAACCATGACGAAAAGCAAGTGCTACTGTATGCTGCCGGTTCTTGGCGCTGAAACGGCGCTGAATTCCGTTGATATACCAATCGACCGTGTGGTTGGAGATCGATAGTTGGCGTCCAATTTCGGTGGAGGTCATGCCGTCCGCCATCAGCGTCAGCACCTCCATTTCGCGCCTCGTAAGCTCGAGAGCGGAAACGTCAGGAGCATTGCTGAAGCCGTGGGACTGACCGGAAAGATCGAGCAGGCGCCAGAACACGGCACGCGTGGCCGCATCCAGAAGTTCCACCTGCAAAGAGGGCAATTGCCGATCCTGACCGCCAATGAAGACCGCACCGATGAAGCCCGCGCGGCCATGCACGGGGAAGGCGTAACCACCCTGCAGACCGTACCGGCCGGCATCGTGGAAAAAGACGCTCGCCCTTTTGCGATGCATCGCACGTGGTAGGCCGTCCAGCGCTTCCTTCCACTGAAACGGCTTGTGCACCATGCCGATCACCTTGCGGACGGGATCGACGAGATTGTATTTCTTGGCCCTGTAGACCTCCAGCCAGCCTTCGGGCAGATGTTGCGCAAGGATGTGTCCGGTGGAGGCGAGCTCCCCGGTCATCCGCCTGCTGACAAGAAAATAGTCGAAACCGTATTCGCGAATGAGCGTTGCAAATTCGGAACGAACGCGGTCGGCGCTTCCCGTCTGGTAACACGCAGAGATGAAGTGAAGAATATCATGCATAAAGACACGGGGTCCGGAGCTTGGCTTGAAGGGAATGACACGAAGGACGTGGTCCCGCGATGACGTCATGTTACTCGGGCGCCGGTCGGTTGAGATTGAACATATCGTCGTTAGCAATCCCTGAAACGAAGATGCGAAATCTTGTGACGGCAGTCCCCGGGAAACATCGGGTTCGGTTTTTTTCGGTTCGCACGCGCGGTCAATCTGTTAAGCCGCCATTCAGACAGAAAGAGCGATAATTACACAAATTTCGCCGTCTCATGCAACCTTGCTAAAATAACTTGCCTTGAGACCGAACAAACAACCGCTCGAAAAAGACGCTCGGACTGGATTGAAAATTTGACCTTGTTTCAGGTTTACACACGCGCTCTGCGCTATCTGACCGTACATAAATGGCGGGTGACGGTGGTCGTCATCGCCAACGTCATTCTTGCAGCGATCACCATCGCCGAACCGGTGCTGTTCGGCCGGATCATCGACGCCATCTCTTCCGGCACCAATGTCACGCCCATTCTCATTCTTTGGGCGGGTTTCGGTGTCTTCAACACTGTCGCTTATGTGGCTGTCGCCCGCGAGGCGGACCGGCTGGCCCATGGCCGGCGCGCTTCGCTGCTGACAGAAGCCTTCGGGCGCATCATCTCGATGCCGCTTTCCTGGCACCATCAGCGCGGCACATCCAATGCCCTCCACACGCTGCTGCGCGCCAGCGAAACGCTGTTCGGCCTGTGGCTCGAATTCATGCGCACGCATCTGGCCACCTTCGTCGCACTGGTGCTGCTTGTGCCGACCGCCATGTCCATGGACCTGCGCCTCAGCTTCGTGCTGATCGGCCTCGGTATCGTATACTGGTTCATCGGCAAGTGGGTGATGGGCCGCACCAAGGACGGCCAGGCTTCGGTCGAAGAACACTATCATAGCGTTTTTGCCCATGTCAGCGATTCCATCAGCAACGTCTCGGTGCTGCACAGCTACAACCGCATCGAGGCCGAAACGAAGGCGCTGAAATCTTTCACCGAAAAGCTGCTGAGCGCGCAATATCCGGTGCTCGACTGGTGGGCCTTTGCCAGTGCTTTGAACCGCACGGCTTCCACCGTTTCGATGATGATCATCCTCGTCATCGGCACCGTGCTGGTGAAGAACGGCGAGTTGCGCGTCGGCGATGTCATCGCCTTCATCGGTTTCGCTAATCTCCTGATCGGCCGTCTGGACCAGATGCGCCAATTCGTGACGCAGATTTTCGAAGCCCGCGCCAAGCTCGAGGATTTCTTCGTGCTGGAAGATTCCGTCAAGGAACGGGAAGAGCCGGGCGATGCGCGCGAATTGTCGAATGTCTCCGGCACCGTGGAGTTCCGCAACATCAATTTCGGTTTCGCCAACACCAAGCAGGGCGTTCACGACGTTTCGTTCACGGCCAAGGCCGGCGAGACAGTCGCGATCGTCGGACCGACAGGTGCCGGCAAGACCACGCTCATCAATCTCCTGCAGCGGGTCTACGATCCCGATTCCGGCCAGATTCTGATCGATGGGACCGATATTTCGACGGTGACGAAAAATTCGCTCCGCAACTCCATCGCCACGGTGTTTCAGGATGCCGGCCTGCTGAACCGCTCCATTCGCGAAAACATCCGCCTCGGCCGTGAATCGGCCACCGATGCGGAAGTAGTGGAAGCAGCGGCAGCAGCGGCGGCGACGGATTTCATCGATAGCCGCATCAACGGCTATCTGACCCAGGTGGGTGAACGCGGCAACCGCCTGTCCGGCGGCGAACGCCAGCGCATCGCCATTGCCCGCGCCATACTAAAGAACGCTCCCATTCTGGTTCTGGACGAAGCGACCAGTGCGCTTGATGTGGAAACGGAAGCTCGGGTGAAGGCCGCTGTCGACGCGCTGAGAAAGAACCGTACAACCTTCATCATCGCCCACCGCCTTTCCACGGTCCGCGATGCCGATCTCGTCCTCTTCCTCGATCAGGGCCGGATCATCGAAAAGGGTACTTTCGATGAGCTGAGCCAGCGTGGCGGACGCTTTACCTCGCTGCTGCGCACCAGCGGCCTGCTGACGGAAGACGAAAACCAGCAGCCCCGGCCGAAGGCCATTGCCTCCTGAGGGTCTGGCTGACGGAATGAAGACAGGGCGGACAGCATGTTGTCCGCCCTTTTTCTTTGCCCGTTTCCCGACGGCCCCGCCAGATCACAGGTCGCCTATCGGAGAATTTCGGTCAGGGAACTTGCCAGCCAGAAATCGATCTGCCCGAAGGGGAGGACATTTCCCAGAAAGGCGACAATACCTGCTGCGAGATTGGTCAGGAAAACTCCAAGTACCACGCCAAGCATTATTCCGACGCTCGTTTTCCGTGGGTAGCGCGCCAACCAGCAGGACAACGCCAGGGAAAGAATGGCGAGCAACGCCAACAGTGCAAGTTCTGTGAAAGATGCGCTGAATCGCAAGATAACTCCCTTCCGATCGACCGATTATTCGCGACTGTTGCTTTTCTCGAAAAGATTGACGAGACAGTCCGCACCGGACGATCCGGCACCGCGCCATCAAAACCTTCGCCAATATGACCCTATCCCGGTGCTGCGGGAGCTTCCAGCCGACGCTGCGAACTAGGTCCGGGCTTCCGTGCCATGATCCGACCCACAGACTGAGTCGGAGGCCAGGGTAGCCCCATAAAGATTCAGGCCCCCGCGTTACCACGGGAGCCTGAGTTTAAAGGCGAACGAAGACCTGATCGTCTCAGTCGAAGGGGATCACCCGATCACCTGCCGACAGGGCCTTGCCATCGACGGAAACGGAGACTTCCGCCGTATCGGCCTTGCGGCTTACGACGATATCCCTGGCCCTGCCGTCGAGCGTGATCTTCACCGAGAAGCCGCTCCAGTCCTCCGGCAGCGACGGCGAAATATGCAGCTTGCCGTCGGTGCGGGTGATGCCGAGAATACCCTCGACAGCGGCGCGGTAGAGCCACCCGGCGGAACCCGTGTACCAGCTCCAGCCGCCACGGCCTGCATAAGCGCCTTCACCGTAGACATCCGCAGTCACCACGTAGGGTTCGACCCGATAGGTTTCCGATGCTGCCGCATCGAGCGCATGATTGACTGGGTTGAGCAGCTTGAAGCAGTTCCATGCCTCCTGTGCCCTACCCTGCTTCGCAAGGGCGAGAACCACCCAGGTCGCCGCATGGGTATATTGTCCGCCGTTTTCGCGCACACCCGGCGGATATCCCTTGATGTAACCCGGATCATGTGGCGCTCGCGAGAAGGGCGGCGTGAACAGCCGGATAATGCCGGTCTGCTCATCGACCAGATGCTCCATGACGGCATCCATTGCCTGCCGCGACCGAGCCCCTTCGCCTTCGCCGGAGAGAACGCTCCAGCTCTGGCCGAGCGAATCGATCCGGCATTCCTCGCTTTCGGCGGAACCGAGCGGCGTGCCGTCATCGAAATAACCACGCCGGTAATAGCTGCCATCCCAACCCGCTGTTTCCAGCGCATTGCGTAGCTTTTCCCGGTGCGCCGCCCATTTGCCGACGCGGTCGGTATCGCCACGCTTTTCCGCAATCTCGATGAAATCGCGCAACGCTCCGGACAGGAACCAGCCGAGCCAGACGCTGGTGCCCTTGCCGCCCACGCCGACACGGTTCATGCCGTCGTTCCAGTCGCCGCCGAGGATCAGCGGCAGGCCATTTTCGCCGGTGCGATGAATGGCAAGATCGAGCGCCAGCGCCGCATGCTCGTAAAGCGTGGCGGATCTGTCGCTGGTTTCCGGCTGGAAGAAAGCGTCATGCTGGCCGGGCATCAATGCCGCCCCCTTCAGGAAGGGGATGCTTTCATCGAGGATGGCAGCATCGCCCGTGGCCGAGACATATTGGTTGATCGCATAAGCGAGCCAGACCACATCGTCGGAAATGGTGGTACGAACACCGGCGCCCGTCAGCGGCAGCCACCAGTGCTGCACATCGCCTTCCGGGAACTGGCGGCCTGCCGCGCGCAGGATCTGCTTGCGGGCGAGATCCGGCTGGTAGAGCAGGAAGGCCAGCGTATCCTGAAGCTGGTCGCGGAAGCCGAAAGCACCGCTCGACTGGTAGAAGGCAGTACGCGCCAGAATGCGGCATGCCAGCGCCTGATAGGGCAGCCAGTTGTTGACCATGTGGTTGAAGCCGGAATCAGGCGTGGAAACCTGCAACTGGCCGGTAAAGCCCGTCCAGAACGCCTTGCTCTCATCCAGCACCGTCTGGAAGTCCGCCTTACGAACATCCTTCACCAGCGCTTCGGCCTCTTCCGCATTGTCGGCATCGCCGAGAATGAAGGTCATGTGCCGTTCTTCGCCGGGCTTCAGGTGGATTTCCTGCATCAGCGCGGCACAGGGATCGCCGTCGACCTCCGTGCTGCCACTGAGTGCAGCCCCGGACACGATGCCCTGCGGCGCCTGCGCCGACCCGAAGCGGCCGATGAATTCCCGGCGACTGGTCGTGAAGCCGCTCGCTTCGCTGTCGAGCGTCAGGAAGGCCGTGCGAGCGCTATAGTCGATGCTGTAGGGGTTCGACGCGAAGATCGCATTGTTGCCGGCATCATGCCTGCTCAGAATGAACGGCGCAGATTTCTGGCCGTTATTGCCGAGCACCCATTCCACATAGGCATAGACCTTCAGACGGCGACTTTTCGAGCCCTTGTTGCGAACGATGACCTGCGAGAGTTTGACCGGTTTTTCACGGTCCACGGTCTGCGTCAGCTCCACCTCCAGCGTATCGGCCACGCCCGTCAACACGGAGTAACCGAGACCGTGGCGGGTTTCGAACATGGCTTCGGGATCGCGCGACAGCGCGGCACAGGGCGTATAGAGCTTTCCTGTCTCCACATCGGCGACATAGAAGGCCTCACCCGGCCGGTTGATGACCGGATCGTTGCTCCAGGGTGTCAGCTGATAGTCGCGCGAATTGCGGCTCCAGCTGAAACCGGCGCCTTCGGCCGAAATATGGAAGCCGAAATTCTCGTTCGAGATGACGTTGATCCATGGATGCGGCGTGGACTGCCCGCCATTGAGGCGCACGACATATTCCTGACCGCTTCTGGTAAAACCGCCGAAACCGTTCCAGAAATCGAGATCGCCCGCATCTTCCACCGGCTCCGCCACAGGGAAGACCGGAACAGGCAGACGGGCCTGTGCCGCATCGCTCGTGCCGTCGGGGCTGCGATGGGCCGCAAACAGCGATACCGCACGGTTGATCTGGTCGACGATCTTGCCGTTGCGCACGTGGAGGACGACGCGGGAAGCGGCGAGAAGCGCGCTCCAAGTCTCTTCATCCATCAGGTCGCGGCGCACCGAGAAGACGTGCGGACGTCCGCCATCGGCAGGATTGATGCGGCGCTGCGCCTCGGAAATATGATCGAGTGCATGCTGCATGTCCTGCGCATAGGACGCAGCCCGTTCGTTGACGATGACGAGATCGAAGATCACACCGCGCGAGCGCAGATATTCATGGGCGCTCAGCGCTTCACGGGCGATATCCATGTCCATATCGTCGTTGATGCGCAGGCTGAAGATCGGGAAATCGCCCGAAATCGCAAGCGGCCACAAGGCGCGCTGCGACGCGAGACCCGTTTTCAGCGTTTCCGAATCCGCACGCAGATGCATGTCCGGATAGGTCAGATAACGGCCGAGATGCTGGAAGGCGGCCGCCTGCTGCGAGGTGACGCCCACATGGCGCATCTGCACCTGCGTACGCGTCCAGGCATGCACCAGTTCATGCGCGAAGGCGTCCGGATGACGATAACGGTCGATTGCCTTGTCGACTTCCTCGCGGCTCGGCGCGGCAATCGTCCAGAAGATTACACTCACCTTCTTGCCCGCCGGCACGCGCACGGTGCGGCGCAGCGACAGAATCGGATCAAGCGTGAAGCCGTCGGTGCTGGAAAGCGTCGCACCGGCATCGAAAGCCGCCGCTTCACGCAGCGAGCGTCCGCGACCGATGAACTTGACGCGATCGGTCTCGAACTCCGTCGGGCGCGACGGGCCGGCATTGTCAGCGGCCAGGTGCGCGATGACGGTGCCCGGCTCGTTCGGGCTGCGACGGTTGCGCCACGCACGGATGACGTCGCCGCGACGGCCGATCTCCGTCTGCACGAACATGCGCGAGAACAGCGGATGGGCATTGTCGTCATCCTCCGACGCAATGACCGGCTCCAAATAGGAGGTCACTTCGATATAGCGATCCTCGGAACCGACATTGAGCAGGGTGACGCGGCGGCCTTCGGCATCGTGCTCGGTGGCGACGATGCATTCGACAACGCTTTGCAGATCGCCGGTGGTCTTGTGGAACTCGGCCTTGTCATCGGTGAAGATCGTCTTGGTCTTTTCGCCCTCGATGACACGCGGCTCGGCCGTTGCGCTCCACCATTGTCCATTGGTGGTGTCGCGCAGGAAGATGAAGGTGCCCCAGCGGTCGTCGGTCGGGTCGGCCTTCCAGCGGGAAATGGCCTGGCCGTTCCACTTCGAATAACCGGCACCCGTCGAGGTGAGCATGGTCGAGTAGTGGCCATTCGAGAGGAACACCACTTCGCGGTCGCGCGCGGCCGGGTCGGTGATGGAACGAACTTCCGCACGCAACAAGTCCGCCTGTTCCTTGCCGGGGGTTTCCGGCTCGTATTTGGCGCTCATGACCGGCACTTCGCGCGGCGCCTTTTCCTGCAGCAGCAGTTCTGCCGCCTCGATCACCGGATCGGAGTGGAAGAGTTCGCGCAGCACGCCGTCAAAGGCGACGTTGGCGACGGCCGCAATCGACATGCCGTGGTGGTGTGCATAATAATTGTAGACCACCGCGCAGACCTTGCCATCCGGCACACGTGTCGGCGTGAAATCCACCGCGTCATGGAAACCGTACTGGCCGAGAGCGCCAAGCTTGCGCAGCTTGTCGAGGTTCTCAAGCGCACCATCGGGATCATACTGGCTGGCGAGGATCGATGCGTAAGGTGCGATCACCGCATTCTGGCCAAGGCCACGCTTGAGGCCAAGCGTCGGCACACCGAAGTTGGTGTACTGGTAGTTCATGTTGTGATCGCGGGCGTTGAACGCCGCTTCGGAAATGCCCCACGGCGTGCCGAGACGACGACCGTGGTTCATCTGTTCCTTGACGATCAGATTATTGGTCTGGTTGAGGATGCCACCCTGACGCTCCTGCATGACAAGCGGCGGCATCAGATATTCGAACATCGAGCCGGACCAGGAAACCAGCGCGCCCTGCGCACCGATCGGCACGACCTGACGGCCGAGACGGTACCAGTGCTCGGTCGGCAGATCGCCCTTGGCGATGGCGAAGAGGCTGGTCAAGCGGCATTCGGAAGCCAGAAGGTCGTAGCAGGCCTCGTCAAGCTCCTTGCTTTCGACGCGGTAGCCAATCGACAGAAGACGGCGATCCTTGCGGTAAAGGAAGGTGAAGTCCATCGAGAAAGCAAGGTTACGGCTGCGGTCGCGCAGCGATGCGAGACGCTGGCGCAGCGGCTCCATGTTGGTGAGGTCGATGGCGCTGTCGGAAATATGCGCCTCGCAGCAATCGACGAGCAATTGCGCCCAGCGCGTCACTTCCGCGCTCTGCGCGGATTTCACCTCATGATCGACGTTGGTTGCGAGTTTCTGGATATCGCGCGCAAGAACCGCGAGATTGATGACGCGGATCGAGGCAAATTCATGCTCACGCTTGACGGAGGCGAGAGCGTTCGAGAAGCCGATGATGCGCTCCTCGAGGCGGCGATGCAGCGGGCGCAGGTTCTTGCGGTCGTCGGGCAGCGCCTTCAGCGTTTCGCGCAGAATGCCGGCAAGATCGCCGATACCGTCCAGATTACCCTGAAGATGCGCGGACGGCGCTTCTGCCCAATCACGGCAGGCAGACGAAACCGCAATAAGGTGACCGGCGAGGTTGCCGCTGTCCACCGCAGAAACGTAACGCGGCCCAAGCGTCTGCAAGGTGTCGGTGTGATACCAGTTGTAGAGATGGCCACGATATTTTTCCATCTTCTCGACAGTCTGGATCGTGTTCTCGATCCGCTCCAGCGTATCGGCAAAGCTGATCCAGCCGAACTGACGCGCCGAGATGACGGAGAGCAGATAGACGCCGATATTGGTCGGCGATGTACGCGAAGCAACGATCGGTTCCGGCGTTTCCTGGAAGTTGTCCGGCGGCAGGTGGTTTTCCTGCGGCGTCACGAAAGCCTCGTAATAACGCCAGGTGCGGCGCGCGATCTTGCGAAGCTCGAAGGAGACGTGTTCCGAAACGAACAGCCGGTCTTCGGTTTCAGCCGACTGGCTGACATACCAGGCAACGGCGGGGGACAGAACCCAGAGCAGCGTGAATGGAATGCCGATCAGGAAAGCGTTGTCGCCCGGCAGCGCCGCAAACAACAGGCCAAGCATCGCCACCACGGGCGCATGCCACATCTGGCGATAATAATCGACGATGCTGCCCTGCGCGCTCGACTGCATGCTGGCGGCGGTACGCCATTCCAGCATCAGCTTGTGGCTGACGAGCAGGCGGTAAAGCGAACGGGCAATCGCATCCGTCATCATGCAGGCGGCATCGGCGATGAAGACGATACGCAGCGCAACCTGCGCATTGGTGGCGCGGATTTCCGACCAGATGGTATGGAAATGCGCCTGCGGTACAATATCGGTGGAGCGCGGCACGAGGCCGGACAGCAGGGACAGCGTGGGCGCGACGAACAGCGAGAAGATCAGCAGGATCTGCCAGATCAACGCACCGAGCGGATCCATGAAATACCAACCGAGGATCGAGGCGAAGAACCAGGCGATCGGCGTCAGCGAGCGACGCAGATTGTCGACCATCTTCCAGCGGCCGATGGCGGTAACGCCACGGGCACGATCGAGGATAAAGGGCAGAAGCTGCCAGTCGCCACGCGCCCAGCGATGCTGGCGCGACACTTCCACCTCATAACGGGTTGGGAAGTCCTCCACCAGTTCCACATCGGTCACCAGCGCACAGCGCGCAAAGGAGCCTTCGAGCAGATCGTGACTGAGGATGGAGTTTTCCTCGATTCGGCCCTTCAGCGCCGCCTCGAAGGCATCCACATCGTAAAGGCCCTTGCCGGTAAAGGTACCTTCGGAGGTCAGGTCCTGATAAACGTCGGAAACGGTAAAGACGTAAGGATCGATACCGCGGTTGATCGAGAAAACGCGCTGGAAGACAGAGGCATCCTTGCCGGTCGTCAGCGAAGGCGTCACCCGCGGCTGCAGCAGGCCGTAGCCTTCGACAACCCGTCCGGATACCGGATCGATCACCGGGCGATTGATCGGGTGGTGCATCTTGCCGACGAGCTTGGTCACCGCATCGCGCATCAGGCGCGTATCGGCATCCAGCGTCATGACGTATTTCACGCCCTCCGGCACGACGTTCGCGCCGCCGAGGAAGGTCGTATCCTTGTCGCCGCGCAGCAGCATGTTCAGCTCATGCAGCTTGCCGCGCTTGCGCTCCCAGCCCATCCAGCAGCCTTCGGCCGGATTGTAGAGGCGGCGGCGATGCAGCAGGTAAAAGCGCGTCTTGCCATCAAAGGCGTAGCGGCTGTTCAGCGCCGCAAGCTCGCGCTTGGCATAATCGAGAATCTCGAGGTCATCGTCGGACTGCTCGTATTGCGCATCGCGCCAGTCGCTCACCAGCGAGAAGTAGATCTCGCCATGTGGATTGGCGAGATAATGCACTTCGATATTGCGCATCATCTCGTCGACACTGTCGCGGCTGGTCAGCATGCAGGGCACGGCGACCAATGTGCGGGCGTCCTGCGGAATGCCGTTCTTGAACTCGTATCCGACCAGCCGGAACGGTTTCACGAAGAAGGTGACGAGGGTGTTGAAGAGGCCGGTCGCGCCTTCGGATGCCGGCAATGCGAACATCAGCAGGAACGCGGTCACGACATACCAGGGCATGCCCGCCTGCGCCAGGAACCAGCCGACAGCAAGCATGGCGAGCGCAGTGATCAGAAGCACCGGCGCGGCGATTGCCAGCCAGTTGAACTTGCGCATCGAGCGCACGATGCGCTGCGACACCAGCGGCCGGTAACCCAAAGCCTTTTCAAGCTCGAAGCGGCGCTGGCCGACGAGCACGGAGCCGACATTGACGCGATGGGTTTCATCCGCACCCGCCGGCGTCTCCGAACGCGCCATTTCGACAGCGGCGCGCGCAACCTCGACTTCGGTCTTGGGAGAACGGCGCGCCAGAAGTTCGATCGTGTTGCGGTAGGTGTTGCGCGAACCGAAATCGAGAACCTCGTAGTCGGTCTCTTCGCGCAGAACCTTGTCGATATGGCTGACTTCCTCGAACCACACCGACCATTCGGTATCGTCGATTTCGCGCAGGCTCTTGACGATATTGCCCATCGTCACATTGCCGGATGCCAGGCGGTTATGTTCCGACATCATGACGTTTTCAGCGTCGGTGCCGGCAGCGTGAAGACGCTCTTCGAGCCAAGCAACGGCAAAACCGGAGGTCTGCGAACCGTTTCTCAGACGATAAAGGAACTGCGTCGCGAAAGTCGGGTCGTCGACCAGCGAATCGACCTGCTTGAGAAGCGCTGCCGAGGCTTCCGCATCGTTCAGACGGATGATTTCATCGACGACCTCATTCGCCTTCTGGCGCATGCGGCGCGAACGCTCCACACGGATGGAGATGCGGCGAAGATTTTCGATGAGGACAAAACGGATAATCGACGGCAAAGCCCACAATTCGCCGATCTGCAGCGTCTTCGAGGTCTGATAGCCATCCACCAGCGCCGTCATGTTTTCGCGCGAAACCGTGCTGTGGGTATGGGCGACATAAAGCCAGCCGAGCGCCATGACCCGCGGGATCGTCACGCCGCCCACCGTCATCGTCGGCAGCTGGCGATAGAACTTGCGCGGAAAATCGCGGCGGACTTCCTGGATCGCCTCTTCGATGACGTAGTGATTGTCGAGCAGCCATTCCGCCGCCGGCGTTATCGTGGCGCCATTTTCCGCATCGACGGCCGTCGTGCGATAGACCCTGAGGATTTCCTTCTCGTTCTCACGATGACGCTCGAAGAAATCGAATTCCATGAAGCCGGGAAGACTGTCGGCGCCATCGCGGGAAAGCGCGGCGCCCGCATCATGCAGTTCCTCCACCGTCATATAGGACGCGCGGATCGAATCGTTGTGATCGATCTGCTTCGTCTCGGAATCACGGGCGGCGGCGGTCGGGGTAATATGAAATGACATCGGGCTCGTATTCTGAACTTTATGGAAACTTGTTCGACTTGACCGGCATTTCGTCCGTGGCGGGAACACACACGAAAATCGGGCCACGCTATATTTATGACTTATCCTGAACCTTCGGTGAACCGGACCGGACGCTGCGCGGAACGGATCGTCAAGTGCGGAATATTCGCAGGCGCGTCATGCTGCAGCGTCATTATTCCGGAATATCTGCGAAGCTGGAGATCGGCGCGGACAGGGCTTTTTCGATGAGGGGAAGAAAATGGTATCGTTCGGCCCGGCAATGCCGTTCCGACCGGATTTCGCACCCTCCCCGATGGCGAAAACTGTTCGCGCAACGTCCGATAATCCCCCGTTGACAACCTGAAGGGCAACACGAACCGAAAGGCCCGCGCTACATCCGAAAGAAGCTAATGCCCCAGGACGTCAATAGTTCCATGCCACCTGTCGCGGCACGATGCAAGCGCTGAATTTCGGGGCATTTCCGGGCAGGCTACGCCCCTTACGCATGGCTGCATATGCTGCTATGTCATTTGCAAAAGACGCCGGAAAAAACGGCCGAATCCGGGACTCTAAAAATGACCAGACAGACCGCAAATCTCGCATCCTTTGCCAACCATATGCCGGATGTGGTGGCCATTCGCCGCCACCTCCACCGAAACCCCGAAATCGGCCTTTCGGAGTTCAAGACGTCGGATTTTATTGCCGAACAGTTGGCGGCAATGGGTTATGAGGTGACCCGGGGACTGGCCGGAACCGGTGTCGTCGCCACACTCCGCAATGGCGACAGCACCCGCACGCTCGGCATCCGCGCCGATATCGACGCCCTGCCGATCCATGAAGAAACCGGTGCGGATTATGCGAGCGCCAATCAGGGCGTGATGCATGCCTGCGGACATGACGGCCACACCGCCATGCTGCTCGGCGCGGCGAAGATCATTGCGGAGCGCAAAAATTTCGACGGAACCATGCATCTGATCTTCCAGCCGGCGGAAGAGAATTTCGGCGGCGCCCGCATCATGATCGAGGACGGGCTGTTCGAACGTTTTCCCTGCGATGCGGTTTTTGCCCTTCACAACGATCCCGGCGTGCCCTTCGGGCAATTCGTGCTGCGCGACGGACCTATCCTCGCCGCCGTCGACGAGTGCAAGATTACCGTCAACGGTTACGGCGGCCACGGCGCCGAACCGCAGGATGCGGCCGATCCCATCGTTGCCGGCGCAAGCATCATAATGGCGCTGCAGACGGTGGTGTCCCGCAACATCCATCCGCAACTATCGGCGGTCGTCACCGTTGGCGCGTTCCATGCCGGTGGTGCCAGCAATGTCATTCCCGAAACGGCGGAAATGCTGCTGACCATCCGCTCCTTCGATCCGGGCGTGCGCGACGAGCTGGAAAAGCGCATCCGGGCGATAGCCGAAGGCCAGGCGGCCAGCTATGGCATGAGCGTCACCATCGATTACGAGCGCGGTTACAATGCAACCGTCAACCACAAGGCGGAAACGGACTATGTCGCCGATCTCGCCCGGCGTTTTGCCGGACCTGAAAAGGTGGCCGAGATGCAGCGCCCATCGATGGGTGCGGAAGACTTCGCCTATATGCTGGAGAAACGACCCGGCTGTTATTTCTTCCTCGGCACCGCGCGCACGGATAACGATCCGCCGCTGCACCATCCGAAATTCGATTTCAACGACGATATCCTGCCGATCGGAACCGCTTTCTGGGTCGACCTGGCGGAAGATTACCTGAAGGCGTGAGCGGTCATGAAAAAGGCCGGTCGGAGGAGCGACCGGCCTTTCATTCTCAAATTACCTGATGAGAAAATCGGGAGGATCAGGGAACGAGACCGAAGATGACGGCGGCGACAAAAGCCACGCAGACGCCGACAAGAGCCGCATGAACCGAATCTTTCCAGTTTCGCGGCGACTGGGGCTGCGAGACAAAGTCTTTTACTTTTCCTGCCTTGGAATAAGACATTGTACACTCCCTTCCTGCTCGGCCCTTCAAAGCGGGCATTGCTTATTTCACTCATAGAATAGCTTTATTCCCCACTGTTTCAGTAGAGATAAAATTCCATAAGATTGGCGCATCGGGAAAAATACCGATTGCGACTTGCCCACCGGCAAGCATCAATCTACCCATTGCGCAGGATCAACGCGGTGGAGGGCATTTCCGTTCAAAACCGGTGGCGGGCACGGAAAAGACCATGACGGATATCGACGCCATCATCATCGGAGCCGGGGTGATAGGGCTCGCGACAGCGCGTGAACTGGCGATGCGCGGCCTCACCGTCATCATCCTCGAAAGCGGGAAGGAATTCGGCTCTGCCACCTCCTCCCGCAACAGCGAAGTCATCCACGCCGGGCTCTATTATCCGGCCGGAAGCCTCAAGGCCCGACTTTGCGTGGAGGGCAAGGAGCGGCTCTATGCCTTCTGTCAAAGCCACGGCGTTTCACATCGTCGTTGCGGCAAGCTCATCGTCGCTACGAGCGATGAAGAGACGGCCATGCTCACCACCCTGCGCGAAAAAGGCAAAGCTAACGGCTGCAACGACCTTGAGCTGATCGATGCGCAACAGGCGCTATTGCTCGAACCCGCGCTCGCCTGCGTCGCAGCCCTGATATCGCCCTCGACCGGTATCATCGACAGCCACGGCTATATGCTGGCGCTGCTTGGAGACGCGCAGGATCATGGCGCTGCCCTTGCCCTGAACGCACCCTTCGAAAAGGCAGAGGCGATGGGCAATGGTTTCCGAGTTCATGTCGGCGGAACGGAACCCACCAGCCTGACATGCCGGCTGCTCGTCAATTCCGCCGGGCTTGTTGCACCCATGGTGGCAAGAAAGATCGAAGGATTGCCGGAGGACGGAATCCCGCAGGCGCGTTTCGCCAAGGGCAGCTATTTTTCGCTGGCCGGCAAGTCCCCGTTTTCACGGCTGATCTACCCCGCACCGCACACTCATGGCCTCGGCGTGCATCTCACGCTCGATCTCGCCGGCCAGGCACGTTTCGGGCCGGATGTGGAGTGGGTGGATACCATCGACTATGCGGTCGATCCCCGCCGTATGGAGGGTTTTGGCGATGCGATACGGCGCTATTGGCCGGGCCTTCCCGATGACGCGCTGATCCCGGCCTATTCCGGTATCCGGCCGAAGATTTCCGGCCCGGACGCACCGGCCATGGACTTCCGCATCGACGGACCGGAAACCCACGGCCTTGCCGGCCTCGTCAACCTTTTCGGCATAGAAAGCCCCGGCCTCACCGCCTCGCTGGCGATTGCCGGCGAGGTCGCGGCACGGCTCGAGGCCTGACCTCAACCGAAACGAGAGAGCGCGCCGGCCATGATCTCCGGATCGACATTGCCGCCGGAAGCGACCGCGATCACCGTTTCGCTTTCCAGTTCATCGCCGTGGAAGAGGGCCGCCGCCAGCGCCACCGCGCCACCGGGTTCGACAACGATCTTCAGCCGGTTAAACGCGAGAACCATAGCACGCAGCGCTTCCTCCTCGGTCACGGCAATGCCTTTTCCGCAGAGCCCGGCCATGATGGGGAAAGTAATGTTGCCGGGCTGCGGCGTGACGATCGCGTCGCAAATCGAGCCCGAGGTCGTGGCGTTACGCTCGATCTTACCCGCAGCGAGGGAGCGCGCCACATCGTCGAACCGCTCCGGTTCCGACGTCCTGACCTTGTAGTTCGGCGCTTTTGCTGCGAGTGCCAGGGAGATGCCGGAGGTGAGGCCGCCGCCACCGCAGGGCACCAGAACCTCGGCCGCACCGATGCCCAACTCCGCGCCCTGTTCGGCAATCTCCAGCCCCACTGTCCCCTGCCCGGCAATGACCAGCGGTTCGTCATAGGGCCTGATCAGCGTCAGCCCACGCTCACGCGAAATGCGATCACCGATGGCGTCGCGATCTTCGTTCGCACGGTCATAGAGCACTACCTCCGCGCCATAGGCCCGGGTATTGTCGATTTTGATCTTCGGCGCATCCGACGGCATGATGATGACGGCAGGGACATTGTGCAGCCGGGCGGCAAGCGCCACGCCCTGCGCATGGTTGCCGGAGGAAAAGGCGATCACGCCCTTGACGCGCACCTCCGCCGGAAGGCCGGAGACGGCCGACCAGCCGCCGCGAAACTTGAAGGAACCCGTTCTTTGCAGGCATTCAGCCTTCACGAACAGCTTTCGCCCGGCAATTTCGTCCAGAAAAGGCGATGAAAGAAGCGGTGTGCGAACCGCATGGTTGCCGATGCGCCCACGCGCGGCCTCTATCATCGAAATATCTGTCATGTCCTGCCCCTGTGATGCGGATTTGCGGGTACATTAAGAGGTCGCAATCAATTGCGAAACCGCCCGGAAAAGAAAAATCCCCGGACGTGGCCGGGGATTTTTTGTCGTATGTGATCAATGATTGTGCCGGGGCATCTTCTCGGCGATCCGGCGGAAATCCGCAGCCCCTTCCAGAACCGCGCCATCCGAAAGCTGGGTCACCGATTGACGATAGATGCGCTGCCAGGGCGTCGCATCCGCAGGAACAGCGGGAATGCCGTCAGCCTTGCGGGCGGCAAGCTCCTCATCCGGCACCAGCGCATTGCACTCGCCCTCATTGAAATCGATGCGGATCATATCCCCCGTACGAAGCCATGCCAGCCCACCGCCGGCAGCACTTTCCGGCGAGGCGTTGAGGATGGACGGGCTGTCCGCCGTTCCCGACTGCCGGCCGTCACCGATCGTCGGCAGACTGGTGATGCCCTTTTTCAACAGCGCATCCGGCGGCTGCATGTTGACGACCTCTGCCGAACCCGGCCAGCCGAGTGGCCCCGCACCGCGAATGACGAGAATGGTGCGCTCATCGATATCGAGAGACGGATCGTTGATGCGGGCGTGATAGTCTTCCGAACCATCGAACACCACACATTTGCCCTCGAAAATGCCTTCGCGGCCCGGTTCGCTCAGATAACGCTGGCGGAATTCCGCCGAGATCACGCTCGTCTTCATGATGGCGAAATCGAACAGGTTGCCCTTGAGGACGAGGAAACCGGCCCGCTCCTTCAGCGGCTTGTCATAAGGCAGGATCACATCGCGGTCGGTGGATTCCCGGCCTTCCAGATTTTCCGCCATGGTCTTGCCTGTCACGGTCGGACAGTTTCCGTCGAGCTTGCCGGCCTTGAGAAGCTCCCACATGACGGCGGGCGTGCCGCCGGCGCGGTGATATTTCTCACCCAGCCATTTGCCGGCTGGCTGGACATTGGCGATGAGCGGAATGTCGTAACCGTGAACCTGCCAGTCCTCCTCGCGAAGCTCCACACCCGCATGTTTTGCCATGGCCGCCAGATGCGGCTGGGCGTTGGTGGAACCGCCGATTGCCGAGTTGACGCGGATCGCGTTCAAAAATGCCTCTCGGGTCATGATGTCGGAGGGCTTGATGTTCTCGACAACCAGCTCGACGGCACGGCGGCCGGTGCGATAGGCCATCTGGCCGCGTTCACGGTAAGCGGCGGGAATGGCGCCGCAGCCGGTAAGCGACATGCCGAGCGCCTCCGCCATGGCATTCATGGTCGACGCCGTACCCATGGTGTTGCAATGGCCGACCGAAGGCGCGGATTCGAGCGCTGCCTGCAAAAATTCCTCGCGGGTGATTTCGCCAGCGCCATATTTGCGGCGCATGCGCCAGATGACAGTACCGGAACCGACCAGATCCCCATCATGGTAGCCGTCGAGCATCGGCCCGCCGGACAAGACGATGGCCGGAATATCAACCGTGCTTGCCGCCATCAGCGCTGAAGGCGTGGTCTTGTCGCAGCCCGTGGTCAAAACGACGCCGTCGAGCGGATAACCGTAAAGCACTTCCACAAGGCTGAGATAAGCGAGATTGCGGTCAAGCGCCGCCGTCGGGCGCTTGCAGTTTTCGAACATCGGATGGGTCGGAAACTCGATGGGAATGCCGCCCGCATCGCGGATACCGTCCCGCACCCGCTTGACGAGTTCCACATGGACACGGTTACAGGGCGTCAGGTCGCTGCCGCTCTGGGCGATGCCGATGACCGGCTTGCCGGAACGCAGTTCTTCCGGCGTCACGCCGTAATTCATGAAGCGCTCCAGATAGAGCGCCGTCATGTCGAGATGGTCGGGATTGTCGAACCAGTCCTGCGACCGCAGGCGGCGCATCGGTGTCTTCTCGTCACTCATGAACCTGCCTCAGCCCTGTTCCCGGTTATTCAGTTTTTCGAGGTAAAGCAGGATGCCGCTATGGTCGATATCGGCACCACCGTCACCGACGAAGTCGTCAAATTCCCGCGTCACCTGCTGCGTAAGCGGCAGATTGAGAGACAGATCCTTCGCCGTCGCCAGCACGCCGTTCAGATCCTTGAGCTGGAACTTGGAGGGACCGCCAGGTACGAAATTGCGCTTCACCATGCGGTCGCCATGCAGTTCCAGGATCCGGCTTTCGGCAAAACCGCCGCGTATGGCGTTGCGGAACCCTTCACGCGATGCACCACCCGCCTCCACCAGCATCATCGCCTCGGCAACCGCGCCGATGGTGATGGCAACGATCTGCTGGTTGGCGAGCTTGCAGAGCTGGCCAGCACCCGAGGGACCGACATAGGTGAGCCGGCCCATCGGTGCGAAAACATCGGCAAGACCCGCGATCAGCGCCTCATCGCCACCCGCCATGATCGCAAGCGTACCGGCGGTCGCGCCCGGCACGCCGCCGGAAACCGGCGCGTCGACATGATGAACGCCGAGCGCCTGAAGCCGGGAGGAATGTTCCCGCGCAATCGGCGGCGCAATCGAGCTGCTGTCGATGACGACCGCACCCTTTTTCAGCGCTTCGGCCACGCCGGCCGCAAACAGCACCTCGCCCACAGCCTTGCCGTCGCTCAGCATGGTGATGACGATATCGGCGCCCCTGGCGGCCTCCGCCGGCGATGCCGCGACGACCGCGCCATCGGCAACAAGCGCCTCGGCCTTATCCACGCTACGGTTCCAGACGGTGACCGAAAAGCCGGCGCCCAGCAGACGCCGGGCCATCGGCCCGCCCATCAGGCCTGTGCCGATAAAGGCAACCGACCGCTTCTTCTCCTCCCCGCCAGCACTCATTTCAGTGAACCTCCCAGTTCGTCCTCGATATGAACCTGAATGATTTCTTCAAACGAGCTTTCAGCCGTAAAGCCCAGTTCGCGGGCACGCCTGGCTTCGAAACCGGGGGCCCAGCCTTCGCACATGCGCATGATCATCTCGTTCGGCTCGCGGCGGATAAGGGCAACGGCCTTTTCACCAGCGACCTTGCGCAACGCTTCGATCTGCTCGCCGACGGTGGCGCTGAGGCCGGGCATCGACAGATTGCGGCGCGGGCCGACCTTTTCAACGTCGATCGTTGCCCCATGGATCAGGAAACCGACGGCGGAACGCGGCGAAGCGTGCCAGTGGCGAATGCTTTCCGGCACCGGCAGAACCGCTTCCTGGCCGACCAGCGGCTCGCGCAGGATATTGGAGAAGAAGCCGGAAGCGGCCGCATTCGGCTTGCCGGGACGAATGCAAATGGTCGGCAGGCGAATACCGATACCGTCGAAGAAACCGCGGCGGCTGTAATCGGACAGCAGCAATTCGCAGATCGCCTTCTGCGTACCATAGCTGGTCAGCGGCGTGGTGTGGAATTCATCCGGGATCGGATAGGGAAGCGGCGCACCGAAGACGGCGATGGACGAGGTGAAGACCACGCGCGGCTTGTAACCATCCTTGCCATTGGCAATGCGGATGGCATCGAAGAGATAACGTGTGCCGTCGAGATTGATGCGGTAGCCCTTATCAAAATCGAGCTCGGCTTCACCGGAGACGATGGCGGCGAGGTGAAAAATGGCATCTGGGCGGGCTTCGACCAGCTTTTCGGCCTCACCCGGCGCGGAGAGATCGGCGGTACGCGCATCGACCGCACCGGAAAAACCGGCAGGCGCTTCGGGCTTGAACACGTCGATAAGCGTGAACTTTTCGATTGGCTTGCCGCCAAGCGATCCGTCCTTGACGAGACGCTGAGTCAGCTTGCGGCCCACCATGCCTGCGGCGCCGATGATTGCGATATGCATGTTTTCCTCCTCTTTGTCCCGGCCATTCTCCCGGGACCGAAAAAACATCATCGGCCAGTCGACCGATAAATTAGCTTGTAAGGTTGTCTGATAACCTTATATGATCGGATTGAAAATAGTATTTTTTCACAAACCGGCAAAAGCAAGGGCGAGAGAGCCCTGTCCGGAAATTTAGGGCGGATTGGACGGAGAGGGTGGAATGACGATCGTGAGCGAAACCGATACCGAGGAATTGCGGTTCTCGTTGAAGAACAGGCTCGGCGAGGCTTTGCTGCTGACATCGCAGGAAGACATGGTGCGCTATTGCCGCGACTGGCATGGCGATGTCACCAGTTCGGCCGTGGCCGTTATCCGCCCCCGCTCGACCAAGGAAGTCTCCGACACTGTCCGCGCCTGCGCGGAACTGGGCCTTGCCATCATCCCCCAGGGCGGTAATACCGGACTGGTGCTCGGCGGCATTCCCGATGCCCCCAAGCATCAGGTCGTATTGAGCCTGGAGCGCATGAACGCCATCCGCACCATAGATAGCGACGATTTTTCCGCCGTTGTGGAAGCCGGCTGCATTCTGTCGGAATTCAAGGATGCGGTTGGGGACAAGGGCATGTTTTTCCCGCTGTCGCTCGGTGCACAGGGCAGCTGCCGCATCGGCGGCAACGTCTCCACCAATGCCGGCGGCATCAATGTCCTGCGCTACGGCATGACCCGCGAACTGGTGCTGGGTCTCGAAGTCGTATTGCCTGACGGCACCATCTGGAACGGGCTGTCGACGCTGCGCAAGGATAATCGCGGCATCGATCTGAAGCAGCTCTTCATCGGCGCGGAAGGAACGCTCGGCATCATCACCGCGGTTGCCGTTAAGCTTTATCCCAATCCCGAACATGTCGAGACGGCGCTGCTCGGCCTCACTTCGCTTGACGATGCCATCAAGCTTTACCGCCGCGCCCGCCGCGAATGCTGCGACCTGATGTCCGCCTTCGAATTCATGCCGCCTGTCGCCTTCACACTCGCGATTGAAGCAATTCCCGATCTCAAGATGCCCATCGCCGGCGATTATCCTGCCTATGTACTGATGGAAATTTCCGGCTCGGGGTTGGTCGATACCGCTGACCTGATGGGACGCTTCCTTGAGGGCGTGATGGAAGACGGGCTGGTGCTGGACGGCGTCATCGCTTCTTCACGGGCACAGGCCCAATCGCTCTGGCTGTTCCGCGAAGGCATGAACGAGGGCCAGGCGCTGCGCGGCGCGCATATGCGCACCGACATTTCCGTCCCTTTGTCGAAACTCGCAGCCTTCGTGGCTGAAGCCGAGGCGGAACTTGCGGAAAAACTGCCGGAATGCCTGGCGGTTTCCTATGGCCACGTTGGAGACGGCAACGTCCACCTCAACGTGCTGCCGCCGAACGGTTCGACGCCACAAGAGCGCGACGCCTTCATCTACAAATCCAAGACACTCGTTAACGAGGTCCTCGACCGTTACGTCGGCAGCATCAGCGCCGAGCACGGCATCGGCCGCCTGAAACGCTCCGATTTCGAAAGCCGGCTATCCGACGTACAGCGCCGGATGATTACCGGCCTGAAAAACACCTTCGACCCTGATTTGCGGATGAATCCCGGTTGCCAGATAACCCTGCAACCGGATAGCTAATCGAGGAACGGCAAAGGCGGCTGAAAACGCCGCCTTTGAAAACCCCGCTGACGGCGAAGGAGGAAGTCGCCTGTCGCGGGAAAAAGAACCAATCGTTTCTGTGGAACGGGAGCAACCATGACGCTGGAGTTCAATCAGATACATCGCAACGATCATCTGCCCGGCCGTATCGCCGCGGAGATTGCGCGCGAAATCAATGATTCGAAGCTCGGACCGGGTGACAGGCTGCCGACCGAACATGTTCTGGCAAAAACCTTCGGGGTCAGCCGTTCGGTCATCCGCGAAGCGATTGCACAATTGCGCAACGAAGGCTTTGTCGAAACTCGGCAGGGCGTGGGCGCATTCGTCACCGATCCCCGGCAAAGACTGTCCATCCGCATCGAGCGGTCGCGGCTAAACGACCCGGAAAATTTCCGCGATCTTTTCCAGCTCCGCATGCCGCTGGAAATAGAGGCGGCGGGGCTTGCCGCATTGCACCGCAGCCCGCAGCAGCTGACGCGGCTGGCGGCAGCCTTGGAAAAGATGAAAACCGCCGATGATTGGTCGACGGAAGGCGTTGCCGCCGATCTCGACTTCCACCGCATTCTGGCGGAAGCGACTGAGAACGAATATTTCCTGATGTTCCTCGGCTTCATCGCGGAACGCATCAGCTCCGCCATCAACATCGCTTTCTCCCGCGCGGTTTTTGGTGAAATTCTCGAGGTGACGATTGCCGAACATGTGGCAATCTACGAAGCCGTCGAGAAGGCCGACGCCACTGCCGCCAAGAACGCCATGCGCAAGCACCTGATCGGCGCTGCCAGCCGGGTCAATCTCGAACTAGATATCTTCTGAGCAGCAATGTGGATGCCGGCAAAGCTATAGGACAGGTTTACGGCTTTGCGGGAATTGAGACGCGAAACACGATAATTTTGTCGGCAAGGCCGCTAGACTCGTAGCAAAAGTCATACTAAGAAGAATGGGATTAAGTTGTCAGACATCCAGACAATAAGACCGCAGGAGGCGGCCTGTCGGATGCTGAAGGGGAGGACTACATGACCGGTACAAGGTCCATCGACGCTACCGCAATTTTGCCTGAAGATTTCGAAAACGCGCTGCTCGTCGGCCGTGTCTGGTCGAAAAGCGAAGACGGCCCCTGCCCCGTCCTGCTGAAGGGCGGCGTGCTTTATGACCTCACGTCGATTTCCCCTACCATGTCCGAACTTCTGGAGAAGACCGATCTGCTGGAGCGGCTCGCCGACACCGGCACTTTCGTCGCACTCGGCGCACTGGAAGCTTTTCTGGACGGTTCCGCCGGCGAACTCCTTGCCCCTAACGACATTCAGGCCGTCAAGGCCGCCGGTGTGACCTTCGCCGACAGCATGCTGGAACGCGTGATCGAGGAGCAGGCCAAGGGCGATCCGCTGCGTGCGCAGGAAATTCGCGGACGGCTGGCGCCGGTTCTCGGCGACAATCTCAAGGGACTTGAGGCCGGCTCCGAAAAAGCTGCCGAAGTGAAGAAACTGCTCCAGGAAATGGGCCTCTGGTCACAATATCTGGAAGTGGGCATCGGCCCGGATGCGGAGATATTCTCCAAGGCGCAGGCCATGGCTTCCGTCGGCTGCGGCGCGCTGATCGGCGTTCACCCGAAATCGCAGTGGAACAACCCGGAGCCGGAAGTGGTGCTTGCCATCACCTCCGACGGCCGAATCGTTGGCGCAACGCTCGGCAACGACGTCAACCTGCGCGACTTTGAAGGCCGCTCTGCACTCTTGCTCAGCAAGGCGAAGGACAACAACGCTTCCTGCGCGATCGGTCCCTTTATCCGCCTGTTCGACGGCAACTTCACCATTGAAGATGTGAAGAAATCACAGATATCGCTTCTGGTCGAGGGCGAAGACGGTTTCACCATGACGGGCGTCAGCCCCATGGAGGCGATCAGCCGCACGCCGGAAAACCTCGCTTCGCAGCTCTTGAACCGCAACCATCAATATCCTGACGGCGCCGTCTTTTTCCTTGGCACGATGTTCGCGCCGGTGAAGGATCGTCATGGCCCAGGCCTCGGTTTCACCCATTCAAAGGGCGACCGTGTTGAAATCTCCACGCCCAAGCTCGGTAAGCTGATCAACTGGGTCACCACGACCGACGAATGCCCGGAATGGACATTCGGCACCGCGGCCCTGATGCGCAACCTGGCGAAACGAGGGCTGCTCTAGATATTTCTTCGGGAGGGGAAAATGCAAAAGACCATCAATCTCTTTTACCGGATTCTCGAAATCATTCTCGTCCTGCTGCTTGCCGGCATGTCGATCATGGTCTTCGTCAACGTCGTCATGCGTTATACGATGAACTCCGGCATCAACGTCTCGGAAGAACTGTCGCGTTACTTCTTCGTGTGGCTGACCTTCATCGGCGCCGTGTTGACCTTCCGTGAGAACAGCCACATGGGCATCGAAACGCTCGTGATGTTCCTGTCCCGTCGCGCCCGCATCGTCTGCATGATCGTGTCGAACATCATCATTCTGGCCTGTTCCGCCATCTTCTTCTGGGGCACCTGGAAGCAATCCGGCATCAATGCCAGCATGCATGCGCCCGTCACCAAGCTTTCGATGATCTGGGTCTATGGCGTCGGCATGTTCACCGGCGGCCTGATGTTCATCATCGCACTGGAACGCCTGTACCGTTACTTGACGGGCGGCGTGACAGAAGACGAAATCGCCCAGTTTGCCGGCGAGAATCTGACGATCGAACAGCTTTCGGAGCGCTGATACCATGACACTTCTCGTTTTTGTCGGCTCTCTGCTGGGAGCCATGGCGATTGGCGTTCCCGTCGCGTTCTCGCTGATGTTCTGCGGCGTCGTGCTCATGTGGTATATGGGCATGTTCAACACCGCCATCATCGCCCAGAACATGATTTCGGGCGCGGACACCTTCACGCTGCTCGCCATCCCCTTCTTCATTCTGGCCGGCGAACTGATGAATTCCGGCGGTCTGTCCCGCCGCATCATCGACTTTGCAATCGCACTCGTCGGTCATATCCGTGGCGGTCTCGGCATCGTGGCCATCGTTGCAGCCATCATCATGGCCAGCATTTCCGGCTCGGCCGCAGCCGATACCGCAGCCCTTGCCGCAATCCTCATCCCGATGATGGCAAAGGCCGGTTACAATATTCCGCGCTCCGGCGGTCTCATCGCCGCAGGTGGCATCATCGCCCCGGTCATCCCGCCATCCATGGCCTTCATCGTTTTCGGTGTTGCCGCCAACGTCTCGATCACCCAGCTTTTCCTTGCGGGTATCGTTCCCGGCATTCTGATGGGTGCATCGCTCATCATCGCCTGGCTGATCGTGGTCCGTAAGGATAACGTCAAGCCGCTGCCGAAGACCTCCGCCAAGGAACGCCTGACCGCCACTGCTCGCGCCGGCTGGGCGCTCGGCATGCCCGTCATCATTCTCGGCGGCATCAAGGCAGGCATCATGACGCCGACGGAAGCTGCCGTCGTTGCCGCTGTCTACGCGCTTTTCGTCGGTATGGTGATCTACCGCGAACTGAAACCGGCGGATCTGTTCCACGTGCTTCTGCGCGCCGCCAAGAGCACGTCCATCATCATGTTCCTGGTTTGCGCGGCACTTGTGTCCGCATGGCTCATCACGGCAGCGAACATTCCGAACGAAGTCGCAGGCTATATCGAGCCGCTGATCGACCGCCCGATGCTTCTGATGGCCGCAATGATGGTGCTTGTCTTCATTGTCGGAACCGCACTCGACCTCACGCCGACCATCCTGATCCTGACGCCTGTTCTGATGCCCATCGTCAAACAGGCGGGCATCGACCCGGTCTATTTCGGTGTTCTCTTCATCATCAACAACGCCATCGGCTTGATTACCCCTCCGGTTGGCGTGGTGCTGAACGTCGTCAGCGGCGTCGGCCGCATCCCGCTCGGCAAGGTGACGGTCGGCGTCTGGCCGTTCCTCGTTGCCGAAACCATCGTCCTGGCGCTGCTGGTGATTTTCCCGGACATCGTCCTCGTACCACTGCAGTATCTCCGTTAATTCAACCTGCTTCTCGCAAACAATCCAAGGGAGGATATTATGAGAAAGCTTCTTCTGACCACCACGGCCATCGCTTTCGCAGTTGGCGCCGCCGCTCCGGCAATGGCCGAATTCAACAGCCGTAACATCCGCGTTTCGAACGGCATCAACCAGGATCATCCGGTCGGCAACGGCATTAAGGCCATGCAGGCCTGCCTTGACGACAAGTCCGGCGGCAAGCTGAAGCTGACGGCATTCTGGGGCGGCGCTCTCGGCGGTGACCTTCAGGCAACGCAGGCCCTGCGCTCCGGTGTTCAGGAAGCGGTCGTGACGTCCTCGTCGCCGCTCGTCGGTCTCATCCCGTCGCTCGGCGTCTTCGACCTGCCGTTCCTCTTCGCCAACGCCAAGGAAGCCGATGCCGTCATGGACGGCGCCTTCGGCGACATGATGAACAAGAAGCTGGAAGAACAGGGCCTCGTAAACCTGGCCTACTGGGAAAACGGCTTCCGCAACCTGTCAAACTCCAAGCATGCCGTGAACAAGTGGGAAGACTTCTCGGGCCTTAAGGTCCGCGTGATGCAGAACAACATCTTCCTCGACACCTTCCAGAACCTCGGCGCCAATGCAACGCCGATGGCCTTCGGCGAAGTCTTCTCGGCGCTGGAAACCAACGCGATCGACGCGCAGGAAAACCCCTATGTGACGATCGACACCTCGAAGTTCTACGAAGTGCAGAAATACATCACCGAGACGAACCACGCCTACACGCCGTTCCTCTTCCTCTTCTCCAAGCCGATCTTCGACAGCTACACGCCCGAAGAACAGGCCGCCCTGCGTGAATGCGCAATCGTCGGCCGCGACGAAGAGCGCAAGGTCATCCGCGAACTGAACCAGAAGTCGCTGGAGAAGATCAAGGCTGCCGGCCTCGAAGTGAATACGCTGTCTGCAGAAGAGCAGACCCGTATCCGCGAAAAGTCGATGGTCGTCTACGAAAAGCACAAGGCTGAAATCGGCGCAGACGTCGTCGACGCCGTTCTGGCGGACCTGAAGAAGATCCGCGGCCAGTAATCCTTACCGGATACAATTAAAAACACCCGGAGGTTCCGCCTCCGGGTGTTTTTGTTTGTGAAAATCGCAGATGGAAAAAGGCTGCCGAAGCAGCCCTTCCAGAAGATCAGGACGCGGTGCGGTTCTGCCGGTTGGCGATAAGGTCTTCGACCACCGCTGGATCGGCGAGCGTCGACGTATCCCCCAGCGCACCAAAGTCGTCCTCGGCGATCTTGCGCAGGATGCGCCGCATGATCTTGCCAGACCTTGTCTTGGGCAGGCCCGGCGCGAACTGGATCTTGTCAGGTGTTGCAACCGGCCCGATCTCGTTGCGCACGTGCTTCACCAGCTCCTCGCGCAGCGCATAGTCGCCATTCTGGCCCGCCATCAGCGTGACATAACAATAAATGCCCTGGCCCTTGATGGCATGCGGGTAACCCACCACAGCCGCTTCCGAAACGAGGTGATGCGACACCAGCGCCGATTCCACTTCGGCCGTGCCAAGGCGGTGACCGGAAACGTTCAGCACGTCATCGACGCGGCCGGTGATCCAGTAATAGCCGTCCTCGTCACGCCGGCAGCCGTCGCCGGTGAAGTACTTGCCCTTGTAGGTCGAGAAATACGTATCGACAAAGCGCTGATGATCGCCATAGACGGAGCGCGACTGGCCCGGCCAGCTATCGATGATGCAGAGATTGCCGTCAGCGGGTCCTTCCAGCACATTGCCCTCGGCATCGACAAGCTGCGGCTGCACGCCGAAGAACGGCCTTGTGGCCGAACCGGGCTTCAGATCGGTCGCGCCCGGCAGCGGCGAAATGAGAATGCCGCCGGTTTCCGTCTGCCACCAGGTGTCGACGATCGGGCTCTTGTCCTCGCCGACCACATGGTAATACCACTCCCAGGCTTCCGGATTGATCGGCTCGCCGACCGTGCCGAGAAGCCGCAGGCTCTCGCGCGACGAGCGCTGGACGAACTGGTCGCCCGCCCCCATCAGCGATCTGAGCGCCGTCGGCGCGGTGTAGAAGATATTGACCTTGTGCTTGTCGATGACTTCCCAGAAGCGGCCCTGATCCGGGAAATTGGGAACGCCTTCGAACATCAGCGTCGTCGCGCAGTTCGCAAGCGGACCGTAGACGATATAGGAATGGCCGGTGACCCAGCCGACGTCGGCGGTACACCAGTAAACCTCGCCGTCCTTGTAGTCGAAGACATACTCGTGCGTCATCGACGTATAGACGAGGTAGCCGCCCGTGGTGTGCAACACGCCCTTCGGCTTGCCGGTGGAGCCTGAAGTGTAAAGAATGAACAGCGGGTCTTCCGCACGCATCTTCACCGGCGGGCAATCCGGCTTCACGGTGGCGATTTCCTGATGGTACCAGATATCGCGGCCGGGCGCCCAGCCGGTCTTTCCGCCGGTGCGGCGCACCACCAGAACCTTGTTGACGATGACATATTGTTTGGCGGCGATATCGATCGCCTTGTCGGTATTTTCCTTGAGCGGGATCGGCTTGCCGCCGCGCACGCCCTCATCGCAGGTGATGACGAAGGTGGACTGGCAATCGACGATGCGGCCCGCCAGCGCTTCCGGCGAGAACCCGCCGAACACGACGGAATGGATGGCGCCGATGCGGGCGCAGGCGAGCATCGCGTAAGCCGCCTCGGGTATCATCGGCATATAGATGGTGACGCGGTCGCCCTTCTTGACACCGTGCTTCTTTAGCACATTCGCCAGACGGCAGACATAGTCGTAGAGCTGGTTATAGGTGATCTTCTTGTCGATATACGGGTTGTCGCCTTCCCAGATGATCGCCGTGCGCTCGCCATGCGTTTTCAGGTGCCGGTCGATACAGTTATAGGAAACGTTCGTCAGGCCGTCCTCGAACCACTTGATCGGCACCCTGCCCTTGAAGGACGTGTTCTTGACCTTGGTATAAGGCTTGAACCAGTCGATCCGCCGGCCGTGCTTGTCCCAGAACTTTTCCGGATCCTCGACGCTCTCCTGATACCATTTCTGGTAACGCTCATTGTCGATGAGCGTGCGGGCCTTCGCCGATTTGAGAACCGGGTAGATTTTGGCAGACATAAACTCCTCCTGGAACCGATATGGCTTCTGACGTGGCCCGAGACTCCCACCTCAGGCATGTGTTGAATTCATAGCAGTTCAAATCCGCACGGCAATTAGACAAAGGTCATTTGTTTCGCAAAGAATTGCAATTATGATGCAATCCGGTTATAGAGCGGCAATATCCCGGAAATCAGTGGTTGATACCACGCCCGCGACACCGGCGCGGACGGACAGAAGGACTGTATCTATGGCTCAACAATTGCTCATGCCAAAGGCAACGGCTGTATGGCTGGTTGACAACACCGCGCTGTCGTTCGATCAGATCGCCACGTTCTGCAAACTGCATCCGCTCGAAGTCAAGGCGATTGCCGACGGTGAAGCCGCACAGGGCATCAAGGGTCTTGACCCGATTGCAACCGGACAGCTCTCCCGCGACGAGATTGCCCGCGCTGAAGCCAATCCGAACCATAAGCTGAAGCTTTCCGAGCCGAAGGTGCGCGTGCCCGAATCCAAGCGTCGCGGTCCGCGTTACACGCCGGTTTCCAAGCGTCAGGACCGTCCGAACGCCATTCTCTGGCTCGTTCGCAACCACCCGGAGCTGAAGGATGCGCAGATTTCGCGTCTCGTCGGCACCACGAAGTCGACCATTGAGCAGATTCGTGACCGCACCCACTGGAACTCGGCCAACCTGACGCCGATGGACCCGGTCACCCTCGGCCTCTGCAGCCAGATCGATCTTGACCTCGAAGTTGAACGCGCCTCGCGTGGCCGTCCGCTGCCGACCGCCGAAGAGCTGGACAACACACTGCAGCCGGCGACGGCAACGGAAGGTCTGGATTACAACTTCCAGCGCGAAGAAGACGAACAGATCGACGCCGATGCGGTCTTCAAGAAGCTCTCCTCGCTGAAATCCACGCAGAAGGACGAAGACGAGGACGATCAGTACTGATCGGACGTCTTTTAGAGTTTGAAAACCCGGCCTCAGCGCCGGGTTTTTTATTTGTAGCCTTATCGCGTGCCGAAGATCGCCGAGCCCACACGAACACTCGTCGCGCCGAATTCCACGGCGGTTTCGAAATCGCCCGACATGCCCATGGAAAGCTTCTCAAGCCCACATTGTTTGGCAAGCTTCGCCAGAAGCGCAAAATGCGGACCCGGATTTTCATCCGCCGGCGGAATGCACATCAGTCCTTCAACCCGCAATTTCAGCTCATCCCGACAAAAGGCGACGAAAGCCACGGTCTCACGTGGATCGATACCCGCCTTTTGCGGCTCAAGCCCTGTATTAACCTGCACATAAAAACGAAGGCTTCGCCCCTGTTTGCCGCATTCCTCGGCAAGCGCGCGGGCGATCTTTTCGCGGTCGACGCTCTGCACCACATCAAACAGCGCCACGGCATCCGCCGCCTTGTTGGACTGTAGCGGGCCAATCAGATGCAACTCGATATCAGCCGTCTTCTCTTTAAGCGCAGGCCACTTGCCCTGCGCCTCCTGCACGCGGTTCTCGCCGAATACGCGCTGGCCCGCATCGATGACCGGCTGGATCGCCTCCGCCTCGAAGGTCTTCGAGACCGCGACGAGGGCAACATCCGCCGCCTTGCGTCCGGATTTTTCCGCAACATCGGCAATGCGCTGCCTGACATCCTCAAGACGTGCTTCGATTTCCATCACAAGACCTTCATTTGAACCATTCGCAACGCTAACTAGACCCCGATTGCCTTGATGCCAAGCGGGTTTAGCACCATTTGAGGCACGCTGGCCAAGATTGAACGCCCGAATGCCCCGCCAAACTTGACGCCCCGGTCGTTTCATGGTGAAGGTCAGCGCAAATTTTTCCCCTCGATACCCGGAATTCTAAACAATGGCCATCGAACGTTACAATCCTCGCGACGCCGAGCCGCGCTGGCAGCAGAAATGGAACGAAGACAAGGTTTTCGTCACCGACAACAGCGATCCGCGCGAGAAATATTACGTTCTGGAGATGTTTCCCTATCCTTCGGGACGCATCCACATGGGCCATGTCCGCAACTATGCCATGGGCGACGTGGTTGCCCGCTACAAGCGCGCCCGCGGTTTCAACGTCCTGCACCCGATGGGCTGGGACGCCTTCGGCATGCCTGCCGAAAACGCCGCCATGCAGAACAAGGTTCACCCGAAGGACTGGACCTATCAGAACATCGCCACCATGCGCGGCCAGCTGAAATCCATGGGCCTTTCGCTGGACTGGACCCGCGAATTCGCGACCTGCGACGTGGAATATTACCACCGCCAGCAGGCGCTGTTCGTCGATTTCATGGAAAAGGGTCTGGTCTACCGCAAGCAGTCCAAGGTCAACTGGGACCCGGTCGACCATACGGTTCTCGCCAACGAGCAGGTGATCGACGGCCGTGGCTGGCGCTCCGGCGCGCTGGTCGAACAGCGCGAGCTGACGCAATGGTTCTTCCGCATCACCGATTTCAGCCAGGACCTGCTGGACGAGCTGGATACGCTCGACCAATGGCCGGAAAAAGTGCGCCTGATGCAGAAGAACTGGATCGGCCGCTCCGAAGGCCTGTCGCTGCGCTGGCAGACGGTCGCCGGGACAGTGCCGGAAGGTTTCTCCGACATCACCGTCTATACGACACGCCCGGACACCCTGTTCGGCGCCTCCTTCCTGGCAATTGCCGCCGACCACCCGCTGGCCAGGGAACTGTCCGCGAACAACCCGGCGATTGCCGAGTTCTGCGACGAATGCCGCCGCCATGGCACCTCGCTCGCAGCACTCGAAACGGCTGAAAAGAAAGGCATCGACACCGGCGTCAAGGTCGTACACCCGCTGGATCCCAATTGGGAACTGCCGGTCTACGTCGCCAACTTCGTGCTGATGGACTATGGCACCGGCGCGATCTTCGGCTGCCCGTCGGGTGACCAGCGCGATCTGGATTTCGCCCGCAAATACGGCCTGCCGGTTGTGGCCGTCGTCGCCCCTGAAGGCCCTGATGCTGCAAACTTCACCATCGATGATACCGCCTTCACCGATGACGGCTTGATGATCAATTCCGGCTTCCTGAATGGTATGAAAACGACGGATGCCTTCGAGGCGGTCGTGCAGAAGCTGTCGGCGCAGACGCTGGGCAACGCGCCCCAGGCCGAGCGCAAGGTCAATTTCCGTCTGCGCGACTGGGGCATTTCCCGCCAGCGTTATTGGGGATGCCCGATCCCGGTCATCCATTGCGAAGTCTGCGGCGTCGTGCCGGTCCCGAAGAAGGACCTGCCCGTCAAGCTGCCCGACGACGTGACGTTCGACGTGCCCGGCAACCCGCTGGACCGGCACCCCACCTGGCGTCATGTCTCCTGCCCGCAATGCGGCCATGACGCACGCCGCGAAACCGATACGATGGATACTTTCGTCGATTCCAGCTGGTATTACACGCGCTTCACCGCGCCGTGGGAAGACGCACCGACCGATCCGAAGGTCGCCAACCACTGGCTGCCGGTCGATCAGTATATCGGGGGCATCGAGCACGCTATCCTGCATCTGCTCTATTCGCGCTTCTTCACCCGCGCCATGCGCGAAACCGGCCATGTCGGCGTCAAAGAGCCCTTCAAGGGCCTGTTCACGCAGGGCATGGTGGTTCACGAGACCTATAGCCGCGGCGAAGGCACGGCACGCGAATGGGTGCCGCCGGCCGACCTCAGGATCGAGGAAAGCGACGGCACGCGCCGCGCATTCCTGCTCTCTTCCGGCGAAGAGGTGAAAATCGGCTCCATCGAGAAGATGTCGAAGTCGAAGAAGAACGTGGTTGACCCCGACGATATCATCGCGTCCTACGGCGCCGATACCGCACGCTTCTTCGTGCTGTCGGACTCTCCGCCCGATCGTGACGTCATCTGGTCCGAAGCCGGGGTGGAAGGCGCAAACCGATTCGTTCAGCGCGTCTGGCGCATCATCGGCGAAGCAGCGGAAGAACTGAGAACCGTTCAGCCGAAGCCTGCGACCGAAGGCGAAGGCTTGGCGGCCTCCAAGGTGGCGCACAAGACGCTGAAGGCTGTTCAGGAAGACTTGGACAAGCTCGCCTTCAACAAGGCCATCGCCCGCATCTACGAACTGGTCAACGCGCTGGCCGGCCCGCTCGCCGATGTTGCTTCTGGCGGCAAGTCTGAGGACGTCAAGGCGGCCGCGCGCGACGCCGTCGAAATCCTCATCCGCATCATCGCCCCCATGACGCCGCATCTGGCGGAAGAATGCTGGTCCGCATTGGGCAATGCGGGCCTCGTGGCCCAGACGCCATGGCCGGCCTTCGTCGCTTCGCTTGTCGAGGAAAACGATGTGGTCATGCCCGTGCAGGTCAACGGCAAGAAGCGTGGCGAATTGACAATCGCGCGCGATGCGGATCAAGATGCGGTCCGAACGGCCGCCCTTGCGCTGGATGCCGTCAAATCCATTCTTGCCGGTGGCGAGCCCAAGAAAGTCATCGTGGTTCCGCAGAGGATTGTGAACATTGTTGTCTGACGTTTTTTCAAGATGGGGCCGCGTCGCGGCAGCGATTTCCGTCGTGACGATGGCTGGTCTTCTGGCAGGCTGCCAGGTGCGCCCGCTTTATGGGGAAGCTTCGGGAACCAAGGAGAGACTGGCGGCCGTCAGCGTCTCCGAGACCGGCGGCAGAGTTGGGCAGGAAGTCCGCAATCAGCTGATCTTTCTGATGTCCGGCGGTGCTGGCGAACCCGCCACGGCGCAATATAACGTCAAGGTTTCCGTAAGCTCGAGCGCGACGTCAACGGAAGTGCAGAATTACGACCTGACGACCCGCGCGAACAACAATTACGATGGCCCATACCCTGGTCGTGTCGTGATGAGCGGTCAATATGTGCTGACACGCGTTTCCGACGGTCAAATCCTTCGCTCTGCACGGCGTAGCGTGACGGCGCAGGTGGACCTGCCGCAGCAGGAATTCGCCAAGATCAGGGCAACCCGCGACGCTGAGAACCGTGCGGCCCGGGAACTGGCTGAAATCATCCGCACCGATATCGCCGCCACGCTCGGCCGCTGAGAGCGGCGGCCGTGACGGAGATAAAGTCCCATGAATTTGAGCGCTTCGCCGAAAATCCGGCGGAGCGCTTTCGCGTTTTCGTGCTTTACGGCCCGGATCGCGGTCTCGTATCGGAACGCGCAGGCGTCATCGCCAAAAAGACCGGTATCGATCCCGATGACGCTTTCGCATCGCTGAAACTGACCGCATCCGATCTGCAGGGCGACCCCGGCCGTCTGCTCGACGAGGTGAATGCCATCGGCCTTTTCGGCGGCGAAAAACTCGTCTGGGTCAAAAGTGCTTCGGCCGAAAAGGCGCTGGTGGATGCACTCCAGATCCTTGCCGAGACGCCGCCGGAAGCAAGCTTCCTCATCATCGAAGCAGGCGACATCAAGAAGGGTACGGGACTGCGCAAGATCGCAGAACCGGCGCGCTCCATCGCTGCGATTCCCTGTTACGCCGACGATGCGCGCTCATTGAACGCATTGATCGATCAGGAACTCTCCGCCGACAATCTGCGCATTGCACCAGCCGCAAGACAGAGGCTCATCGAATCCCTGGGTGGTGACCGTATCGCCTCGCGCAATGAAATCCGCAAGCTGGCACTCTATTGCCGTGGGGCCGACGTGGTCGAGGAAGACGATGTGCTAGCGATCATCGGAGACGCCAGCACGGTTTCCGCAGACGATGCCGTCGACGCCATTCTGAAAGGCGACAGAAACGCCTTTTTCCACGCGACGCAGAAGATCGTCTCTTCGAAGACCCCGATCTTTCTTGTGCTCCAGGGGTGCCTCAAGCAATTCCAGTTACTCGACCAGATGCGGGCCGAAATGGATGAGAAAAAACTGCAGGCCGGTCAGGTCATGCAGACACTCGGACGCCACATCCATTTCCGCAGAAAACCCATCATCGAAAGAGCCCTGCGAACCTGGCAGCCAGCGGCGATCGCACGCGAGATGAACCGCCTGCAGGCCGCCATCCTGCAAAGCCGTCAGCGGCAAAGCCTGGAGGAAAGCGCGGCCCTTCTGACATTGCTGTCGACCACGCTGCAATCCGGCCGCGGCGGATGAGGCCCAGCAAAAAGCCCTCGCGCTGCTGCTGCGAGGGCTTTTTAAATCATGGTTTCGCGGTCAGGCCGTAAAAACTCAGTCGCCTTGTCCGGGCTCGGCGGAGAAATAGAGCTCGAGCTTGCCTTCGACACCGTCCATTTCCTTGGCTTCCGGCATCGGGTCGCGCTTGATCGTGATATTAGGCCAGATTGCCGCATATTCGGCATTGAGCTTCAGCCATTTGTCGAGACCCGGCTCCGTATCGGGCTTGATGGCTTCGGCGGGACATTCCGGTTCGCACACACCGCAATCGATGCATTCATCGGGATTGATCGCGAGGAAATTTTCACCCTCGTAAAAGCAGTCGACGGGGCAGACCTCAACGCAATCGGTATATTTGCAGCGGATGCAATTGTCGGTCACGACATATGTCATGATGAACTCCAGAATATGCAGGCCGGGTCTGTGGGCTTCGGAACACAAGCCGTCGCCCGGAATTCAGACAGGGCAATTTCGCAAGTGACGTAATGCCTTTGCTTGCAGATAGCAAGGATAAACAATTCTGAAAAACGGGTGCGACCCGGAGGTTTATTCTAATCTTTGCTTCCGTCGCTGTCAGACAGAAACCTGTCGAGCGCCCTGCGCTCTTTTTTGGTGGGACGCCCGCTGCCCGGCTGGCGCAACGCCTGCTCGAGGGGTGTCAGCCTGTCGGAAGGTTCCCGTGGCGGCGTCTCGTCGTCATAGAGAAGTCTGGCTTCCTCATAGGGTCCACGCCGTGTTCCGCCGGACCTGACGACAAGCACCTTGTGCATCCGCTCGAAGCCGATCTCCAGCCTGTCACCCGCCTTCACCACATGGCTGGACTGGCGAATGACAATGCCGTTGACCTTGACGTGGCCAGACTGAATGTAGCTCTGGGCAAGCGAACGGGATTTTGCCATGCGGGCAAAGAACAGCCACTTGTCCAGACGCTGACGCGTGCTTTCCAGTGGCTGTTCGTTGCTTCCCATGGGCTTACTTCTTCAGCTGCTCCTTGAGAGCAGCGAGCTTTGCGAAAGGCGAATCCGGATCGAGCGGCTTTTCCTTGCGCGGCGGCTTGGCTTCGAAGCGCTGCTGACCCTGCGGCTTTCCGCCACGGTCATTGCGTTCCGGCCGGTCCTTGCGCTCCCCGCGATCGTGACGATCATTGTTGCGGTTGTTGCCACGGTCCGGACGGCCGCCATCGCGCTTGCGCTCGCCGTCGCCACTGCGATTGGCAGCTTCACGGTTTGCACCGTCACGATTGTCGCGACGGCCTTCGCCACGACGCTCGCCCTGTTCACGTGCTCCTTCACCACGGCCCTGACCGCGATTGCCGGGACGACGGTTTTCGCCACGCTGATTTTCGTTGCGACCACCCGGACGCCACAGAAGAACGGGCTTGGGCTCGGCAGCCTCGGCGCCTTCCGGCACGGCCTCGGCTGCGACAGCCTCTTCGCTGGCAGCTTCCGCAACCGGCGCCTCGACAGCTTCGCCTTCGACAGCAGCCGCCGTCTCGGGCACCTGTTCTTCGGAAGCCGGCTCGTGTTCCTCGGTCTCGACGCTTTCCTCTTCAGCCGTCGCCGCTTCCGCGGCAGCCGGAGCAGAGGCACCGGCGTGGCTGGCGAGGAAGGCCTGCGCCTCTTCCGCCGTCACCTGATCGGCGCGGTAACCGAGGCCCTTCAGAATTTCTTCCATGTCGTCAAGCGTCGCGCCGAGAATGGAAAGCATGGCGGTCGTTGTCGTGAAACGGCGACCGTCATAAGCGCCTTCCGGCCGCGGCTGCTGACCGGGCTTCCACTGCAGCAGCGGGCGGATGAGATCGGCCAGACGCTCGAGAATGTCGATACGCACGGCGCGCTTTCCGAGGAAGCGGAAACCGGCAAGCTTGTAGAACATGCGCTCGAAGCTGGCATCGGTGACGACCGAGGTACGGCCTGCGGCCAGCACCGGAATGAGATCGCCGTAACCCGGCTTGCCGAGACCGTCATTCTTCAAAGCCCAGAGCAGCGTCACAAGCTCCGCCGGGGCGGGCTTGAGAAGCGCTGGCAGGAAAACGTGATAAGCGCCGAAACGAACGCCGTAACGGCGCATGGAGGCGCGCGCATCCTGATCGAGAGACTTCACGTCTTCGGCAACGTCGCGGCGGAATAGCACGCCAAGATTTTCCACGAGCTGGAACGCCAGACCCTTCGCCAGACCCTGAAGGTCCTCGGCGCGGGAAATATCGTCCAGTGGCTTCAGCACGGTCGCAATCTGATGATTGACGAAACGCTCGACGCGCGCCAGCGCGTGATCACGGGCATTGCCGTTCAGCTGCTCGTCGGCAAGCAGGATCACCCGCGGCTTCATGATGTTGTCGCCGGCCGAAAGGCGGGCGACCGGTTCGCCCAACCAGCGAACCAGACCATCGGAGCTCAAAGCGAGATCGCCATTTCCACTGGCATGCAGACGCGCGGCACGCGCCTCGAATTCGAGCGCGAGCGCCTTCTGCGCCGCAGCCTGCACGGCCTTCTGATCCGGCCCTTCCATTCCCGGCACCGGCGTGAACCGGAACCCGGCCAACTGGCCGACGTGATGACCTTCTACGAAGACATCACCATTTACACTGATTTCAGCTTCAAGCATCGCATTCTCTCTCAGGCGCCTCATGAGCACAGATGTCCTGCGATCAACAAAGCGTTTCGTCAACCTTTCATGTAGCGCATCGGACAATCGATCCTCGATTTCCCGAGTCTTTTCTTGCCAGTGTGTCGGATCGGCAAGCCATCCTGGGCGGTTCGATACATAAGTCCATGTTCTGATCTGCGCAATCCTCGCAGACAAGGTATCGATCTCTCCATCCGTCCGGTCGGCGCGACGCACCTGCTCGGCCATGAAATCCTCGTTCACCGCCCCGCGTTTGACGAGGTCGAAATAGAGCGTGGAGATCAGGTCCGCATGCTGGGCAGGAGCAATGCGGCGATAGTCTGGAAGCGCGCACGCCTCCCAGAGTTTTTCCACCCGCGCATCGCTCGTCGTCACATCGATGATCTCGGGATAACGCGACAGATATTCCAGCGCCTGCTGGTCGATTGCCGGCAGGGCGCGCGAAAGTCCCTGGATCGCCGGCGCGGCATCGAGGCTCAGGCGCAGATTGGCGATGGAGGAAAAATCGAAATTTTTCGTCCGCCACTGCAGAACCTTCACCGCATCGAACTGATGGGTTTCGATCCGCTCCACCAGCTCGTCATCGAACGGATCGACACGCCCCGTCACGCCGAATGTGCCATCGCGAAGATGGCGGCCGGCGCGGCCGGCGATCTGGCCGATTTCGCCCGGATTGAGATTGCGGAACTGATAGCCATCGAATTTGCGGTCCTGCGCGAAGGCGACGTGGTCGACATCGAGGTTGAGACCCATGCCGATGGCGTCCGTCGCCACCAGATATTCGACGTCGCCGGATTGGTAGAGCCCCACCTGCGCATTGCGCGTGCGCGGCGAAAGCGCGCCCAGCACCACAGCCGCACCGCCGCGCTGGCGGCGCACCAGCTCGGCGATGGCATAGACCTCATCGGCGGAAAAGGCGACGATCGCCGTGCGTTGCGGCAGGCGGGTGATCTTCTTCTGACCCGCATAAAAAAGCTGCGACAGGCGCGGGCGTTCCACAACGGTAATTCCCGGCAGCAGTTTTTCGAGGATAGGACGCATCGTGCCGGCGCCAAGCAGCAGCGTTTCCTCCCGCCCGCGCAGATGCAGCACCCGGTCGGTGAAGATATGCCCGCGTTCGAGATCGCCCGCCAGCTGCACCTCGTCGATCGCGACGAAGGCGGCCGTCGTCTCGCGCGGCATGGCTTCCACCGTGCAGACGGAATATTTGGCTTTGGGCGGTGCGATTTTTTCTTCGCCGGTAATCAGCGCCACATTCGGCGCCCCCACCTTTTCAACGAGACGGGTATAGACCTCCCGCGCCAGAAGACGCAGCGGCAGGCCAATGACACCGCTGCCATGCGCGACCATCCGCTCGATCGCGTAATGGGTCTTGCCGGTATTGGTGGGGCCGAGAACGGCCGTGACACCGCGGCCGCTCAGGATCATGGGGCGAAAATTCAACGTACTATCCGCGAATCGACTTCATCTGCTTGCCGTGCGCCCAGCATTGCTGATGCGGGCCGCACGCACCACACATGGCAACGCCCGCCGACAAAGGCAATAGGCCTCACCCGCAAAGTGGCGCAGGGCGACCGGTCGACGGAATTTTCCGTTCAGATTCAAACAGTTGAACGAACAAAAAGAATCCGGCGAAAATGAAATCGATTCGGCTGCGGAACAGTCTGCGAACGAATCGAATACGAATCGCTGACTCGATGGGATTCAGCTTTTGTTCTCCGCAATATCTGGTTGGTGAGGGCGCAGACCATACCAGATTGTGAATCCGGATAAGTCCTTGGCCGGATTCGGCTTTACGGTAAAGCCGCCGGGCAGAAAATCCCGGAATCGGCTGTCAAGCGGCAATCCCGGAAAAGCCGATCCGAAAGATGACGAAGGGTCGGGTCAGAGCGCCTCGCCGGCAAGCAGACGCGGCGCATTAGCGTCCGTCGTGCCGGCGGCCTGACCGATGAAATAGGATTTGAGACCCGGCAAACGATCCACCACGCCGAGACCGAAATCACGCATGATACGGATAGGGCCAATATCGTTGGAGAAAAGCCGGTTCAGCACATCCGTCGTCACGCCCATCCGCAACGTGTCGAAACGCCGCCACGACTGGTAACGCTCCAGAACGTTGAGTGAGCCGATATCGAGGCCGAGCCGGTCGGCCTCGACCACGGTTTCGGCGAGAGCCGCCACGTCCTTGAAGCCAAGATTGAGGCCCTGCCCGGAAATCGGGTGAATGCCGTGGGCCGCATCGCCCGCAAGCGCGAAACGCGGTGCAACGAAAGAACGCGCCAGCGTCAGACCCAGTGGGAAGGCGCGGCGGGGACCGACCGGACGAAGAGGACCCAGCTTGTGACCGAACCGGCGCTCCAGTTCCTCCTCGAACACCAGATCGTCGGAGGCTACCAGCCTGTCGGCATCGGCCGTGCGTTCGGTCCAGACGAGCGAAGAGCGGTTTCCCTTCAGCGGCAGGATGGCGAAGGGGCCGGATGGCAGGAAATGCTCTTCGGCGCAGCCCTCATGCGGCCGCTCATGCTCAACGGTCGTCACGATACCGGACTGATCATAAGCCCAGTGCACGGTCTTGATACCGGCCATGTCCCTGAGCGCGGAGCGAACGCCGTCACAGGCAATCAGCAATCGCGCTTCGAGCGTCGACCCGTCGGAAAGGCGAATGGCCGTCGACTGGGGACCCGCGGTAAAATCGGAAACACTGAGACCGTGACGGATTTTTATGCCAAGGCGCTCGCACAGGCCTCGCAATGCGCCCACCAGGGCGACGTTCGGAACCATATGGGCAAACGGCCTGTCTTCTTCCACGGCGCCGTCGAAAGTCAGGAACACAGGACGCACCGGATCGGCGGTCTTCGAATCGGTGACGATCATCTTGTGTATCGGCTGCGCTTCCGGCTCGATCTCGTTCCATATGCCGAAAACATCGAGCATCCGGGTGGCTGCGGCAATAATGGCGGAAGCGCGAACGTCCTTCGACCAGACATCCTCGGGAGAGGCCTCAACCACCTGCACATCAAGATGCCGGGCCGCCTGCTTGATTGCGACAGCAACGGAAAGACCGACATATCCGCCGCCTGCCACCACTACGTCCAGCATCGCGCTTCTCCTCGAATCTTGTGCACGCATCATCGGCGCACTATAGACCATGTGACGTCTTCCTACAGCCGGAGCAGGCCGAAAAAATGTCGCATCCCTCGCAAACGTCAGACCCGATGGCCAATCTCATCGCCACACTCGATCTTGAGAAGCTGGAAGAGAACCTGTTCCGGGGCGAAAGCCCGCAGATCGGCTGGCAGCGGGTTTTCGGCGGCCAGGTCATCGCGCAGGCCCTGATCGCCGCGCAAAGAACCGTGGATAACGACCGTTTCGTGCATTCGCTGCATGCCTATTTCATGCGCCCCGGCGATCCGCTGGTGCCTATCGTCTACCAGGTGGAGCGCATCCGCGACGGCGCGAGCTTCTGCACACGCCGGGTGGTCGCCATCCAGCATGGCAAGGCCATTTTTTCCATGTCGGCGTCGTTTCAGATTTTCGAGGATGGTTTCGACCATCAGATCAAAATGCCTGACGTGACGCCGCCTGAAAAACTGATGAGCGAAGAGCAGATGCAGGCGGCCTTTCTTGCCAAGGCGCCCGCCTCTATCCGCAAATACTGGAGCAACAAGCGGCCGATAGAGATACGGCCGGTATCGCTGACCCACTATATCTCCAGGGAAAAACTCGAACCGCAACAGGATATCTGGGTTCGCGCCGTCGGCGATGTGCCTGATGATCCGCGCCTGCAATCGGCCATTCTCGCTTATCTGTCGGATATGACCCTGCTCGACACCTCCCTCTACGCCCATGGCACGACCATCTTCGATCCGTCCATTCAGGTGGCGAGCCTCGACCACGCCATGTGGTTCCACCGCCCCTGCCGACTGGATGACTGGCTGCTCTACACACAGGACAGCCCCAGCGCTTCCGGCGCACGCGGTTTGACCCGTGGCAATATTTTCACCAGACAGGGTGAACTGGTCGCCTCCGTGGCGCAGGAGGGTTTGATCCGCAAAAGGGCAAATGATTAAATAATGTGCTTTTTTTTAAAATCGCACATTTAATAGACGCAAATTTTGGCGACAAATGCCCCTTTTTCAGACGCCCTTCATATAAATTTTATATTTCAATACGTTAGATACACACTCAAAACTGGCACGCCCTTTGAATGTATGTCCGCAGTCGCTGTTACTGATCTGCCAGCGGCAGGAGAGTCGGCTCCGTGCCGAGGACAAAACAAAGGATGGGAAACCAGATGAAAATTGTGATGGCCATTATCAAGCCGTTCAAGCTGGATGAAGTGCGCGAAGCGCTCACCGGCGTCGGCATCCAGGGCCTGACCGTGACCGAGGTAAAGGGTTACGGACGCCAGAAGGGGCATACCGAGATTTATCGCGGCACGGAATATGCGGTGAGCTTCCTTCCCAAGCTGAAGATCGAGATCGCAGTTCCATCCGACGTCGTCGACAAGGCTGTCGAAGCGATCGCGTCTGCGGCAAAGACCGGGCAGATCGGTGACGGCAAGATCTTCGTCTACTCTATCGAACAGGCCGTGCGCATCCGTACCGGCGAAACCAACACAGAAGCGCTTTGAAGCACGGCTGACAGGGGAGTTTTCTAGCTATGCAACTCAACAAGTTTTCAACGCTCGGCAAGCTGGGCGCCGCAGCGGCGGCCCTGATGGCTCCGGCCATCGCCTTTGCCCAGGATGCAGCGCCGGCAGTGGCCGCGGCCGCTCCCGTTCCGGAAAAAGCCGACACCGCATTCATGTATGTCGCGACGATCCTCGTACTTTTCATGATCGTTCCGGGCCTCGCCCTGTTTTACGGCGGTCTTGTCCGCACCAAGAACATGCTCTCCGTTCTCATGCAGTGCACGGTCGTCGGCGCAGTCATGATGCTCGTCTGGGTAATCTACGGTTACTCCTTCGCCTTTGGCGGCGGCACCGGCCCTTATTTCGGCGGTTTCGGCAAGCTGTTTCTGTCGGGCGTTTCGCTTGACAGCACCTCGGCAACCTTCTCTGAGGGCGTCGTGATCTACGAATACACCTTCATCGCCTTCCAGATGACCTTCGCGGCCATTACGCCGGCGCTGATCATCGGCGCCTTCGCAGAACGCGTCAAATTCTCCGCCGTCATCCTCTTCACCATCCTGTGGGCCACCTTCGTCTATTTCCCGATCGCTCACATGGTCTGGGATGCAAACGGCCTGATCTTCGGCATGGGCGCTCTCGACTTCGCCGGCGGCACTGTCGTTCACATCAATGCCGGCATCGCAGGCCTGATCGGCGCGATCATGGTCGGCAAGCGTACCGGCTTCGGCAAGGACATGATGGCCCCCCACTCGATGACGCTGACGCTGGTCGGCGCAGCCATGCTGTGGTTCGGCTGGTTCGGCTTCAACGCCGGTTCCAACCTCGAAGCATCGGGCGGTGCGGTTCTCGCAACCATGAACACCTTCCTCGCAACTGCAGCCGCCATCGTTTCCTGGTCGCTGGTTGAAAGCTTCACCCGCGGCAAGGCCTCCATGCTGGGCGCCGCTTCGGGCATGATCGCCGGTCTCGTCGCCGTCACGCCCGCCGCTGGCTCCGTCGGCCCGATGGGTGCCATCGTTCTCGGCCTCATCGTCTCGCCGATCTGCTACTTCTTCGTCTCCGTGGTGAAGAACAAGTTCGGTTACGACGACACGGCTGACGTCTTCGGCGTACACGGCATTGGCGGTATCATCGGCGCTCTTGGCACCGGCATCTTCACCTCGCCGCTGCTTGGCGGCACAGGCAAGGAAGACTTCTCCATCGCCTCGCAGGTCTGGACGCAGTTCGTCGCCGTCGCCATCACCATCGTCTGGTGCGCCATCGTCTCCGCGATCCTCTACAAGATCGTCGACGTGATCGTCGGTCTGCGGGTTCCGGTCGAAGCCGAACGCGAAGGTCTCGACCTCGCAACCCACGGCGAAGCCGCGTACCACTCCTGATATCCGGGAAAAGGGGTTCTCCATCCCCTCTCCCAAAAGAAGGCCCGCTCCGGCGGGCCTTTTTCTTTGCCGTAAATCTGAAGCGCTTCAAAAAACCGCATGGTTAACACGACATTAACCAGCAAGCGGTTAGTTTTCCCTGTCAATCCGGGATCAGGTCTCCTGCCGGATCTTGCCGAAACCATAAAACGACGGGTTCAGGGACATGGGCAGAATGCATTCTCCGACATTCGATGGTCGTCACACGCGCTTCGTGTTGACGGCGTTTTTCGTGCGTCAGATCATGGCTCTCGCCGGTTTCGCTCTGCTGGCCACGATTGCACTGGGCATCGCCGCGCTCGCGACATGGAATGTCGCGGATCCGAGCCTCTCCTACGCGACAGGAAACCAGCCCACCAATCTTCTGGGTTACGGCGGTGCGATTTTCGCCGATATCGTGATGCAGTTCCTCGGGCTTTCCGCAATCATCTCGCTCCTGCCTGTCATCGCCTGGGCGATCGCGCTGATCGCCGGCTGCAAATTCCACCGCATACCCGTTCGCCTTGTGGCCTGGGTCGCAGGCGCCATCGTCTGCGCCGCCTCGCTCGGCTGCTTTCCGGCCCCCGTGACATGGCCGCTGCCGAACGGCATCGGCGGCGTCATCGGTGACATGATCCTGCGTTTTCCCGCCCTTTTTATCGGCGCTTACCCCACCGGCACGATTGCCACGGTACTGGGTCTGATATTCGCGGCGCCTGCCGCATGGCTGATGCTGTTTGCCGCCGGTGTCGTTGGCGGTCTGGATGACGAGCTGGAACGCGAAGAGGCCGCTCCCGTCGCCCCCAGCAAGGCCCGCGCCGCCCGTGAGGCCGAAGAGGATGACGAAGACGACGGCGAGGGTTTCTTCGCCAATATGCTCGCCTTCGGCGCGCTGGCGCATTACTGGTACATCACCCAGGCGCGCCTGCGCCGCCTGTTCGGCCTGAAGTCGAAATCACTGCACGATGAATTCGAACATCCTTACGACTTCAACGAATATGAATTCGGCACGCTGAACGAACCGTCGCGCCTCAAGACCGCGATCAACCGCCTCGACCAGCGCGCAGAGCCGTCTTTCGAAGAACGCGCCGCATCGCGTCGCCAGATGTCACCTCCCTCCATCGCGCTCGATCATGACGAGGACATGGATGACGAACAAACCTTCGACGCGGATGGACGCAGGCTGCCGAACGGCATTCTCTCCGACGACGAGTCCGACCAGAAATTCACGGCCCGACAGGCGCCGGGACGCGGGCAGCCCAGAATAACCGCCCCTTCCGCACGCCCGAAGCCCAGTGAGCGCGTGGCAAGGGAAGCGCAGGCCTCTTTCATCGCCGCAGACGGTTTCCAGCTCCCCACCGTCCACCTTCTGGCGGAGCCGAAGAATGTCGTGCGCGACAATATGCTAAGCGAGGAAGTGCTGGAACAGAACGCCCGCCTTCTGGAAGGCGTTCTCGAGGATTTCGGCGTCAAGGGCGAAATCATTCATGTCCGCCCCGGCCCGGTCGTCACGCTCTACGAACTGGAGCCCGCGCCCGGCATCAAATCCTCGCGCGTCATCGGCCTTGCCGATGACATTGCCCGCTCCATGAGCGCGATCGCCGCCCGTGTCGCCGTCGTTCCCGGCCGCAATGCCATCGGCATCGAACTGCCGAACCAGACGCGCGAAACCGTGTTCCTGCGGGAACTGATCGGCAGCCGCGATTTCGAAAACAGCAAGGCCAAACTCGCCATGGCGCTCGGCAAGACCATCGGCGGCGAACCCGTCATCGCCGATCTCGCCAAGATGCCGCATCTGCTCGTTGCCGGCACCACAGGTTCGGGCAAGTCGGTCGCCATCAACACCATGATCCTATCGCTGCTTTACCGCATGTCGCCGGAACAGTGCCGGCTGATCATGATCGACCCGAAAATGCTCGAACTGTCGATCTATGACGGCATTCCGCATCTGCTCTCTCCCGTCGTTACCGATCCGAAAAAGGCCGTCGTGGCGCTGAAGTGGACGGTGCGCGAGATGGAAGAGCGCTACAAGAAGATGTCGAAGATCGGCGTGCGCAATATCGACGGCTTCAACAGCCGCGTGCAGCAGGCGCTCGACAAGGGCGAGATACTCACCCGCACGGTGCAGACCGGCTTCGACCGCCAGACCGGCGAGGCGATCTACGAAACGGAAGAGTTCGATCTGAAGCCCCTGCCCTATATCGTCGTCATCATCGACGAGATGGCCGACCTGATGATGGTCGCCGGCAAGGACATCGAAGGCGCGGTGCAGCGCCTAGCGCAGATGGCGCGCGCCGCGGGCATCCATGTCATCATGGCGACCCAGCGCCCCTCCGTCGACGTCATCACCGGCACGATCAAGGCAAACTTCCCGACCCGCATTTCCTTCCAGGTGACGTCGAAGATCGACAGCCGCACCATCCTTGGAGAACAGGGCGCCGAACAGCTGCTCGGCATGGGCGACATGCTCTATATGGCAGGCGGCGGACGCATCCAGCGCGTGCACGGTCCTTTCGTTTCCGACAACGAGGTGGAAGAGATCGTCGCCTATCTGAAGACACAGGGCGCACCGGAATATCTGGAAGCGATTACCGAGGAAGACGACGAGGAAGGCAATGGCGGCGGCCCGACCGGCGCCGGCAGTTTCTCCGATTCCGAGGACCCTTACGATCAGGCCGTGGCCGTCGTGCTTCGCGATGGCAAAGCCTCCACCTCCTATGTGCAGCGGCGTCTCGGCATCGGTTACAACCGCGCCGCCTCGCTGATCGAGCGCATGGAGCAGGAGGGCATTATCGGCCCCGCCAACCACGCCGGAAAACGTGAAATACTCGTACCGACGGAAGCAGACATCATCGAGCGGTAACGTCCGCAACCAAGCGGGGCGAAGAAGCGTTATTACACGCTTTCAACGTCATGAAGCCGCCGCCTTTTATGCGGACAATCGCTGCGATGAAGGAGAATAGAATGAACGACCTCACCACCGGCGAAACGGCCAACGCAAACACACCGCAAAACAGCGTGACGCGTCGTGGCGTGCTGACGGCATTTTCCATGGCCGCAATCATGGCCGGCCTGTCGCCGCTTGACGCCTTTGCCCAGGCAGCCGGCAACACGGCGACAGCGCAGAAAATCGCCAATCACTTCTCATCGGTCAAAACCATGATGGGGGAATTCGTCCAGTTCGGCCCGCGCGGTGAACAGACCGGCGGCAAGTTCTACATCGAACGCCCCGGCAAACTCCGCTTCAACTACGAAGACCCCTCGCCCATGCGGGTCATCGCCGACGGCAAGAACGTCGTTATCGGCAATATGAAGCTCAAGACGTGGGATCTTTATCCGCTCTCCAAGACGCCGCTCAGCCTGCTTCTGTCCGACAAGATCGATCTCGGCAATCAGAAGGTTCGCAACGTCAAGGAAGAATCGGACCTGACCACCATCGTGCTGGGCGACAAGAGCGTCTTCGGCGATTCCACAATTACCCTGATGTTCGATCCGAAGACCTTCGATCTGAGGCAATGGACCACGACCGATGCCCAGAACAAGGACACGACCGTCATGATCTTCAACGTCCAGACCGGCGTGAACCTGGATGAACGCGTCTTCAACATCAATTACGAGGAAGTCCGCAAAGGCGGCTGAGGCTTCAAGCCCCAAGGAAATTCTTGGAAAGGCGACCCTGCGGTCGCCTTTTTCATTTTACCGCTAAAATACATTCCCGTTTTCGTCGCAATGTTATAAGCCTGCGCCCCGGAAACATGTCACGAGCCAGGCGGCTCGCGGCAGTAAAAGCGGAGCACATGCATGTCGTTTTCGATAACCACCTGGAACATCAACTCGGTCAGGCTCAGAATGCCGATTGTTGAGCAGTTTCTGGTACGTTACAAACCCGACATTCTCTGCCTGCAGGAAACGAAATGCCCGAATGGCGAGTTTCCGATGAAGCCGCTGAAGGCGCTCGGTTATGAGCATGTCATCATCCATGGCCAGAAGGGCTATCACGGCGTCGCCATCGCCTCGAAGATTCCGCTGATCGAAGACCATCGGCAGGATTATTGTGGCGTCGGCGATGCGCGGCATATTTCCGCGATTTTCCAGGTCGGATCGCGCCGCGTGCGACTGCATAATTTTTATGTGCCGGCAGGCGGGGACGAGCCGGATCGCTCGATCAATCCGAAATTCGGCCACAAGCTGGATTTTATCGAGGAAATGAAGGCGCTGCGCGCCGATGGCGTGCCTGGCACCTCGTCCATTCTCGTCGGCGATCTCAACATCGCACCGCTCGAAAATGACGTCTGGTCGCACAAGCAGCTTCTGAAGATCGTCAGCCATACGCCCGTCGAAACCGAAGGCATGCTTGACATCATGAAAAAGGGCAACTGGCTCGATCTGATGCGCCTGAACGTGCCGGAGACAGAAAAGATCTATACCTGGTGGAGCTACCGCGCCAAGGACTGGGAAGCGGCTGATCGCGGCCGCCGCCTCGACCACATCTGGTCTTCGCAGGATCTCGGTTCCTCGCTCGAAAAAATCGACATATTGCGCGAGGCCCGCGGCTGGAACCGGCCATCCGACCATGTTCCCGTCACCGCCCATTTCCGATTCTGAACAGGCTGAATTGTCTGGCGTCAGACGAAGCGGTTCTGCAAACGAGCCGCCCCTGCCGCCAGCGACGCGATATTGTCGCGAATACGCGCCGACACGATATCGGCAACCTCCGGAAACTCCTCCACCAGCCGGTGGAAGAGGATGCGCGTTATGCGGATGACTTCGGAATCCTCCACTGCCACGGCAGTAAACTTCCGTTCGCAGAGCGTGAAAAGCGCAAGCTCCGAAAGCAGCGCCCCCTTGCCCGGCGTCGCCTGCAGCACGGGCTTGCCATCCCGCCCTGCCGTGAAAAGCTCGAAATGGCCAGCCGTCACCGCAAAAGCGCATTCGGCCGGCGAGTGTTCCCGAAACAATGTCTGTCCGGCCGATACACGGCGGCGCTCCGCACCGAAGGCGATAAGCCGCAACTGGTCATCGCTGAACCCCGCAAATAACGGCACTTGCCCCAGCAGCATGATATCGTCCGTCAAGGCCATGTCGATCGTTACTCCGGAAAAACGCCTGCACCACTATAGCGGTTTTCCAATATCGGCCCTCAAAATACAAGCTGTTAGAACGCCGCGCGCCTTTTCGGACGCGCAGCGTGAGCTTTGGACACATAACAGGTAAAAAGAAGCACCTGCTCAGGGAACGATCTTGTATCCGCCGTTCTCGGTCACCAGAATCTCGGCGTTGGACGGGTCGCGTTCGATCTTCTGGCGCAGACGATAGACATGCGTTTCCAGCGTATGCGTTGTCACACCGGAATTGTAACCCCAGACCTCTTCCAGCAGGACGTCGCGGGTAACGACGGTGCTGCCGGCGCGGTAGAGATAACGGATGATCGCCGCTTCCTTTTCCGTCAGCCGGATTTTCTTGCCGTCCTCCGTCGTCAACAGCTTCTGGCTGGGCTTGAACTGATAGGGACCGACGGTGAAAACCGCATCCTCACTCTGCTCGTATTGACGCAGCTGCGCCCGGATACGCGCCAGAAGCACGGCGAAACGGAAGGGTTTCGTCACATAGTCATTCGCCCCGGCTTCCAACCCAAGAATAGTATCGGAATCGGTATCATGCCCGGTCAGCATGATGATCGGCGCCTTGAAGCCGCCCTTGCGCAACAGCTTTACCGCCTCACGGCCGTCCATATCCGGAAGGCCGACATCCATGATCAGAAGATCGACCTGGGCGGTCTTGGCGGTCTGCATCGCCTGCGCGGCATTGGCGCCGCTGAGCAGCGAGAATTCCTCATAGGGAGACAATTGCTCGGTCAGCGTCTCCCGAAGATCGTCGTCATCGTCCACCAGAAGGATAGTGCGAGCCGTCATTCGGATTCTCAGCCTTTCTTACTTTAGCGCATCGGCCCAAAAATCAGGCTCGATTTTCGAGAGACACGATGCGTAGTTTAAAAGAGTTAGAGCGTCCCTTATGCATCCCAAAAGACGCCCGGCGCTCTAATTATCAGCCAATTCAGCGGTTTGCCGATAAAAGGTCAACCCATTGCCATGATATAACGAAGTGCTATGACTTCACGTTAAATAACCTGCAAAGCAAAATCTCGTGAAAAACATGAGCACCCAGCCCGTAAGACAACGTAAACGCGCATCGACGCTCATGGTTCGGCCGGTCCCGTCGAAAATCAGCCGCGCCATCGTCCAGCTCGGGCATCTCACCTTTCCAGCCGCGATCGGACGCAATGGCCGCACTGCGCTGAAACGCGAGGGAGACGGAAAATCTCCCATCTCCACCATCGGCCTGCTGCACGGGTTTTATCGCGGCGACCGCCTTCCCGGCATCGCCACGGCACTGCCGATGCAGCGAACACGCAAGTCCATGCTGTGGTGCGACGAGCCCCGTAGCCCCAGTTACAACAGGCTGGTCAAGGCGCCCTTCGCCCCGAGCCATGAAGAGATGATGCGGAAGGACAGCCTCTACGACGTCTGCCTGGTGCTCGACTGGAATATCACCTCGAGACGCCGCAACCGCGGCTCGGCGATCTTCATGCATCTGATCAGGCCGGGATATGAGCCGACCGCGGGCTGCGTCGCCCTTCATCCCCGTGACATGCGGCGCATCCTGCCGCATCTGCGCAAAGGCACGAAAATCCGCATCCTGTGAATTTCAGCCTGCAATCGGGCAACAAAAAACCCGCCATCAAGGCGGGTTTTTTTAGAGGGAGAAAGCCGGTTATTAAGCGGCTTCGTCCTGAGAATCGTCCTCTTCGACGGTCTTGCCGCGCTTGGGGCCCTTGGCAAGGTTCACTTCCACCAGGCGAACAGCCTCGGTTTCGGACATCTTGTTGACGGCGGCGATTTCGCGCGCCATGCGGTCGAGAGCAGCTTCATAAAGCTGACGCTCGGAATAGGACTGCTCCGGCTGATTTTCCGCACGGTAGAGATCGCGCACGACTTCCGCAATCGCGATGAGATCGCCGGAATTGATCTTCGCATCATATTCCTGCGCGCGGCGCGACCACATGGTACGCTTCACACGCGCCTTGCCCTGCACCACTTTCAGCGCCCGCTCGACAAAATCGCCTTCGGAAAGCTTGCGCATGCCGATGCTGACGGCTTTGGCGACGGGAACTTTAAGACGCATCTTGTCTTTTTCGAAATCAATGACAAAAAGCTCAAGCTTCATGCCGGCGACTTCTTGTTCCTCGATGGCAGAAATGGTACCGACACCATGAGCGGGATACACAATCGCTTCACCGGTCTTGAAACCGTGATGTGCTGGAGATTTCTTCTGCTGGGTCGTCATTCGTTCTAAAAACTCCCTGTTACATACCCGGGGATGCCGGGGTTGGGTCGGTCAGGCCCTGATGAGACGGGGGAACCGTCAGGTGACTCCGCACTGGTCCAGCCGTGCACGCAAAAACACACCTTCCCGTCTTGCGGGGTTCGATAACGTAAACGCTCGATATGTCACGGAAACCGCGTGCAAAAGAGGTGTTGCTTTCGTGGTGTTTTTGGGCACACAAATGCCACGCTGTGGATCAGTGTCGTTGGTGTACCACAAAAATAGGCGCAAATCAATAATTTGCTTCGACCGTGGCCGCAACATCACATGGCAGCCAAAGAACCGCCTAAAAATTAGCCGCAGAAATACTGTCAAAATGCTTCGAGACAGGCCTCACGGCAAAAGGAGCAAAAAAATTTCGTTTCCAAACTGAAGAAACACGAAAGCCTCTTAAACTCTTCGTAATTCCACGCCAATATCCGATTCGACTGAAAAGGCAAAATCCGCAAATTGGCGATGCTTTTTTATATTAAAGTGTGATTTTTGGAGGAATCCACGTCAAATGGGCTACAGAAACAATCCAAAACGCGAAAAACAGATCGAAAAAGCGCGCCAGCAGGCAATTGCCGAAAATGTCCAATTTCTTGATCCGGGTATTCTTTATGGAAGGGCAAGCGCCGACGATATAGAATATTATTCCGCTGAGATGCTGGCTGCGAGCGCCGCTCACAGTTTCGAGGCGCTTTCGCACTGGACCGGAGACGCTCCGTACATCGACATCTCCCAGGTGGAGGGCGTTTCGCCGCGGGATATTCCGGTAACGGTCCTGACCATTATTGGCCGCAATATGCCCTTCCTTTACGATTCTGTCATGGGCGAAGTCACCAGCAGCTATCGCGGTCTTTACCTCGCGGTGCATCCGATCCTGGTGCGCGACGAAAGCGCGCAGGCAGGCTACCGTCTTGCGGAACCCGAGGATGATCCCGCTGAAAATATCAGCCTCATCCAGCTGCATATCGCGCCGCTCACGCCGCAAGCCGCAGCAGCGCTGGAAGAAAGACTGCGCTTCGTGCTGACGCAGGTTCAGTTCGCCTATCGCGACTGGCGGCCCATGCTGGCGAAACTCGACGAGGCGCTGGATGAATTGTCCAAGCGCGGCTCGTCACGGCGCAAGACCGAGCGTGCAGAAGCCGTCGAATTCCTCAACTGGCTTCGCAACGACAATTTCACCTTCCTCGGCATGCGTGACTACACCTATTCCGGCAAGGGGAAGAACGCGAAGATCGAGCGCGGTGACGGCGTCGGCCTCGGCAGCCTCAGCGATCCGGATGTCCGCGTGCTGCGCCTTGGCAAGAATGCCGTGACGACGACGCCGGAAATCCTTGCCTTCCTCGACGGCCCGGATTTCCTCATCGTCACAAAGGCCAATGTGAAATCCATCGTGCACCGCCGCGCCTATATGGATTACATCGGCATCAAGCGCTTCGACGAGGACGGCAATGTCATCGGCGAACTGCGCATCGTCGGCCTCTTCACCGCCACCGCCTATACGCGCTCGGTCAAGCAGATACCGCTGCTGCGCGCCAAGGTGGCGGAAGTCGAGCGGCATTTCGGCTTCGATCCGAACAGCCACTCGGGGCGCATCCTGCAGAACACGCTGGAAGCCTATCCGCGTGACGATCTTTTCCAGATCGAAACCGATCTTCTGATCCGCTTCGTCGAGCAGATCATGGAACTGAGCGACCGGCCGCGCGTGCGCGTGCTTGCACGTATCGACCGTTTCGACCGTTTCGTTTCGGCCCTCATCTTCGTTCCGCGCGAGGAGTATAATTCTTATGTGCGCGAGAAGATCGGCGATTATCTGAGCAGGGTCTATGACGGGCATATTTCCGCCTATTACCCCGCCTTCCCCGAAGGCGCCGTCGCCCGCGTCCACTTCATTGTCGGCCGAACGGAAGGCAAGACGCCGCGCATCGCCCAGGACAAGCTCGAAGACGCCGTCAGCGACATCGCGGCGCGCTGGATAGACCATTTCGTCGCCCTCTCCGAGCCGGGTGCACCGGTGCTGGAGGTCGATCAGGCCTATCAGGAAGCCTTCACGCCGGAAGAAGCGATCGGCGACATGCCGGATATTCTCGGTGCCGCGAAGGGCGAACCGGTCCGCATCGAATTTTACCAGCAGGAAGGTCAGTCGGCGGAAACGCTGTCGCTCAAGATTTTCCACCGCGATGGCCACCTGCCGCTTTCGCGCCGCGTGCCGCTGCTCGAAAATCTCGGTTTCAACGTCATCAGCGAACGCACCTTCGATATCGGCGTCGTTTCGGATGGCGAAAAGCGCGACATCGTGCTGCACGACATGGAACTGTCCGTCGCCAAGGGAACGACGCTCGATCTGCCGCACTATGGACAGAAACTCGAAGAAGCTTTCCTCGCCGCCTTCTCCGGCAAGGTAGACAATGACAACTTCAATCGCCTGATCCTCGCCTGCGGCCTCACCGTGCGCGAAGTCTCCGTGCTGCGCGCCTATGCGCGTTATCTCCGCCAGACCGGCATCGTCTATTCGCAGGAGCATATTTCCGAAACGCTCTATAAGTATCCGGCGATTTCCCGCAATATTTTCGCGCTGTTCAAGGCCGGCTTCGATCCGTCTGTCAATGAAAAGAAGCGGCTGAAGAAACTCGCCGAAATACACAAGGCAATCGAAGCGGCATTGAGCGGCGTTCCCAATCTCGACGAGGACCGCACGCTCAGGCGTTACGTCAACGCCATCGACGCGACGCTGCGCACCAACTACTTCCAGAAAAATGCCGACGGCACGCCGCGTGACCTGCTGGCCTTCAAGTTCGATCCGAAACATCTGGACGGCCTGCCCGACCCACGTCCCTTCCGCGAAATCTTCGTCTACGGAACAGAGGTCGAAGGCGTGCATCTTCGCTTCGGCAAGGTCGCGCGCGGCGGTCTGCGCTGGTCGGATCGCGGCCAGGATTACCGCACGGAAGTGCTCGGTCTCGTCAAGGCGCAACAGGTCAAGAATGCGGTGATCGTTCCGGTCGGCGCCAAGGGCGGCTTCTTCCCGAAGAATCTGCCGGCCGGCGGCTCCCGCGACGAGGTCTTCAATGCCGGCCGCGAGGCCTACAAGACCTATATCCGCACCCTGCTGTCCATCACCGACAATATCGTCGACGATGCCATCGTGCCGCCAGCCGACACGCTGCGGCTCGACGGTGACGACCCCTATTTCGTCGTTGCCGCCGACAAGGGAACAGCAACCTTCTCCGATACGGCAAACGGTCTTGCCCATGAGGCCGGTTTCTGGCTGGACGACGCCTTCGCATCGGGCGGTTCGGCCGGTTACGACCACAAGAAGATGGGTATTACCGCCCGTGGCGCCTGGGAAACGGTGAAACGCCATTTCCGTGAAATGGACACCGACATCCAGACCACCCCCTTCACGGTGGCGGGCGTGGGCGATATGTCCGGCGACGTTTTCGGCAACGGCATGCTGCTGTCGGAAAAGATCAGGCTTATCGCCGCCTTCGATCACCGCGATATTTTCATCGATCCGGACCCCGACACCGACGGGTCCTTTGCCGAACGCAAGCGGCTTTTCGAACTGCCGCGTTCCAGCTGGCAGGATTACGATCGTTCGGCCCTCTCCGCCGGCGCGATGATCATCTCGCGCTCCGAAAAATCGGTGACGCTGACACCGGAAGCCGTGGTCGCCATCGGCATCGACAAATCCGTCGCCACGCCCTTCGAGATCATGACGGCCATCCTGAAGGCGCCAACCGATCTTCTGTGGTTCGGCGGCATCGGCACTTACATCAAGGCGGCGGTGGAAACCAATGCCGAGGTGGGTGACAGGGCGAACGACCCGATCCGCGTCAACGCAACCGAGCTGCGCGCCAAGGTCATCGGCGAAGGCGCCAATCTGGGCATCACCCAGAAGGGGCGCATCGCCTATGCGCTTTCGGGCGGCCGATGCAATTCCGACGCCATCGACAACTCGGCCGGTGTGAACTCCTCGGACGTCGAGGTCAACATCAAGATCGCGCTTGCCTCCGCCGTTAACAGCGGTCGCCTGACGATGCCGAAACGCAACCAGCTTCTCGCTTCCATGACGCCGGAAGTGGCGCAGCTGGTATTGCGCAACAACTACCTGCAATCGCTGGCGATCTCGCTGACGGAGCGGCTGGGCCTTTCGAACCGCGAAGAACTCGGCCGCCTGCTGAGCGCGCTGGAGGCGACCGGACAACTGAACCGCAAGGTCGAGACCCTGCCGAACAATGCCGAATTCAGCGAAAGATACGCCACCGGCAAACCGCTGACCCGGCCGGAAATCGGCGTGCTCCTTTCCTATGCCAAGCTCACCTTGTTCGATGCATTGGTGGCAAGCACGCTTCCCGACGAACCCTATCTCCAGCATCTTCTGGTCGATTATTTCCCGGCCAAGATGCAGAAGAACTACGCAGACGATATCAAATCGCATCGTCTGCACCGCGAAATCGTCGCCACCGCGCTCGCCAATGCCGTCGTCAATCGCGGCGGCCCGGGCTTTGTGCAGAAACTTGCCGATGCGAGCGGCCTTCTGGCGGCCGACGTCGTCAAGGCTGCGGTGATCGTCGAAGATGGTTTCGGCCTCAAACGCCTGTGGAGCGAAGTCGACGCGCTTGACGGCAAGGTCGGCGGTGAAGTCCAGAACGAGCTTTATGCCACGATCACGCGCATCTTCTCGGATGCGAGCAGGCTTTACCTGCAAACCGGGAGCGCCGGTGCGGCCGCAGGTGACATGGCGACCGAAATCGAGCGCCTGAAAACCGCCATCAAGACGCTATCGCCGGCAGCTGCGAAGTATCGCCGCGAACTCGGCGTCACGGAAATTGACGGCGTTCCCTCCGGTCTTCTGGAGGAACTCGATACGCTTTCCCTGCTCGTCTATGTGCCGGAGATCATGCGCATCGCCGAAAGCGCCGGTACGACGCTTGCCCGCGCCGCCGAAAGCTATGCCACCGTCTCGTCGACCTTCCGCGTCGCGCGTCTGCTGGATGCAAGCCAGCGCATCACACCGGCGGATCATTACGAGAGCCTGGCTCTCCTCCGCAGCCAGGACCAGATCTCCTCGTCGAGACGCCGGATCGTCATCTCCGCGCTGACCGAATATGCAAAAGAAAAGGATCCGGTTCAGGCCTGGTACGCAGCGGACCGCGTGCGGGTCAACCGCATCGTCTCCGAACTCGGCGCGCTCAGCGACAGCGGCGATACCAACCTTGCCCGTCTGACGGTCGCGGCCGGGCTGCTTGGCGATATCGTTCAGGCACGCTGATCGGCAGCCTCAAAAAACGCCATCCGGGTCCCCCCGGATGGCGCCAGACAAGACCGATGCACGCGCGTCGCGCATTTTATTTCCCGATTTTCCGATAGGACGATGAATGACTGTCCCTTCCCCAAATGCGGAAACAGTGGTTGCCAAACGCGGCATCTGGGGCTGGGTGATGTTCGACTGGGCGGCGCAGCCGTTTTTCACGGTCGTCACGACCTTCGTTTTCGGACCCTATTTCGTCGCACGGCTTACCGATGATCCGATTTCGGCGCAGGCAACTTGGAGCAACATGGCGACGGTGTCGTCGATCATCATCGCCCTCTTCTCCCCCATTCTCGGCTCCATCGCCGACCAGTCCGGCGCACGCAAGCCGTGGATCGCCTTTTTTGCCGCCATCAAGATCGTCAGTCTTTTCTTCCTGTGGTTCGCAACACCCGGATCGCCGCTCATCCTGCCGATTATCTGTATTATCCTCGCTTCCATCGCGGCCGAATTCTCGATTGTCTTCAACGATTCCATGATGCCGCGGCTGACCAACCCGCAAAATGTCGGGCGCATTTCCAATGTCGCCTGGGGGCTTGGTTATCTCGGCGGGATGGTGGTGCTGACCGCCGTGGTGACGCTTCTGGCCGCAAGCCCTAAAACCGGGCTGACATTGGCCGGAATTACGCCGCTCTTAGGACTGGACCCCGCCAGCGGTGCGGATGCGCGAGTAACCGGGCCAATTGCCGCAATCTGGTATCTCGTCTTCATTCTACCAATGTTCCTGTTCACGCCCGATGCGAGAAGGGGCCTGCCCTTCGGCGTGGCGATCCGCTCAGGGCTTTCTGAACTTAACAACACGTTGCGTGAGCTGCGCAGCCGCCCGCTTCTGCTACGATTTTTCATCGCCCGGATGCTGTATCAGGATGGCGTGAATGGGCTCATCATCCTCGGAGGAACGTTTGCTGCCGGAATGTTCGGCTGGGAGACTATGGAAATAGGCCTTTTTGGCATTTTGCTTAATATAGTTGCCATCGCAGGCTGTTTCACGGCCGGGCGCGTCGATCAGACACTCGGTTCTCGTATCACCATTCTGATTAGCCTGTCGCTCCTGCTGCTCGCGACGCTCGGACTCGTCTCGACGGACAAAGACTCCACCCTGTTCGGCCTGCTACAATTGTCGACCGCAGATAATGGCGGCATCTTCGCCACCGGCGCGGAAAAGGCCTATCTGCTTTATGGCGTTTTGATCGGCCTTGCCTTCGGCCCCGTTCAGGCCTCGTCACGATCTTATCTCGCCCGCAACATCACCGTGGCGGAGGCGGGCCGTTATTTCGGTATCTATGCGCTCTCCGGACGCGCCACCAGCTTCATGGCGACGCTGTCGTTTTCCATAGCAACCACAATAAGCGGCTCAGCCCATATCGGCATGGCGACGCTCATCGTATTTCTGGGATCCGGATTCCTGCTGTTGCTGCGCGTGCCGGAAAGAACGGCAGGCTGAAAGTCTGAAGCAAAAGCCGATGCGGTTTGCTGAAACCGGGCATCGGCCCGACAGGATCAAAGCTGATCGAGCTTTTGCTGCAATGCGCGCAACTGCGCCTTCAGCTCATCGATTTCGGATGCATTCGGCTTGCGGGTTTCCTTGGGCGCCTGCGGCATTGCGAAAGGTGTGAAACCCTGCATCGCCTGCCGGAACAGTTCCGTATTACGACGGATCTGCTCTTCCATCATTTGCAGCGGCGCCTGAAAATTGCGGGCAAGCGAGCCATCGCCGAAAGCCTTGGCCATATGTTCCTGCATCTGGCTCTGCTGATCGGAAAAGGTCTTCATCGAATGTTCGAGAAATGTCGGCACGACCATCTGCATCTGGTCGCCGTAATAGGAGATCAATTGCCGCAGAAACGCCGTCGGCAGCAACGTATTGCCGGTTTTGGCCTCCTGTTCGACGATGATCTGCGTCAGCACCGCATGCGTGATGTCTTCGGAAGACTTGGCATCCTGAACCTTGAAGTCCTCGCCGCGCTTGACCATCTGCGCCAGATCATCGAGCGTCACATAGGTGCTGGTGCCGGTGTTGTAGAGCCGCCGGTTAGCGTATTTTTTAATGATTGTTTCGCCGTCGTGTTTCGCCATGCCCGCCTCCTCGCGATGATGGTATTTTCTTGTTTTTTGGTCTTCTTGCTCTTCCCGGCGCAAAGTGTATGCGCAAAACGAGCCCTCTGACAAATGTTTTGTGCATCGCAACAGTTTGTTTTTTGCGCAGCAATTTTCCGCAAGATTTTAGTGTGATTTAGCAACATCTTTTAAAGCAACTTTCGCCATTTGACTTGTATTGAAAGCTTTGCCAGTCTCCGCCCGCAAGTGAGGAGAAAACTGATGACCCTGCCTTCAATCGTGATTGCCAGCGCCGCGCGCACAGCCGTCGGCTCTTTCAATGGCCACTTCGCCAATACGCCAGCCCACGAACTCGGGGCGACCGTCATCAGCGCTGTGCTGGAGCGTGCCGGTGTCGCGGCAAACGAAATCGATGAAGTCATTCTCGGTCAGGTCCTGACGGCGGGCGAGGGGCAGAACCCGGCGCGGCAGGCTGCCATGAAGGCCGGCATTCCACAGGAAGCGACCGCCTTCGGTCTCAATCAGCTTTGCGGCTCCGGCCTGCGTGCCGTGGCCCTCGGTATGCAGCAGATCGCGACCGGCGACGCAAATATCGTCATTGCCGGCGGACAGGAATCCATGTCCATGGCTCCCCACTGCGCCCATTTGCGCGGCGGCGTGAAGATGGGCGATTTCAAGATGATCGACACCATGCTGAAAGATGGCCTTACTGACGCCTTTTATGGCTATCACATGGGCATCACCGCTGAAAACATCGCCCGCCAATGGCAGCTTTCCCGCGACGAGCAGGACCAATTCGCCGTCGCATCGCAAAACAAGGCCGAAGCCGCGCAAAGCGCTGGCCGTTTTGCAGATGAGATCGTGGCTTTCACGGTGAAGGGCCGCAAAGCCGATATCGTCATTGATACAGATGAGCATATCCGCGCCGGAGCTTCGCTGGAAACCATGGCCAAGCTGCGCCCCGCCTTCGACAAGGAAGGGACGGTCACGGCCGGCAACGCCTCCGGTCTGAACGATGGCGCCGCCGCCACGCTTTTGATGTCGGAACAGGAAGCAGGAAAGCGCGGCATCAGGCCGCTCGCCCGTATCGCCTCTTGGGCAACGGCAGGCGTCGATCCGCAAATCATGGGCACCGGTCCCATCCCTGCCTCCCGCAAGGCGCTGGCCAAGGCCGGCTGGTCGATCGGTGATATTGGCCTTGTGGAAGCCAACGAAGCCTTTGCGGCCCAGTCATGCGCCGTGGTGCGCGAACTTGGCCTTGATCCTGCGATCGTCAACGTCAATGGCGGGGCGATCGCCATCGGTCATCCGATCGGCGCCTCCGGCGCGCGCGTCCTCAACACCCTGATTTTCGAAATGCGCCGCCGTAACGTGTCGAAGGGTCTCGCAACGCTCTGCATCGGCGGCGGCATGGGTGTCGCCATGTGCATCGAAGCGCTCTGAAACCGCCGCACGACTTGCCAAAAAGCAATTCCGGTTCAGCGCGCAATAGGGTAGAAGCGGCCTCCCATTGGCCGCATTTCTGTGGCCGGTGAGCACGACGAACAAGTTCTGCAAGATATGGAAGCATCCTTGCATATGCAGGCGCTTCAATGACAGGTCATGGAGGCCGATATGAGCCGGGTTGCGTTGATTTCCGGCGGGACGAGCGGCATAGGCGCCGCAATCGCCCGCGCCCTGCAGGCAGCCGGCTACCGGGTGGCCGTCAATTATGCCTTCACGACGGACAGGGCGGAAGCATTCCAGAAAGAAACCGGCATCCCCGCTTTTCAGTGGGACGTGCGCGACTATGACGCCTGCGTCAATGGCATAGCCAGGGTGGAAGAGACCTTCGGTCCCGTCGAGGTGCTCGTCAACAATGCCGGCATCACCCGCGATGCGATGTTCCATAAAATGTCGCCGCAGCAATGGCGCGAGGTTATCGATACCAACCTTACTGGCGTGTTCAACATGACCCACCCCGTATGGCCGGGCATGCGCGACCGCGGCTTCGGCCGCATCGTCAACATCTCCTCCATCAATGGCCAGAAAGGCCAGGCGGGACAGGCCAATTATTCCGCCTCGAAAGCGGGCGACATCGGGTTTACCAAGGCGCTCGCCCAGGAAGGCGCCAGCCGCAATATTACCGTTAACGCCATCTGCCCCGGCTATATCGGCACGGAGATGGTGAGAGCTATACCGGAGAAGGTTCTGGCAGAACGGATCGTGCCGCAAATTCCCGTTGGACGGTTGGGTGAGCCGGAAGAAATCGCACGCTGCGTTCTGTTTCTGGTTTCCGACGAGGCCGGTTTCATCACCGGTTCGACCATGACGGCCAATGGCGGACAATATTTCGCCTGAGGGCCGTCGATCCTGACTTCCCGGCCTCCTGAACCCAGTAAACTTTCCGTGATCTCGGCTTCAATAATCTTGCCGCGCACAAAAACTTGAAGATGAAACACTGGAATGACACGTAGCCTAAACTAATGAAAATACGATAGTTTTTGTATAGTTTAGAATGAGTCTAGAAAATCCTCAGCGACTCATTAAGAGGTTTTTCTTGACATTTGCTGTCCTGTTTTGGTTTAAGAACGAAAACAACGTGTTGCGTCATACAGGCAGTCCATCATGCTGGTTTGCAGCTGCAATTACATCACCGATCACGATATCCGGGACGTCATCAACGAGCTCCTCGACGAGGACTGTTGGCAGCTCATCGTTCCTGCAAAAGTGTATCACGCCATGGAAAAACGTGGCCGCTGCTGCGGCTGTTTCCCCACCGTTGTCGACCTGATCATCAAAACCACCGAAGAATATCATGCCCGTCGCCACTCGACTGAGGCCGATGTTTTTGATTTTATGTCCCGCCTGAAGCAATTCCATGAAGAGAACAGGAGAGCGGACATTGAAAGGCGACAAAAAAGTCATCGAGCGGCTTAACGAGGCCCTTTTTCTCGAACTCGGTGCGGTAAACCAGTACTGGCTCCACTATCGTTTGCTGGAAGACTGGGGCTACACGAAGCTCGCCAAAAAGGAACGTGCTGAATCCATCGAGGAAATGCAGCACGCCGACAAGCTGGTCGCACGCATCATCTTCCTTGAAGGCCATCCCAACCTTCAGACCGTCGCGCCCCTGCGCATCGGCCAGAACGTCAAGGAAGTTCTGGAATCCGACCTTGCCGGCGAATATGACGCCCGCACCTCCTACAAGAAATCGCGTGATATCTGTTATGAGGCCGGAGACTACGTCTCCATGAAGCTTTTCGAAGAACTGCTGATCGACGAGGAAGGCCATATCGACTTTCTCGAAACCCAGCTCGAACTGCTCGGCAAGATCGGCGAGGAAAAATACGGCCAGCTCAACGCCGATTCCGCCAACGAAGCGGAATAAGCACTGGCGACAAAACAGAAAAGGCGGCCTTGGCCGCCTTTTTTATTTGCCGGAAAGGTGCTGGAACTCCGCCACGACCTGCTCGTATACGGCGCGCTTGAACGGTACGATGAGCTCCGGCAGGCTTTCCATCGGCTTCCAGTCCCACGCGTCGAATTCGGCCGTGTGCCCGGTCGGCGGCGGATCGATCTGGATCTCGCTTTCGTCGCCTTCGAAACGGAACGCAAACCAGCGCTGCGCCTGCCCGCGATATTTGCCCCTGAGACCGATACCGATCAGTTCGGGTGGCAGGTCATAGTGAATCCAGTCGCTCGCCTCCGCAAGCAGGCTCACCGTTTTCATGCCTGTTTCTTCGTAGAGTTCGCGAATGGCGGCCGTCAGAGGCCGTTCACCGTCATCGATGCCGCCCTGCGGCATCTGCCACAGATGCGGTGAGCCATCATATTCGGAATTGCCTTCCTTGATGCGCCTGCCGGCCCAGACAAGGCCCTCGGCGTTCAGCACCATAATTCCCGCACAGGGACGGTAAGGTAAATCTTCTGCTTTGATTGTCATGGGAAACCCGCACTGTCTGAGCGCCAGAAATGGCCGCACGCAAGGTTTACTGCCCTGCCTGCCCGGAAACAAGCGCAGAAACACCGACAATCTCGACGCCGCGCCCGCCAGCCTCGCGCGACCACTTGGAGATCGCGGCAACGCTTTCATCGAAAGCCGAAGCAACGCCGATCGCCTGACCGTTACGCCGTGCAATTCGCTCCAGTTCGTCCAGCTTGCGCAGAATGGCAGCTTCGGTGACTTCACTGTCGAGCAGAATATCGGCAAAACCCTGTGGCGCGGAAATCGCCTTGGCAATGCCGCCGCTCAGCGACTGCGCCGAAGAACCATCATCCAGAAACAGCAGGCCACGCTTGCCGATGTCGCGCATTACCGGCTCCAGTGCCGCCTGCTCGGCAAGGAAACGCCCGCCGAGATAATTCATGATGCCAGTGTAATTGGTGATCTTCGCCATGGAGCGATGCAGCCGGTCGATGTTGACCTTGGCGGGATCACCCGCCAGCAGCGTGTCCGGGCCGGGATTGGTGCCGGGGTAACCGAAAGGCTCAAGCGGTATCTGCAGAAGGATTTCATGTCCCTGTCGGCGCGCTTCCTGCATCCAGCGCTGCAGGCTGTTGCCGCTGGCGGCAAAACCGAGCGTCACCTCCGGCGGCAGCTCCCGGATCGCTTTTTGCGATCCCGTCTGGCTGAGACCCAGCCCGCCGACCACGATCGCCACCCGGGTGCCGCGTGCGCCAGACCAGGGCCGCGCATATTGCTCCATCGGCCGCAAACCGTCCGCACCGACAACCGGCAATTTGCCAAACGCGGTTTCTTCCAGCAGTTCCTCATTGGGTCGCGTCGCCATCCGCGGATCCTGACCATAGGTCTGGCCGCTCATCAGCACCGGTCCGTCACCCTCGCGCGGGCGGGGAGAGTACACCGATACGACATTGCCATCCGGCATTGTCTCGCGATTGATATTGGCGCCGGAGCGGCCGCTTTGCGGCTGGAGACCGGCGGCGTCGCCGGGAGTCGTTACATCGGCCGGTGCGATTTCAGGTGTCTTTTCGGCAAGCTGAGGCTGTGCATCCGGCCCGCTCGCCGTCTTCTGCAAATTGCCGGGCGAAAGCGCCGTATAGACGGACAGGCCGCCGATTGAGAAAACCGCAAGCACCGACAGGGCCATAATGACGGAAAAGCGCCGGTTGATACCGGCGCTTTTTTTCTGACGACCCAGAAGCGGTTTTCGCAGGTCCGAAGGCAATGAACGATCCGTCCAAACGGTTGGGCAATAGATGGAATGCGCCGGCTGACCGGCGCACTATCTTACTGCTTGTTGACCACAGCCTTTTCCGGGTTCGGCGGGAAAGACGGATCCGTCTTTGCGCCGCGCAACAGGTCCAGAGCATAGTTGAGCTGGATGTCATCCTTGGCTTCCGGCGGAACATAAGCGGAGGAACCCGAACCTTCGTCGGTTTCGCTCTGACCCTTGATGTGGCCGGAAAGACCGGATTCACCTTCGGTGGTCACCTTGCCCTGCAACTCGGGCGGCAATGGCTGTTCGACCTTGATGTCAGGCTCAATGCCCGTACCCTGGATCGATTTACCCGACGGCGTATAATAGAGCGCCGTGGTCAGGCGCAACGCACCCGCCTCGCCGAGCGGAATGATCGTCTGGACCGAACCCTTGCCGAAGGAACGCGTGCCGACCACGGTCGCACGGCGCAGATCCTGCAGGGCGCCGGCAACGATTTCCGAAGCCGAAGCCGAACCGCCGTTGACGAGCACGATTACCGGCTTGCCATCGGTCAGATCGCCAGCCGTCGCGTTGAAGCGGCGGGTCTCGTCGGGGTTACGGCCACGGGTCGAAACAACCTCGCCACGCTCGAGGAAGGCGTCGGAGACATTGATCGCCTGATCGAGCAGACCGCCCGGATTGAGGCGAAGGTCGAGCACATAACCCTTCAGCTTGTCGGCCGGCACATCCGCCTTGATCTTCTTGATCGCCTTTTCGAGATCGTCATAGGTCTTCTCGGTAAAGGAGATGACGCGCAAATAACCGACATTGTCGCCCTCGACGCGGGACTTCACCGCGCGAACGGCAATGACATCGCGCATGACGGTGAATTCGAGCGGCTTGTCAGCGCCCTGGCGGATGATCGTCAGCTTGATCGGCGTTTTCACCGCGCCGCGCATCTTTTCGACCGCCTGTTCCAGCTTCAGGCCACGAACCGGCGTACCGTCAATTTCCGAAATGAAGTCGCCGGCGAGAATGCCTGCACGGGAAGCCGGTGTATCGTCGATCGGCGTAATGACCTTGACGAGCTCGTTCTCCATGGTCACTTCGATGCCGAGACCGCCGAATTCACCCTTGGTCTGGGTGCGCATGTCGTTGGCATCCTTGGCATTCATGAAGCTCGAATGCGGATCGAGCGAGCTCAGCATGCCGTTGATGGCGTTTTCCACCAGCTTCTCATCATCCGGCGGCGTCACATATTGTGCGCGCACGCGCTCGAACACATCGCCAAAGATCGACAGTTCCTTATAGGTCGAAGGCCCGGCCGCCTGTGCCGGCATGCTCGCCGAATAAATCACGCTCATCGCCGTGGCGCCCATAAGCCCACCGATAAGGAGAAGCGAAACCTTACGAATCATTGTGCGCCCTTCCGGTATTTTTTGCGGTCCACCACGGTTGAGAATCAACCGGTACACCATCTTTCCTGAACTCAATGTAGAGCGTTGGCCTGTCGGTTTCCAGCGCCAATGCTGCTGCACTCGCTACTCTTTTTGCACCCATGGAGGCGATGGGCTCTCCGGAGAACACGAACATTCCCTGCCGCGTCCTCACATTGTCCATGCCCGTCATCACCACATGATATCCATCACCCGTATTGAGGATGATCATCCGGCCATAACTGCGAAAATCTCCGGCAAACACCACGAAGCCGTCTGCAGGCGCCGTCACGATGGCTTCCGGTCCGCTCGCGACGACAATTCCCTTGGAAAAGTGGCCCGTTCCGTCCGCATCGCCGAAGCGCCGCAACACTTCGCCGGTAACCGGCAGCTCCAGCTTTCCCTTCAAACTCGCGAAGGGATATGCGGGCGCAATACGGTTTTTATCGGGCATTCCAGCCTCGGCCGCGGCCCGCTCCTTTTCGCGTTCCGCCTCCGAAAGACGGGCCAGACGCTGCTCTTCCGCCCGCGCCTTTTCCATAGCCTCCCGCACCGAGGTAATCTCGCCTTCAAGCGAACTGACCAGCCCCTCGAGGCTCGTCGCCTTGCTTGCAAGCTCCTCAGATCGCTTGCGTTCCGCCTCCAGCTCCGCCGCCGTCTGGGTGTTCTTGCGGTCATTTTCGGCAATCAGCAGGTCGAGGCGTTTTTCCTCTTCCAGACTTGCCGTCATCATACCCGTAAGATCGTCCTTTTCGCGAGCGATTGCCTGTCTCAGATCGGTCAATTCTTTGAGAGCGGCAACCAGCTTGTCGGTTTCACCGCGAATGCCGGGCACGACGGCGCCGAGAAGAATGGCGCTTCGCACGGACGCCAGCGCATCCTCCGGCGAGACGAGAAGGGCGGGGGGCGGGTTTCGGCCCATGCGCTGCAACGCCGCCAGAACCTCCGCCAGCACGCCGCGTCTTTCCCGCAGCGACGCCTTGACGCCATCCTCGCGCACCGAAAGCTTGGCCAGTCGATCCTCACCGTCGCTGATCTTGGTTTCCAGCGCCTTGCGCCGGGCAGCCGATGCGATCAGCTCTTCCCGGATGCGGGCGCTATCCTGATTGAGGGAGGCGATGCTTTCCTCAAGCTTCCTTGTCTTGTCTTCCGAAAGACCGATGCTGTCGACCAGCTCCTCCAGATCCTGCCGGTTCTGGTCGCGGCGCTTCTCCAGCGTCTGCAGCGCATCCGGCGACGAATCATCGCCTGCGGCGGGAACGGCGCCCGCATCGTCGCGCGAATAGGTCGGACCGATCCCCATGACGAAAGCAGCAATAACCGCGCCCGCAAGGGCAGCGTGCCGTTTTCGTTGAGGCCTGTTGTCCATGTGAACTTTCTTTGATGCCGAAGCAGAAGCGCCGATATTAGGGATTTTGCTGCGATCTTCCAAGAGGCCCTGGAAAGGCCGCTGCCAAAGCCGTGCGCTGTCAGCGGTGTCGCGAAGCTTCATGTTGAAATTGAGACAATTCTCCGAATCGAAACCCGATCAAACGCGATGATAGGGATGACCGGAGAGGATCGTGACGGCACGGTAAAGCTGCTCTGCGATCAGGATACGAACGATCTGATGCGGCCATGTCAGCTTGCCGAGATTGAGAACGGCCGTCGCCTTGTCGTAGAGCGCGGGATCGAGCCCATCGGCTCCGCCTATGGCGATCACGAGGTCTCGCTTGCCGCTATCGCGTAAATCGCCAAAGAATGAAGCAAAGGCAGGACTGTCCAGCGCCTTTCCGCGCTCGTCCAGCAGCACGAGGGCAGCACCATCCGCCAAATGTTTTTCCAGCATCGCGGCTTCTTCGCGCTTGCGGGTCTCCGCATTGGAAGCGCGGCTTTCGGCAACCTCGATCACCCGCGAAAACTCCAGCCCGATCGCCGGGCCGGTCTTTGCCAAGCGCTCGATATAACGGGCCGCAAGATCCTTTTCGGGGCCGGATTTCAGCCGTCCCACCGCAAAAATTGAAATCCGCATCGCAAACCTGCATTCGTCGTGACCCAACAGGGTCACGCTCTTAACAGCATAGCCCGCGGATTCCTATGCGGCCGGTCTGATTTCCGGCCAGAGGCACCGTTTCCGAAGTCAGATATGATCTTCGGCAAAAGCGATGCACTCGCTCAAAGGCTCACCGCATCAATGCAGCGTCTCTTCCGGGATGTCCGGCGTCGCCCACATTTTTTCAATGTTGTAGAAGGCGCGGATTTCCGGTCGGAACACGTGAACGATGATGTCGCCGGTATCGATCAGCACCCAGTCTCCGGTCTCGAGACCTTCGACGCGGGCGTTTCCGAACCCTTCATCCTTCATGTCCTTGAGAAGATGCTCGCAAATCGCCGAAACATGCCTGTTCGACCGCCCGGAGACCACGACCATGTAGTCCGCAAGCGCCGATTTTCCGGCAATGTTGAGAGAGACGATATCTTCAGCCTTGGAGTCCTCGAGGCTCGCGAGGACGGTTTCGAGGGCATGGCCGGCGGCATCGGCGCCACTGTCCTGGCCCTTCGGGATAGCAACAAATGCTCTTCCCTTGGCGTGTACTGTTGTCAGAGGTTTTCCTTTCCAAGAATGACAAAACAGGTACTGGCGACGCGATTCTCTGCGTCACACAATAAAGGTGGCATCAAAGCATTAACTTTTCAAGATATGGACCCATCGACACCCGGCACATACATCATTTGTGATCGAAGGCGTCATTTACGACCGTTGCGCAGCGCCGTGGAGCTGAGCGTCGAGCGCGGACCGTGAATGAAAACCCAGGCAGGCGCGCGTTTTTTCCACAGAACCCCGGCATCGTCCTCATCGATCCGCGCCTGGCTGAAGGCCTGCGCCATGGTGGAGGAGAGATAAGAGAGCGTGGAGCCTGGCCGATCGATCACGGCAATCGGAAATGTCTCGGCGATCCGCCGCCATTTCTGCCAGCGATGGAAGCTTTTCAGATTGTCCGCTCCCATGATCCAGATGAAACGGACATGCGGATTTTTCGCCTTCACCTTGGCGAGCGTATTGGCCGTATAGCTCATCCCCAGTGATTTTTCGAAGGCCGTCACCTTGATGCGCGGATCGTGAACCAGCTTTTCGCAGGCGGCGATACGATCTTCCAGAGACGCCAGCTCCGAACGGCTTTTCAGCGGGTTGCCCGGTGTGACGATCCACCAGAGCTGGTCTAGACCGAGCCTGCGCAGCGCAATCTCGGCCACAAGCGCGTGACCCGCATGCGGCGGATTGAAAGAACCACCGAACAGGCCGACGACCATGCCGCGCTCCACATGCGGCATGGTGAGATAACGTCTGTCGAGGCGCTTGTCAGCCGGCAAATATCAGGTCCGTGTCTGGCCGGTGCCATGCACCCGGTATTTGAACGAGGTGAGCTGCTCGACGCCGACCGGGCCGCGCGCATGCATCTTGCCCGTGGCAATGCCGATTTCAGCACCCATGCCGAATTCGCCGCCGTCCGCGAACTGCGTCGAGGCATTGTGCAGGAGAATGGCCGAATCGAGTTCGTTGAAGAAGCGCGCGACTACATCGGGATCCTCGGCGATAACCGCCTCGGTGTGGTTGGACGAATAGGTGCCGATATGCTCGATCGCGCCTGAAATACCCTCCACCACGGCGACCGAAATGATCGCATCGAGATATTCGGTGCGCCAGTCCTCTTCCGTTGCCGGTGCGAGACCCGCCACCACGTCGCGAACGGCCTGCGAACCGCGCACTTCGCAGCCAGCTTCGATCAAAGCTTCGACGAGCGGCGCAAGATGGGTGGAAACGGCAGCGGCATCCACCAGCAGCGTCTCAGCCGCCCCACAAATACCGGTGCGGCGCATCTTGGCGTTGACGACGATACGTTTCGCCATGTCGAGATCGGCCGATTTGTCGATATAGACATGACAAATGCCTTCCAGATGCGCGAAGACCGGCACACGGGCTTCCGACTGCACCCGCGCCACGAGGCTTTTGCCGCCGCGTGGCACGATGACGTCAACCGTGCCGTTCAGGCCGCTGAGAAGCGCGCCGACAGCGGCGCGGTCGGTCACCGGCACCAGCTGAATGGCATGCTCGGGAAGACCGGCTATCTTCAGACCTTCCACGAGGCAGGCATGGATAGCACGCGATGAATGTTGCGAATCCGAGCCGCCGCGCAGGATAACGGCATTGCCCGCCTTCAGGCACAATGCGCCGGCGTCCGCCGTCACGTTCGGGCGGCTTTCGTAGATCACGCCGATGACGCCGAGCGGCGTGCGCACGCGCTCGATCTTCAGCCCATTCGGACGATCCCAGGCGGCGATGACTTCGCCTACCGGATCGGGCAGCGCCGCAACCGAACGGATGCCTTCGGCAATACCGGCGATCCTTGCATCGTTGAGGGTCAGCCTGTCCACGAAGGAAGCGGCAAGGCCTGCGCTTTCCGCCGCAGCCAGATCTTTCCTGTTGGCGGCAAGGATCGCATCCCTGGATGCCTCGATGGCGGAGGCCATGGCAAGCAGCGCGCGGTTCTTCTGGTCTGTACCGGCGATGGACAACGGTCGCGAAGCAGCTTTCGCCTGAGCGCCGATGGTGATCATCAGCACGTCAATATCATGGCTCTGCTTCACGGCCTGTTCAGGCATGGACCTCATCCTTTTTTGCATTTTTAACTTTGACGGCAGCGCCCGTCATCACCAGATCGTCACGATGAATCATGGCCGCCCGCCCGACATAACCGAGGATCGCCTCGATCTCGTTGGACTTGTGACCGATGATAAGACGCGCCTCTTCAGCATCGTAACCCGCAAGACCACGAGCGACTTCACGGCCTTCCGCACCGATAATGGCGATTGCGTCACCACGGCCGAAATTGCCCTTCACCAGTCGCACACCCGCCGGAAGCAGGCTTTTTCCGGCATAAAGAGCCTTTTCCGCGCCAGCATCAACATGGATTTCACCAGCCGGCTGCAATTGTCCGGCAATCCAGGTCTTGCGCGCCGTCACCGGCGTGCCCGAAGGCGCAAACCATGAGGAGCGCGCGCCGTTTTCAATAGCCTTCAAAGGATTAAGCGTCTTGCCGGAAGCGATGATCATGCCGCAGCCGGCAGCCGTCGCGATCTTGCCCGCGTCGATCTTGGTGCGCATACCGCCGCGTGAAAGCTCGGATGCCGCACCGCCTGCCATGGCCTCGATTTCGGGGGTAATATCGGCAATCGTCTCAAGGAATTTCGCGTCGGGATCGAGATGCGGTGGAGCCGTGTAAAGCCCGTCAATATCCGAAAGCAGCACCAGAAGATCGGCGCCCGTCATGGTCGCCACACGCGCCGCCAGACGGTCATTGTCGCCATAACGGATCTCGGTTGTCGCAACCGTGTCGTTTTCATTGATGATCGGGATGGCGCCGATCTTCAGCAACTGGTTGATGGTGGCGCGCGCATTGAGATAACGGCGACGCTCTTCGGTATCGGAGAGCGTCAGAAGAATCTGGCCGGCGACGATCTCATGCCGCGACAGGCTTTCCGACCATGCCCGCGCCAGCGCGATCTGGCCGACAGCCGCCGCCGCCTGGCTTTCTTCCAGCTTCAATGCACCGGAAGGCAGGCCAAGCACGGTGCGGCCAAGCGCGATGGCGCCCGAAGACACAACCTGCACATCCGCGCCATTTTTCTTCAGCGCGGCGATATCCTCGCAGATGGCGTCGAGCCAGTCTTTCTTGAGACCGGTCTTCCGGTCCACCAGAAGCGCCGACCCGATCTTGATGACGATTCGGTGATGGCTCGCCAGCGGCTTGCGCGTCAGGCTCATAGACGGTCGTCCTCTTCCTCGGCCTCGCTGTCCTCATGCGGCATCGACCGGTCGGGCAGGGCGGTTTCGCCACCATTGCTCGCCGAGACGATGACATCGCGAAGGGCGCGCAGTGCTTCCGTCATGCCGATATGGGCGGCAGCGGAGAGAAGTAGCGGCGGGCGACCGCAGGCCTTCTCCAGTTCCTTGGCTTTCTTTTTCAGCTCTTTTTCATCAAGCACGTCGATCTGCGACAGCGCCACGATTTCCGGCTTGTCGGTCAGCCCGCCGCCATAGGCGTCCAGCTCGGCCTTAACGGTCTTATAGGCCTTGCCGACCTTTTCTTCCTGCGCGGAAACGAGATGCAGAAGCACACGGGTACGCTCCACATGGCCGAGGAAACGGTCACCGATGCCCACACCCTCATGCGCGCCTTCGATGAGGCCGGGAATATCGGCCAGCACGAATTCACGGCCATCGATTGTCGCGACGCCTAGGTTCGGATGCAGCGTGGTGAAAGGATAGTTGGCAATCTTCGGTCGCGCGCGGGTAACTGTCGCAAGGAAAGTGGACTTACCCGCATTCGGAAGGCCAACGAGACCCGCATCAGCGATCAGCTTCAGCCGCAGCCAGACAGTTTTTTCCTCGCCTGCAAGGCCGGGATTGGCGTGCGTCGGCGCCTGATTGGTCGACGACTTGAAATAGGCATTGCCGAAGCCGCCGTTGCCGCCGGCGGCAAGGCGAAAACGCTGGCCTTCCTTGGTAAGGTCAACGATCAGCGTCTCATTGTCTTCCTCGAAGATCTGTGTACCGACGGGCACCTTCAGCACCACATCCGAGCCCTTGGCGCCGGTGCGGGTCTTGCCCATGCCGTGCTGTCCGATCGAGGCCTTGAAATGCTGCTGGAAACGGAAATCGATCAGCGTGTTGAGGCCGTTGACCACCTCAACCCAGACATCGCCGCCGCGTCCGCCATCGCCACCGTCAGGACCGCCGAATTCGATGAATTTTTCGCGCCGGAAGGAAACGGCGCCCGCGCCACCGTCACCGGACTTGATATAGACTTTTGCTTCATCGAGAAATTTCATCGGACTGCCGTTCTGTCGGTTTGCGGACACAACAATCTTGCCATTGCGTCGAACAAAAATATCGTCGTTTCGAATACAAGCGCTTCTCCGCAAGGTCAAAGACTATCGTGCGGGAAGCCCATGCGTGAGACAAGGCCGGTTTGGGACAAACCGGCCTTGTTTGGGTTGCTAGCGATGCGGCGGAATGAAATCCTCAGCCGTGATCATCGTATCGATATGCGCCACCATGGCGGCGCGCGCCGTGGCATAGATTTGGTGGCAACCGGTCACCCTGAAGCCGAGTTTTTCCTGCACGCGCAGCGAAGCGGGATTATCCGCAAATACGCCGGAGTGAAGGGTCACTCCGGGCATACGGCGGAAGAACCGCTCGACCACGGCGGCCACCGCCTCGGTCATGTAACCCTTGCCCCAGTAGAAGCGGTTCAGCCAATAGCCGAGATGCCACTCGCCGTGCCGCAATTCCACCGAGACGACACCGATCAGGGTATCGTCGCCGCTGGTAATGGCGAAATCCCAGTCGGGCAGGGTGCCGGAGGTGCGCAAGACCAGCCATTCCAGCGCATCCTGCTTGTGGTAGGGCGCGGGAACGCGGGCCAGCATTCTGGTCACGGCGAAATCGCCAAGCGATTCCGCAATGCTGCCGGCGTCGGAAAGCCGCTGCGGCCGCAGCACCAGACGCGATGTCTCGATGACGGGGCAGGGGCCGGGCGGCGCCACGGTGGGGGCAGTCCGCCGTCGGGTCAGTTCGAGCGCACTCATCCCATGTCCCCCCAGCTCTTCAGCGAAACCCAGGTCTTGCGGTCGAGCCTGTACCATTCGACCGGCACCATGCCGCCAAGCGCCAGAGACCCGACCATGCCGGAGCCCTGGAACTGGAAACCGCACTTCTGGATGACGCGGCGCGACGCGATGTTGGTGACCCGGCAACGAGCATCGATCTGATCGATTTCACGCGTGCGGAAGGCCATGTCGATCAGCGCATGCGCCGCTTCCGTCATATAGCCGCGGTTCCAGTAGGGTTCCCCCAGCCAGTAACCGATCTCCAGCGTCTTTTCGTCTTCCTGGGGTTCGAGCGCGCAGCAGCCCAGAAACTCGCCATTGTCCATGCGGGTAATCGCATAGACGCACTTGCCAATCTCGCCAGCTTTGGAGCGTCGCACAAAATCCGCGGCGTCTTTGTCCGTGTAAGGGTGCGGCATACGCGACACCATGGTCGCGATATTGGCATTGTTGGCAAGATGGGCAAGGGCGTCGATGTCTTCTTCGTGAGGCTTGCGCAAAACCAGCCTCTGCGACAGTAAAACGGGGCAATCGCTCCTCGACCGATCGGGCCTCGGCCGTTCCTCGGGTGACCGTGATTGGTCAACCCTCAACAATTCAGCTTGCATGGTTCAGTCCCTCCTTGGGGTTAAAGAAAAAGGGGAGTTGGGTGGTGCCCCATCTCCCCTGTTTTCTTGACTGAACCTGATACGTCTCAGCCGGGTCGATGGGACACCGGCTGCATATGACGCTTACCGGCTTATTCTGCGGCTTCCGCTTTCGGGGCCACGGATACGAATACGCGGCCGTTGGCCTTCGTACGGAAGTTCACGTTACCTGCGGTCAGTGCGAAAATCGTGTGGTCCTTGCCGATGCCAACATTGGCGCCCGGATGCCACTGCGTGCCGCGCTGACGCAGAATAATGTTGCCTGGAATGACAGCTTCGCCGCCGAACTTCTTTACGCCAAGGCGCTTGGATTCGGAATCGCGACCGTTACGCGAGGAACCGCCAGCTTTTTTGTGTGCCATTGGAGTTCTCCTTTAAACCTTGTTTCCCGTGTCGCGCCGATCAGGCAGCAACGATGTCCGTGATGCGGACGACAGTGTGATGCTGACGATGGCCGCGCGAACGCTTGGAGTTCTGACGACGACGCTTCTTGAAGGCGATGACCTTCTTGCCGCGATTGTGCTCGACAACTTCAGCCTTGACGATGGCGCCCTTGACGAAGGGAGCACCGAACTTGGCGTCGGCGCCTTCGCCAACAACGAGAACTTCGGTGAATTCTACAGTTGCGCCTGCCTCTGCTTCCAGCTTTTCGATGGTCAGCACGGCGTCGGCCGCTACGCGGTACTGCTTACCGCCGGTCTTGATGACTGCGAACATTTTTTATCCTTTCATGTTCGTTCCGGCTCTGCCCGCAAATGCAAGCTGGCCGTCTTTTTATCAGTCGGAGTAGCGGAAATCCGTCAGGACTGAACGCCCTTTTGAATGTCTGCCGGTGAAGCCGCCTTTTGAAGGGCGGAATAAACAGAAGGCGCACTACGCCATCAATTTGGGTGCCGATTACGCGAGACGCCCGTTTATGTCAAGATGACGACGGCTTGAAAAGTAACTGTAACGCCAAGAATTTCATGCTTTTTCGGCGGGTGAAGCAGTCGGGTCTCGAAATTTGTCCAGCAAGTGTTTATATGGGCCTTCCAACAAGGAGCAGAAATGGCCCGCATAGACCAGACCGACGATTGGCGGGACCGCCATGCGCCGACACTTTCCGCCTTCGAGTCGCTTGCGATCGAGGCATATGGCCACCTGCCGGAAGAATTTCGCGCGCTGACGAAAGATCTCATCATCGAGATCGCCGATTTTCCGACCGATGACGTGTTCGAAGACATGGCGCTCGAAACACCCTTCGATCTTCTCGGACTGTTCGAAGGACGCGGCATCTCCGAACGTTTCACCATGGAAACGGGTGAGATGGTGAACCGCATCACGCTTTATCGCCGTCCCATTCTCGACTACTGGGCCGAGAACGAGGAAACCCTGGGCGATATCATCACCCATGTCCTCATCCACGAAATCGGCCACCACTTCGGCCTGTCGGATGACGACATGGAGCGGATCGAAGAAAGCGCCGACGAGGCCGCCGCCGATCGCTGATCGGGGCGGCTACCGCCGCTCACTGCTCGCCGAGCTTCATATCCGGATGGTATTCCTTGCCCTCGACCACCTTGGTCACGGCCTGGCCGCAATGCATGACGCCGCTTGCGGCGTTGAAGGCGTAGCTTGGCGAACCCGCGAGTTCCCATCCCTTGTTCAGCGCCTCGGTGACCCGGTGACAGAATTTCGCGTCGTCGGGACCGGTTATGAAACGATAGACCTTCACGTCTTATTTGCCTCTCTTTGTGCGATGATATCGGCCATGGCGACCAGCCTTTCGGCCTGCCCCACATGCAGCCGCTCGATCATGCGGCCGTTCATGTTGATGACGTTCAATTCCACAGATTCGGGTTTTGCGAAAGCGGCAATGATCTCGCGGGCTTCCGCAACCGCTGCCTCGTCCGGGGCGAAGCGCCGGTTGGCCGGCTCGATCTGTGCCGGGTGGATCAGCATCTTGCCATCGAACCCCATGGCGCGACCCTGCTCACATTCGGCTTCGAAAGCGGCGATATCGCGGAAATCGTTCGAGACGCTGTCGATGACATCCAGACCATAGGCACGGGCGGCAAGCACCACCTGCATCATCCAGGGCACGAGATAAGTGCGTCCGGGAAGGGCCGGCACCCGCGTTTCCTTACGCAGGTCGTTGAGCCCGATGACAAAAGCCGAAAGCCGCGCATCCGGCGTATGGGCTGCGTCAGCAATCGAGGCCGCATTCAGGACACCAAGCGGTGTTTCGATCATCGCCCAGATTTTCAGGTGCTCCGGCGCATCCGCCTCGGCCAGAAGATCGGCCACATCGTGAATATCGGCCGGCTGCTCCACCTTCGGCAAAAGAATTGCATCCGGCCGGCAGGAAAGCACAAGCTGTAAATCCGCCTTACCGTCGGGCGTGGAAAGCGGGTTGATGCGGATAATGATCTCGCCCCCGGCCAAGGGCGCTTGCGAAAACAGCTTTTGCAGATTGTCCCGCGCCTCTTCCTTCATCCCGGGGGCGACCGAATCCTCCAGATCGAGGATCACTCCGTCACAATCGAGATCGCGGATTTTTTCCAGTGCCCGGACATTGATGGCCGGCACGGAGAGCAGCGAACGACGTGGTCTCACAAGAATATTTTCGGAAAAGTTGACCATGCCGCACTTGTGTCAAGCTTTTGTGACATCCGCAAGCTGACAATCCACTGAATCCTCTTGCAAGCCGGAAGAAGAAGGCCCACATTCGTCTGGATAGAAAGGTTTGGATCATGCAAGGCATACGTTCGTTTTTCATCGCCGCATCCGGCATTGCAATTCTCGCGATAGTCGCCCTTTTCACCGCGTCGCTCACGGTCGCTTTTATCGGCGTGCTCGCGGTTCTCAGTGCTGCCCGCCTGCTTTCCGCGCGTCTGAAGCCGGCCCCCATTCCGGTCAAGCCCCGTAACCAGCGCGATATGCGCGTCTGGAACGACGGCAAGGGCACGATTATCGATCTCTGAGATCGTCTCGAATCGGCAAAATGCCAGAGCGCCGCGCGCGGCGTACCGAAGAACGCGGGTTTGCGCTTCTAAAGTGATGAGTTTTGCAGTATTTCCCGGCAGAACACGTCCGGTGAGCTTTAACCAGCCCCGGATTTTGTTGAAGGGAAACACGGGAAGCGACAGATGGAAAAATTCACCAAGCTGACGGGCGTTGCCGCGCCCATGCCGGTGGTCAATATCGACACCGATATGATCATTCCGAAAGACTATCTGAAGACCATCAAGCGCACCGGCCTCGGCAAGGGCCTCTTCGCCGAGTCGCGTTATCTTGAGGATGGTTCACCCAATCCGGATTTCGTACTGAACAAGCCCGCCTACCAGAACGCCCAGATTCTTGTCGCCGGTGACAATTTTGGTTGCGGCTCTTCGCGCGAACATGCGCCATGGGCGCTTCTCGATTTTGGCATCCGCTGCGTGATCTCCACCAGCTTCGCCGACATCTTCTACAATAACTGTTTCAAGAACGGCATCCTGCCGATCGTCGTCAGCCCCGAAAACCTCGAAAAGCTGCTGGACGATGCGTCGCGCGGATCGAACGCCGTTCTCTCCATCGATCTGGAAAGTCAGGAAATCAGCGGCCCCGATGGCGGCACGATCACCTTCGAGATCGACGAATTCAAGCGTCACTGCATGCTGAACGGGCTTGATGATATCGGCCTGACGCTCGAACATTCGGGTGCCATCGACACGTTCGAAAAGGCAAACGCCTCGGTCCGCCCCTGGGCCTGACCACATTTCCGCTCTTCAAAAAAGCCGATCCCGTACCAAACAGTACCGGATCGGCTTTTGCTTTGCTTGAAAAGCCCTTGAGGCGGAGATAAGAAGCCTCCGATCCCGTCCGGCTGCGACACGATTTGCCATGTGCAGGACGGAATGAGTTTGACGCCGCGCTCGCCGCAATCGAAAACCCTTCAGGATGTTTTTCGGCGCGCCGCCCAAGGAGGGTTTCTCATGACAGTCCGTTCGCTTTTCCTGCTGCCCGGTGACGGTATCGGCCCCGAAGCCATGGCCGAAGTTCGCAAGCTGATCGATTATATGAACAGCGCGCACAAAGCCGGTTTCACCGTCTCGGAAGGTCTGGTCGGCGGCTCTGCCTATGACGCGCATGGCGTGGCGATTTCCGATGCGGATATGGAAAAGGCGCTTGCCGCCGATGCGATACTGTTCGGCGCGGTCGGCGGCCCGAAATGGGATGGCGTCCCCTACGAGCACCGCCCGGAAGCCGGTCTGCTTCGCCTGCGCAAGGATCTCGAACTTTTCGCCAATCTGCGCCCGGCCATCTGCTACCCGGCGCTTGCCGCGGCCTCTTCGCTGAAGCCGGAACTGGTCGAAGGCCTCGATATCCTCATCGTCCGCGAGCTGACGGGCGGTGTTTATTTCGGTGAGCCGAAGCAGATCATCGATCTCGGCAACGGCCAGAAGCGCGGCATCGACACGCAGATTTACGACACTTTCGAAATCGAGCGCATCGCCAGCGTCGCTTTCGAACTGGCCCGCACCCGCGACAACCGCGTCTGCTCGATGGAAAAGCGCAACGTCATGAAATCCGGCGTTCTTTGGAACCAGGTGGTCACCGAAACCCACGCCGCCAAGTTCAAGGATGTTCAGCTGGAACATATGCTGGCCGATGCCGGCGGTATGCAGCTGGTGCGCAAGCCCAAGCAGTTCGACGTCATCGTCACCGACAACCTCTTCGGCGACATGCTCTCCGACGTCGCCGCCATGCTCACCGGCTCGCTCGGTATGCTGCCGTCCGCTTCGCTCGGCGCGCCTGACGCCAAGACGGGCAAGCGCAAGGCCATGTATGAGCCGGTCCACGGTTCGGCCCCGGATATTGCCGGCAAGGGCATCGCCAACCCCATCGCCATGATCGCGTCCTTCGCCATGTGCCTGCGTTACTCGTTCAACATGGTGGATGAGGCAACGAAGCTCGAAGCAGCGATCGCAAACGTGCTCGACAAGGGCATCCGCACCGCCGACATCATGGCCGAGGGCAGCCGTCAGGTCGGCACCTCTGAAATGGGCGACGCGGTTCTCGCCGAATTCAAGGCGCTTTCGGCGTAAGGCTCGACGAAACCGGTTGGGCAGGCGGCACCTTTGCCCGCCCATCTTCCTTCGGCAGAAGATGCTCATATCTTTTGTCAGTCAGCGTTTTCAGAAAGGCGACGATGGCGTCCACACGCTTGTCGTCCAGCGCCGGCGCGGATGTCAGTTCCGCCATGGCGATATTTTCAGGCACTTCCGGCGCATCCCACGTCTTACCCGTTTCCGGATTGATCTGGCGGCTCGGCTTCTTGCTTTTATATTTCACATAAAACAGCACTACCGTACGCAAATCCTTAAACACACCATTGTGCATGTAAGGACCGGTGACGGCGACATTGCGCAGCGTCGGCACCTTGAACTTGCCACGCTGGGCGGCATCGCCGGCAACTTCAGGATTTTGCGCCAGACCCAGATCGACCGCGCCCGGCTTGGAGCCGTTCACGGCCCGAACCGATGTATTGGCGGGAACGCCGATGTTGAAATATTTGTGGTTGGTGAAGAGGCCGTCCTCCAGGCCCTTGGCGCCACGGATTTCATGGCAGGTATTGCAATTGGTGAATTGCGTCGAGGAGATCAGAACCCGACCCAGCTCTTCCTGATCGGTCAGCTTCTCCTCACCGCGCAGGAAGCGGTCATATTTGGAATCGAAGGTGGAGAACTCATCCGAACGCTCAAAGCTCGCCAGCGCCTTCGTCATCGCGGCATAGGCGGTGTCGTCGCTTTCAAAAACATCCTTGCCGAACTGCGTGCCGAAAGCCGCGACATAGTCCGGGTTTTCCCTGAGCCGTTTGACGACCGAGGCCTTGTCCGGCATTCCCATTTCGAGAGGATTGAGCGGCGGACCGCCCGCCTGATCTTCGAGCAGGGAGGCGCGGCCATCCCAGAACTGCCCGCCGACATACTCTCCCGCCGCATTCCTGCCGAATGGCGGCGTGAAGCGGGCATAAGCTGCAGTCGGCGCGTTGCGGTCGCCCAGTGAAATGCCGTCATCGCCGAGCGATACATCCCGTCCCACCTTGTCGCTCTCCCGCGCATCGGAAAAACCGGCGGCCTGCATATGGCAGGTGGAACAGGCCATGGTGCGGTTCATCGAAAGACTGGGATCGTCGAACAGCGCCGCACCCAGCTTTTCCAGCGTCGCATAGTCTTCACCGCCGTGGGCAGCCATACCATCGACACCGGTGCCCAAGGGGGCCAGCAGAATGGATGCGGCAAGAGCAGCGGAGACAAAAAATCCGGGTTTCATCATCGGTAGGCACGCTCGATATAAATGCGCGAGAGCGGGTTCGGACCGGGAGATAACTCCGCGCGTCCATGCCCTATAAAGAAATCTATAGCACTTTCCCGTGATCCAGGCCTACAAACTTTCGCAGCTTGGTCCACTTTGCCGCAGGTCCACGGGCAACACCCGGAAACGATCAACCACCTCTGGCGATGGCGTGGAAAAAAGTCCCCGAGACAAGACCTCTCCTGCCACCGGATGGCCCGAGCGGACGACCCTGCCCGTCCACAATCTGGGCAAAGGGTTCATCGTGGCCAGGATCGGTAACCCGCGCATAGTGGAATTCATGGCCGCGCAGAACATCACCCGCCGCGCCAAGCGGTCCGCTTGCCGCGATTGTTGCCTGCCGGTAGCCGAGATTCATCTTGCGCGTCGCAAAGCTGGTGGCATGCGACAGAAGCCCGGTCATGGCATGGGTCACGCCATCCGCATCTTCCAGCGCCTCGCCCAGCACCATGTAGCCGCCGCACTCGCCATGAACAGGCTTTGCCGCGGCAAAGCGGGCAATACCCGCCTTGAAACCAGCCGCGTCCGCAAGCTTTCCGGCAAAAAGCTCGGGGTACCCGCCCGGCAGCCAGCAAATATCACAACTCCCGTCAGGCGCCTCATCCGCGAGCGGCGAGAACGGCACGATCTCGGCCCCGGCCGCCTGCCAATGCTTCCTGAGATGCGGATAAAGGAAAGTGAACGCCGCATCCTCTGCCAGCGCGATGCGCTGGCCGGGCGGTGCAATCGCCGCATCCACCGAGCCGGAAGGCACATTCACCGGCGCGGCGAGAGAAAGCAGTGCATCGAGATCGATGGATTTTTCCATCGCATCCGCCAGCCGTTCGATATGCGCATCGATTTCCGGATGCTCGCTGGCCTGCACCAGCCCCAGATGCCGTTCGGGCAAGATGAGCGAGGGATCACGCAGCACGCAGCCGGCAACGGGAAGGCCGATTTTTTCGATGGCTTCCGTGCACAGCGTCCGGTGTCTTTCGCTGCCCGCCCGATTCAACACAACCGCCGCCATGGTAACGGCCGGATCGTAGTGAGCGAAACCATGGGCGACGGCAGCAGCCGTCTGCGACTGGCCGGACACATCCAGTACCAGCAACACGGGAATGCCGAACAGCCGCGCCAGATCCGCCGCCGAACCCGTGCGATTTTCCGCAACCGGAATGCCGTCGAACAGGCCCATGGCGCTTTCGATCAGAACGAGTTCCGCGTCCTCGGTCTGCTGCAAAAACAGATGCCGCAGCAATTCCGGCCGCATGGCCCAGCTATCCAGATTAAGACCGGCTGTGCCGGTGGCGAAGGCATGGAAACCGGGATCGATGTAGTCAGGCCCGGTCTTGATGCCGCGCACCTTGATACCGCGTCGGGCAAAGGCCCGCAGCAGGCCGATGGTCACGCTGGTTTTGCCGGAGCCCGAGCGCGGCGCACCGATGATGATCGCCCGCGCCGTCATGAGCCGGAAACTCCAAGACGCGCCCGCATCGAAACAATCTCGCCGATGACGATCAAAGCCGGCGCCTCGAAATTTTGCCTGATTGCATCGTCAGCTATGCTTTCCAGCGAACCGATGAAAATCCGCTCCTGCGCCGTCGTTGCCGACATGATGACGGCGACCGGCGTTTCGCGGGAACGCCCACCCTGCATCAAAAGGCTGGCAATCGTGCCGATATTCTTCAGCCCCATATAAACGACGATGGGTTCGCGTGTTTTCGAAAGCGCCAGCCAGTCCAGATCCTCTTCGGTGCCCGCCGCGTGGCCCGTGGCCAGCGTCACCGCGCGGCTGATGCCGCGCATGGTGGCGGGGATGCGGGCGGAAGCAAGCGCGGTGAACGACGAGGTCATGCCCGGCAATATGCGGAACGGAATGCCGGCATGGACAAGCGCCTCCGCCTCTTCACCGCCGCGCCCGAAAATAAAGGGATCACCGCCCTTCAACCGCAGCACCTTTTTGCCTTGGCTAGCGAAATCGATCAGCGAAGCAGTAATGTCATCCTGCGTCGCAGAAGGCTTGCCACCCCTTTTGCCCGCAAACACAATCTGCGCCTGCGGACCAAGCGCTATGACTTCGTCGCTCACCAGCGCATCGCGCACGATAATATCGGCCTGAGACAGCGCGAGCGCCACTTCCAGCGTCAGATAACGCACATCGCCCGGCCCTGCGCCCGCGAGCCAGACGTGGCCGGCTTCGAAGACCGGACCTTTTGCGGCAATGCTGTTCAAAATCTGCGCTATCGACATTCTTCCTGGCTGCTTTTTAACGATGACGGAAAAAGCCGTCCCGGCTATAGAAATTCATATGGATACGGATGGAAAGACCCTTCGCCGCGGCTGGACCACGGGCACCTGCGCGGCAGCCGCCACGAAGGCGGCCTGCGCCGCCCTTCTGACCGGCGAGTTTCCTTACCCTGTCGAGGTCGAACTTCCAAGCGGCGCGAGACCGGCATTTTCCCTCGCCACCGAGGAAAAAGGCGAAAACTTCGCGCGCGCCGGCGTCGTCAAGGATGCCGGAGACGATCCGGACGTTACCCACGGTGCCCTGATCGAAAGCACGGTGCGGCGAGGTCAACCGGGACGCGGGATTATCTTCAAGGCCGGAAAGGGCGTCGGCACCATCACCCGGCCGGGCCTGCCCCTGCCGCCGGGAGAACCCGCCATCAACCCCGTGCCGCGCAAGATGATCGAAACCGCCATTCGCGAAGTGGCTGGCGAGGAGGCCGATTTCGAGGTCGAGATTTCCGTCCGCGACGGCGAAAAACTGGCGGAAAAAACCCTGAACGGCAGGCTCGGCATCTTGGGTGGCATTTCCATCCTCGGCACCACCGGCATCGTCATTCCCTTTTCCTGCTCGGCATGGATCCATTCCATCTGGCGCGGCATCGATGTGGCGCGTGCGACCGGATGCACCCATGTGCTTGGCGCCACCGGCAACACCTCCGAAAAAGCCGGGCAGACGCTTTACGATCTGCCGGAAACCGCACTGATCGACATGGGCGATTTCATCGGCGGCATGCTGAAATATCTGCGCAGCCACCCCATCGAGCGGGTGACGATTGCCGGCGGTGTCGCCAAGATGACCAAGCTCGCCCAGGGCATGCTCGACGTGCACTCCAAAAAGGGGCTGGCCGATCTCGATGCGCTGGCGGCATTGGCGACGGAAGCCGGAGGAGATGAAAATCTCGCCCTTGCCATCCGTCAGGCCAACATGGTCGCACACGCCTTCGAATTGGCCGAAGGCGCGGGGATAGACCTCGGTGCGGTAGTTGCGGAAAAAGCCTGGGTAACCGCCGCGGCGGCGCTGAAGACGCCGGCCATTGCGCTCGATATTCTGGTGTTCGATCGTCAGGGCGCGCTCAAGGGCCGCACCACCTCCACGCCGTCGCATCAGCCCTTTGCATCTTCCTTCGGAGAGCGGAACCGCCGGACATAGTCGGTGCTATAGAGCGCGCTTTCGCGAAAATCTGTGGAGGCAAGTCCACGCCCGACGAAGATCAGGGCGGTCCGCTCCACCGGTTCGGCGGCGAGCTTGTCCTCAATGTCGAACAGCGTGCCGCGAATGACCCGCTCATCCGGCCAGGAGGCGCGAACGACGATGGCGACCGGGCAATCCGAACCGTAAAGCGGCGCCAGCTCTTCCACCACCTTGCCGATGGCATGAATGGCGAGATGGACGGCAAGCGTCGCGCCCGTCGCACCGAAAGCCTTTAGCGTCTCACCGTCAGGCATCTTCGATGCGCGCCCGGAAATACGGGTCAGTACAAGGCTCTGCGCCACTTCCGGCACCGTCAGTTCCCGCTGCAAAGTGGCGGCCGCAGCGGCAAAGGAGGGTACGCCCGGCGTGACGGTATAATCGAGACCCAGTCGCCCCAGACGGCGGATCTGCTCGCCCATGGCGCTCCAGACGGAAAGATCGCCGGAATGCAGCCGCGCCACATCCTTGCCGGCCTTTGCTGCGGCCACGAATTCCGCCTCAATCTCGTCAAGCGAAAGTGCTGCCGTATCGACGATGCGGGCGCCCGGAGGGCAATAATCGATGAGCGCCTTCGGAACCAGCGAGCCGGCATAAAGACACACCGGGCAGGCAGCGATTAGATCGCGCCCGCGCACCGTAATGAGATCGGCAGCACCCGGGCCGGCGCCGATGAAATGAACCGTCATTGTTGTTCTCCATGTTCGATGGCGCAGCCGCTATCTCGTGGGGCATCGTCAGTCGTTGCGATGGCCACCGTCACATCGCCAACCACAAGACGCGGCGCGACCAGCCTTGCATTCTCTCCGGCGGCCGCAAGCGCCGCCGCTTCGCTCACACTTGGCAAGCCGGCATGATTAAGGCTTGCCTGTGAAACTGTCATTGTTTTCGAAGCAACCGCCTCGAGCCGTTCCTGCGATACGATTTCAAGCGACAGCGACAAGCTCTTCGCCGCCTCCACAAGACCGGCTTCATCGGCCTTGAGCGGCGCAGTCGCTAAGCATTCCGCCATCATGCCCAAAGCATGCTCCGCAGCGCGCACGGCGGCAATAATAGCATCTGAACCCGTGCCTCTGCGACAGCCTATGCCAGCCACGGTCACCATGGCTTGTTCCAACTCCACTGCGTCACCGGCATTGCCGGACGCCAGCCCGACATGGAGCCAACGGCCGTCACTCGCGACACATCCAGGCGGATCATCGAGCCGCCGTGCCGCGCGTGGGCGGCAAGCAGCACGGCCTCCATTTCCAGTGTCACCGCATTGGCGACCAGCCGCCCGCCCGGTTTCAGGGCCTCCATGGCACCCTCGAGCACGCCCGCTTCACTGCCGCCGCCGCCGATAAAAATCGCATCCGGCCGAGGCAAGCCTTCAAAAGCCGCAGGGGCCGCGCCGATCATGACCTCAAGCCCCGGCACACCGAAAGCTTCGGCATTACGAGCTATACGCTCCGCCCTTTCCGGGTGTTGTTCTATGGCGATGGCTCGGACCGAGTGGTGCGACAGCATCCATTCTATGCCGATCGAACCCGAACCGGCACCGATATCCCACAGCAACTCACCCCGCCGTGGAGCCAGAGAGGAAAGTGTCACGGCGCGGATTTCACGCTTGGTGATCTGCCCGTCATGTTCGAACAGGTCGTCATCAAGCCCACCTGTGAAAGGCAGAACGCGCGCACCCTCATCCGCCACGACATCAATCGCCACCACGTTCAGCGCATCAATATCAGCAAACGCGAAATCGGTCGCCCTGACCTGCCGCCGCCTCTCCCGCTCTCCGCCCAAGGCTTCAAGCAAGACGAATTCCGACTGGCCGAAACCCAAATCTGACAACAGATCCGCGATCAAAGCCGGGGCGTGGGCATCCGAGGTGAGCGCGATGATCCGCGCACCGGCTTGGAGATACGGCCGCAGGAGATCGATGGAACGCCCGTGCAGCGAAATGCAGTCGACCGCTTGCAGCGCCCATCCAAGCCGTGCGGCGGCCAGCGAGAAAGCGGAGGGCGAGGGATAACAAACTGTCTCACCGGCCTCGATCCGCCGCAGAAGCGTGACACCGACGCCATAAAAGAACGGGTCGCCGGAAGCCAGCACGCAAACCCGCTTGCCGCGCAGCGCCACGACATCGCCCATATCCGTGTCGAACGGCACCGGCCAGCGCAGTGCTTCACCTCGAATGGCTGCGGCCGCCAGTTCCAGATGGCGTTTGCCGCCGAAAACCACCTCGGCCGCCTCTATCGCCTCAATCGCGTTCCGGCCCAGCCCCTCGAGCCCGTCCTCACCAATGCCGACGATGGAAAGCCAAGGCTTTTCTCTCTTTTCGGTGGAAGCCTTGTTTTCTCTGGAAGCATCACCCGTTCCGGAATATTCAGACGTCATGACACGCTCCATACTCATCCTTGGCGGCACGGCGGATGCCCGTATTCTGGCCGGCAGGCTGGCCGAAGAACCCGGCTACCGAATCCTGCTCTCCATGGCCGGCCGCACGCTCTCGCCGGTCGAACAGCCGGTGCCGATGCGCAGCGGCGGTTTTGGCGGCGCGGGCGGGCTGGCGGATTTCATTCGCACTGAGGGTTTCGATATTCTGGTGGACGCCACCCATCCCTATGCGGCGAAGATTTCCGCCAATGCCATTGAGGCCGCAGGGCTTGCCAAAGTTCCGCTGGTCGTCCTTTCGCGTCCTGCCTGGCAGCGTCAGCCGGGTGACAGGTGGCGTGAGGTGGACAGCGTCGAACAGGCTGTCACCGCGCTCGGCGACGAAAGCAAACGTGTATTTTTGGCGCTCGGCCGACAGGAGCTTCTTCCTTTCGAAGCCGCGCCCCAGCACAACTATCTCATCCGCAGCGTCGATCCGGTGGAGCCGCCACTGAAACTGCCGCATGCGCGCTATATTACCGCGCGCGGCCCCTTTGCGTTGGACGACGAAATCCGCATGCTGGAAGAAAACCGCATCAAGACGGTGGTCTCGAAAAACTCCGGTGGCAGCGCGAGCTATGGCAAGATCGAAGCGGCGCGACGGCTCGGTCTGCCGGTCATCATGATCGACCGGCCGCGACAGCGGAACGACGCGCCCCTGAATGACGCGACCGTGGCGGATATTACCGCTGCGCTCACCGCCATTCGCCATCAGCTCTCTCTTCTCGAAAAACGAGGCGAATAAACCAGCGGGTCTTTGCCGGAACGCTCGATCAGACGGGTTTCAACCGAACCGACGATGATGCAGGTGGCCATATCCGCCATATCGCTCGTTGCTTCCGACAGGGGCACGACACGAATACGCTCGTCCGCCCGCCCGGCAGCTCGTCCGAAAATCACCTGCACCGAACCGGGCAAATGCGCCCGCAATAGATCGAAGGCTGTACCGAGCTGGTGCGGCCGCGCCTTGCTGACGGGATTGTAGAAAGCCATCACAAAACCGGCCTCAGCCGCCGCGATCAAACGCTTTTCGATAATGCCCCAGGGTTTCAGATTATCCGACAGCGAAATGGCGCAGAAATCATGGCCAAGCGGCGCGCCGGCCTTTGCGGCTACGGCCAGCATGGCAGTCACACCGGGCACGACGGAGAAATCGATATCGCGCCATTCGGCGGGGCCACTTTCGATCGCCTCGCAAACCGCCGCCGCCATGGCAAAAACGCCGGGATCGCCGCCAGAAACCACACAGACCTTGCCGCCGGAAGCTGCAAGTCGCAGCGCCTGTTCAGCGCGGGAGATTTCCTCGCGATTGTCCGAAGCATGGCGGCGTTGATCGGGTCTCAGCGATAGACGGTCGAGATAGGGAATATAGCCGAAGAAATCCTCCGACGCCTCGACGGCGACAAGCGCCTCCGGCGTTACCTGCGCCGCACTGCCGGGGCCGAGGCCGACAACGACCAGCCTGCCGGTCATGGCTTTTCACCTGCAGAGGGTCTGGTTTTCCAGCCCGGTACCAGAACCAGCGAAAAATAGGGGGCAGGCGATGTATCGCGTTCGATGAGCCGCACCGCATGGCTGTTGGCCATTGTGCCACGCTCGACATAAAGCGCGTCTTCAAGCTTACCGGCCTTTTCCAGCGCCCGGCGAATCTTCGGCAGGTTGCGCCCCACCTTCATGATCACCGCACCATCCGTGCCGGACAGACGTTCGGTCAGCACATCTTCACCAAGCGTGCCGGGAAGCACGCTCAAAACATCGTCGCCCTGCACTAGCGGCAAACCAGCCATGGACCAGCAACCGGACATGGCCGTGATGCCCGCAACGACTTCCGCCGGGTAAGATGGCGCAAGCCGCAGATGAAGGTGCATATAAGAACCGTAAAACAGCGGATCGCCTTCCGACAGCACGGCGACGTTGCGCCCGGCTTCGAGATGTACAGCGATGTCCTTCGCCGACTGATCGAAAAAGGCGGCGATGGCATCACGGTAATCGTTGCCGTTTTTATCGCTTTCGACTGTTACCGGATAGACCAGCGGCATTTCCAGCGTTCCGGGCCGGATGAAAGCTTCGACAATACCGCGACCATTACCGCTGCTGCCTTTCTTGCAGAAGAAGGCAAGCACATCGGCATTTTCAATGGCGCGGACAGCCTTCAGCGTCAGAAGCTCGGGATCTCCGGGGCCGGTGCCGACGCCCACGAGTTTACCCTTCGGATGTTCAAAAAGAGCCGCACTCACAGGCCAGCCCTCGCAACGGCATTTATAGCGGCAGCCGTCATGGCCGAACCGCCCATGCGTCCCTTGACGATGGCATAGGGAATGCCAAGCGAACTTGCCTCCAGCGCGTCTTTCGATTCTGCCGCACCGACAAAGCCGACCGGCATGCCGATGATGGCGGCCGGGCGCGGGGCGCCTTTTTCCAGCATCTCGAGCAGATAGAACAGTGCAGTCGGCGCATTGCCAATGGCAACGAGAGCGCCGTCCAGCTTCTCTGCCCAAAGATCAAGCGCGGCGGCGGAGCGGGTGTTGCCGATCTTTTTCGCCAGTTCCGGCGTGCGGGGATCGCGAAGGGTGCAGACCACATCATTGTCAGCCGGAAGGCGCGCGCGCGTCACGCCATGGGCAACCATTTCCGCATCGCAGAGAACAGGCTTGCCGGCTCGTAGAGCACCACGTGCCGCGGCAACAAAATCCGGCGAAAAGCGGAAATGGCTGGCTGCCTCCACCTGCCCGCAGGCGTGGATCATGCGAATCGCGATATCCGCCTGCTCTTCGGTAAAGGCGGATAAGTCCGCTTCCTCACGAATGATGGCGAAGGAGCGCTCATAGATCGCATTGCCGTCGCGAATATAGTCATAGTCGGTCATCGGTCATCCTGTCGAAGCGCCGCACCGATCGCCTGTTGGCCCAGCCGGGCAAACAGGGTGGCGGCGTTTTCACCGGGCTTATGTTCTTTTTCGTAAAGACGGGCAAGCCGCGAAAGCGCCGTCCTCTGATGCTGAAAAGGTAAAATGCCATCCGGCAGGTCACCGGCGCGGCCCGAAATCGAAAAGGCCAGACCATCGGCGGTGCCGGAAAAAGTGAGAAGCGACGGCGCGGGGTGCGCGCAACCTTTGCCGCAGCCGGAAATATGCAGCGTGAAGGAGCCATCCAGCAACGAGGCGCATTCCCCAGACGCAAAGGCGGCCAACTCATGGGTGGGAAGAAAAGCCGAAGCGCAGCCCGTCGCGCCGGGACAGGCGGCAATGGAAGAGCGCGCGTCACCTGCCGTTGTGATGAAACCGGCCGCCCTTGCAATCTCGAGCGATCCGCCGCAGGCAGATGACGATCCAAAGAATAGCAGGCTATGGTTTGGTGCCGGCCGCAGGGCCGTGATGCCGAGGGTACCGGCCGCTTCGCAGAGATGCGACAAATCGCAGCCCCGGATTTGCCCGAAAGCAGGCGCGACGGCAATGGCGAAGCGATCCTTTCCCGTCATCATCAGCCCCAGAGGCGCAGAAGCCGCTCTGGCGTTATCATCAATCACCCGATCCAGCAGGCGATCACCGCAGATTTCTTTTATCGTCGAATGGTCCAGATCGCGGCCACGGGCAAACGGCCCTTCGCCGGCCAGATAGACGAGCAGCGACAGGACGACACCCGCCGCTATGTCCGTCTCGACCAAGCCGGCATTCAGCGCCCTGCTTTCCGCTCCACCCACGAGCAATCGCCAGACGGCCCGCCCATCAAGCGACACAGCTCTCAGGCGAATATCGGCCAGCAAATCTTCCATGGAAAGACGCCCGCCGCCATCAATGACGACAGACATTTTAGCGGCAAGCTTTTCATGGAGAGCGAGCCTGTCGACCTCTTTTCGAATCTCCGCGGCGACAGGACCACCATCGGCAATCTCCGCGTCATCCCGACCGGCGAGAGGCGACGTCTCGACCGCGAGCCCCGCACGCAGCGGCAAATCCAGGGCCAGCACATCTTTTTCCAGAGCGCCGGCGCTTTCCGGTGTCAGGCCGCGAAATTGCAGGCTGCCGCGGGCGGTAATGTCGATCAATCCGTTGCCATGCCGCTCGGCAAGCTGACAAAGCACCACCATGTCGCGCGGGTCGATATCCGCCTCGAAAGCGATCCGCGACAAAAAACCGTCGCCGGTGCGCATGGGAGCGGACAGGGCCGGGCAGAGGCCACGGCGGCCGAATGGCTGAACTGGATCGGCAGCGGCCATCATAACGCCTCCACCCTTTGGGGGCGCGGAAGGACCAGCATTTCAAGTTCCGCATCCACCGCGTTGCGGCGGCTGTGCCACAGCCCGCGACGGCGGGCGGATAAAAAGCGTTTGGCCATCACCTGCGCCGCCTTCGGGTTTTCCCGCAGAATGAAATCGCGCACCTCCTCATTGCCGAAATAGGCATCGTAAAGCGCCTCGATCAACGAGGAGGACACCGCATGGGTGGTTTCGGCAAAGCCGATCAACCGGTCCACCGTCTCGAGGAATTCCGCCGCCCCGCGCGGACCGTGCCGCATCTGACCGGCAATGAAACGGGGATTGATGGCACGCGCGCGCACCACCCGCGTCAGCGCCTGCGTCATCGACCTTGCACGCGGGCGTGCCGGATCTGTCGTATCCAGCGCAACAATATCGGCGACGCCGCCAAGCACAGCCTTCGCGGCGGAAAAACCGCCGATGAAGGCGACATCCGAAGAACCGTCCAGAAGATCACGGCCCGGATCGTCCCCGGTATGAACCAGAAGATCGGCGCGCCTGACCAGCTCCACAAAACCGGTATCTTCGAAAATCTCCAGCCCGTCCGCACCGCCGAAAGCGTGGCTCGCCGCATCGAGATAGGCCTGCCCCAACTCCTCGCGTTCGTCCCATTTCCCGCTGGCCAGCTTTTCTTCGATACCGGCACCATAGGTGCCGGGCGCGGAGCCGAAAATGCGCGCCGGAATATGCCCGAGCGTGGCGGCCTCTTCCGCAAGCGGATTGTCGCCGGGCGCTTCCTCCCGCCGCGCGACGGCCTTGGCGGCGGCGTCGAGAAGCGCGATCAGCGCAGGGAACATGTCGCGGAACAGGCCGGAAATGCGAAAGGTGACGTCGACACGCGGCCGCCCCAGGCTCGCCGGCGGCAGCACCTCGATGCCGGTGACCCGGCCGGTGGCGGGGTCGTGGATCGGTCTCGCCCCCATCAGATGCAGCGCCTGCGCCACATCCTCACCGCCATTGCGCAGGCTGGCGCTGCCCCACAGATCGAAAACCAGATGTTTCGGCCAGTCGCCATGGGACTGAAGATGATGGCGCAGCACCTCTTCGCCCGCCATGCGACCCAGCTCGAACGCCGTTGGCGTCGGCATGGTGCGCGGATCGGCGGCATAGAGATTGCGGCCCGTGGGCAGCACATCGAGCCGCCCGCGCGCAGGTGCGCCGGAAGGGCCGGGGACGATATGTCGGCCATCGAGCGCGGCCAGCAGCGCAGCTTTTTCCGATTTGGCGCTTTCAAGCCTCAGAAGGTCGGCATCCCCCTCGGCACTGCGGCCAAAAACATGCTGGCCGTCCTTGATGGCGAAATCCTTGAGGTCGCAGAGAAAGGCGTCGATGCGTGAGAGGGCCGCATCGGCATCATCCTTCGCAGCCACGCCCGCTTCCGCCGCGAGCCCGGTCTCCAGCGCCTTTTCGACGATCAGTTTCGCCAGCCGGTCACGCCGGCGACGATCCAGACCATCCGCCTGCGCATATTCATCGACCAGCTGCTCCAGCGCCGACTGTTCAGGCGAAAGACCGGCATTGACCAGCACCGGCGGGACATGGCCGATGGTCACGGCCGCGATCCGCCGCTTGGCGACCGCCGCCTCGCCCGGATTGGAAACGATAAACGGATAGACCACCGGCAGCGAGCCGGTGACGATTTCGGGAAAACAATTGCGGGAAAGCGCCACCGTCTTGCCCGGCAGCCATTCCAGCGTGCCGTGCGCGCCAACATGCACGATGGCATGCGCACCCGCAATGCGCTGCATCCATGCACCGAAGGCAACAAGCGCGTGGCGCGGCGGCAGGGCAGGGTCGTGGTAGTCCACCCGGCGATCCTCATTGCGGCCCCTGTCCGGCGCAAGCGTCACGAACACTTCGCCGAAACGGGCGGCGCGGAACCGGAATGCGCCGTCAATGAGTGCATCGTCATCGGTTGCCACGCCCCATGTCGCGTTTACGGATGCGGTGGATGCCGGCGGCAGGGCGGAGAAAAAAGCCTCGTAGGTGGAAAGATCAATTGCCGCTTCCTGCTGTTCGACACAGTCGAGCAGCGCCCGCGCGGTCTTAGGAATATCCTTGACCGTATAACCGGCCCCGGCAAGATCGTGCAGCATTTCGAGAACGCTTTGCGGCACATCGAGACCGACGGCATAACCGGTTCGCCCGGGTGCCGCACCGGGATAATCGGGCATCAGAATGACGATGCGGCGATCCCGTGGAAGGGCATTCCTCAGCCGCAGGAAAGCGGCGATGCGATTTGCCACCTGCTCGACGCGATCAGCCTCGGGTACATTGAGCAAACTCGCGCCGCCATCCACGCGCGCCTGTTTGAAAGAAATCGCACCGGCGAGAATCCGGCCATCCAGTTCCGGCAGGACGACATGCATGGCAAGATCGGAAGGATTGAGACCCCGCGCGTTTTCCGCCCATCCGTCCCGCCGCGTCGTCGCCATCACCACCTGAAACACCGGCACGCCGAGACGGTCGAACAGCGTTGTGTCATTGTCATCCGTCTGGCTGGCGAAGGCGGTGGCGGCAATGATGGCGGCGGGCTTCAGATCGGGAAGAACCGTTTCGAGAAAACGGATCGCCTCGCCATCCTTCAGACCACTGACAAAAATCGGCAAGGGTGCAAAACCGCGCTGCGAGAGCGCCTCGAAAAGCGCATCCACCGGTGCTGCATCTGCCGCCAGAAGCATGGAACGATAAAACAGAATGGGCAGAACGGGCGCACCGTCGGGAAAACCCGGGCACGCTAGCGCCCTATCCACAACGCCCCTGCCGGGCCGGTAAAAACCGGCTTTCGGCAGCGGTTCGGCTTCAATATCCGGCCATGCCTCGCCCCTTGCAAGAGCGGCGAGACCAAGGGCAAGCCGATCCATATTCTCCTGCCCGCCCTCACGGAAGAAGGAGAGGACCGAGGCCAAAATCCGCCGATCGACGGTCGAGGCCGCTTCCAGTTTCTCGTCCCTTTCGCTGCACTCACCCGGCAAAAGCAGAAGCTTGATGCCGCGCCTGCGCGCAAGAATGGAAAGCTGATCGACACCGTAACGCCAGCGTTCCGCACCACCGAGAATCCGGATAAGAATAACCCTGGCATGTTCTGCCGTCTTTTCGATCCAGAGATCGACCGACATGGGATGTCGAAGCTCGGAGAGGTTGGCGGCTGACACGGAGGGGAGCGCAACCTGTGTTCGCCGCCAGGCCTGTTCCAAGCCGGCCAGATCGCTTGCCGAAAAAGACAGCACCACCACATCCGACCGGGGCTGGTTGAGATCAACCGGCTCGATCAGGTCGTCCAGAGACGAGGATGTGGTGGCGAGGATGTGCATCGTCAGGCGGCCAGCATCTGTTCGATCTTTTCGCGGTTGATGCCCTTTTCCCCGATGACGACGAGGCGGCTGCGGCGTTCCTCACCCGCGGCCCAGGGCCGGTCGTAATAATGGTTGACGCGGCTGCCGACAGCTTGCACCTGCAGGCGCATCGGCTTTGCGGAAACCTCGATGAAGCCCTTGATGCGCAGGACATTTTCCGCAGCCGCCGTCTCGGCGATACGGGCTGCCAGCGCGTCCGGATCGGTCACGGCCGGCAGATCGATGACGAAGCTGTCGAAATCGTCATGCTCGTGGTCGAGTTCACCGTCATGGTGGGTACGGCGGTTTTCGATGTCCTCTTCTACCGCAAGGCCAAGGCCGATCAGCACGGCGGGTTCGATGGCGCCATTGGAGGCCACGACGATCTTTGCCGCCTTCGGCAGATGTTCGAGAACATGCGCCTTGGCCTTGTTGAGGCCGGCATCGTCAAGAAGGTCGGCCTTTGTCAGCACGATAAGATCGGCGCAGGCGACCTGATCTTCGAAAACCTCTTCGACCGGGTCATCGTGATCGAGCGCCTCGTCATTGGCCCGTTGGGCGGCAAGAGCTTCCATGTCGTGCGCCACCTGCCCTTCAGCAAGGGCGGCGCCATCCACCACGGCCACGACGGCATCCACCGTCACGCGGCTCTTGATCGCCGGCCATTGGAAGGCCTGCACCAGCGGCTTCGGCAGGGCGAGACCCGAGGTTTCGATGAGGATATGCTCCACCTTCGGCTGGCGGCTCAGAATCTGTTCGATGGCGGGCTGGAAATCATCCGCCACCGTGCAGCAGATGCAGCCATTGGCCAGTTCGACGATGTTTTCTTCCGGGCAGCTTTCAATACCGCAACCTTTGAGAATCTCGCCATCGATGCCGATATCGCCGAACTCGTTGACGATGATCGCCAGCCGCTTGCCGTCCAGCTTTTCGAGAAGGCCGCGCAGCAGCGTGGTCTTGCCAGCCCCCAGAAAGCCGGTGACGATGGTGCAGGGAACGCGGTCCAGAAGGGTGCTCATGATCTCTCCTCGGTAAAATCGAATGGGGGAATGCGCGCCACCATGCCGCGCTTTAAGGGTTCGGGGCGGCCGCGCCAGGGCATCAGGCCGTCGGGGGCGGCAGCCAGCAGCCGTGCGCCGGTCAGCAAATCTTCCGCGTCACCGGTCGTCAGCCCGCCGAAGACATAGGACCAGCCATTGGCGCTGCGCAGCACGGCACTAAGCCCGCGCTTGCAATTGGCGAGGCAGTTGACGGAACGAACGGTGACGCCCGTTTCCTCCGCCTTTGCGAGGACGGCATCGGCGAAACGCGAACCGGGGCGCGGTTCGGCATTGGGATCGGCTTCATCGCGACAGCTTCTGCAAACGAAGACGGTCACCCCGGACGCCGTTTCGTCCTGCGTGTTTCCGCCTGCACATGAACATGTTGCTGAAATATCCAAACCGTATCGCTTCCCACGCCTTGCAAAAAATCTCGGGGGTGCGGATGTCGAATACGGTATGCGGACAGGCGCAAACCGGATGTTCGATCTAACCGACTGACCGGAGCACCCCGCCCGGCAGACGTTTTTCCTGAAACGGCAGGTCTCCTGGCTCGCGGCTTTACACCCTGACACCGCCTTCCCGAACCCGTTGAGGTGTCCAGTGGCTTTACGGTGCGGGCTTACCGCTTACAGTTGCGGGGGCAGCCACGGAATGACCCGGTAGTCGGGCTGGAACCGTGTTCCCTCTTAGCTTTTCCCGTTGCCGGGAAAAGACCGTCAGTTCGTTACCCTTAGGCTGAACGGGCGTGGGGGTCAATGCCGCGGCCCTGTGGCCCGCACATTGCCGGGTGCGGCAAATTGGGTATAGTCGCCGCTCCAAATGGCGGGGGCACCGGGTCCCGCGCCGCTGGATGAAAAGGAAAACGCGATGACACGCGACATCAGCGACAGCGAAGCCGAACGTCACCGGCAGAAAATGGTCAATCGCAAGACGGTGCAGGACGCGGAGGTTGCGGAAAAGACCATCGAAAAAGGTCTGCTGATGATCAATACCGGTCCCGGCAAGGGCAAATCCACCGCCGCTTTCGGCCTTGCCCTGCGCATGCTCGGCACCGGGCGGCGGGTTGGCGTCGTTCAATTCATCAAGGGCGCATGGTCGACGGGAGAACAGCAGGCGCTGACTTTGTTCGGCGACAGGGTCGTGTGGCGCACCATGGGCGAGGGGTTCACCTGGGACACGCAGGATTTGAAACGCGATGTCGCAGCGGCGGCAAAGGCTTGGGAAGAAGCCAAGGTCCTGATGGCCGACGAGACCATCGGCCTGCTGATCCTCGATGAGCTGAACATCGCACTCCGTTACGATTACCTGCCGCTGGAGGAGGTGGTCGAAACGCTTTCCAGCCGCAGGCCCGATCTGCATGTCATCGTCACCGGCCGCAATGCCAAGCAACCGCTCATCGACGCGGCCGACATGGTGACGGAAATGACCCTCGTGAAACATCACTTCAAGGCGGGCGTAAAGGCGCAGGCAGGGATAGAATTCTGATATGGCTGCACGCGTGCTGATGTTTCAGGGAACCGGCTCGGATGTCGGCAAATCGCTGATGGTGGCCGGCCTTGCCCGCGCCTTCGTCAGGCGCGGCCTGTCCGTCATGCCGTTCAAACCGCAGAACATGTCGAACAATGCGGCGGTCACCGCCGATGGCGGCGAGATTGGCCGCGCGCAGGCGCTGCAGGCTCGCGCAGCGGGCGTGCCGCTTTCCGTGCATATGAACCCGGTGCTCCTGAAGCCACAGAGCGAGACCGGCGCCCAGGTGGTGGTGCAGGGCAAGATTGCCGGCAATGCCAAAGCGGCCGATTATCAGCACATGAAGGCCGGGCTGATGCCGCGTGTGCTGGAAAGCTTCGAGCGCCTGAAACAACAGGCCGATCTGGTGTTGGTGGAAGGCGCGGGCAGCGCATCCGAAATCAACCTGCGTGCCAATGACATCGCCAATATGGGTTTTGCGAGAGCTGCGGACGCGCCTGTGATACTGATCGGCGATATCGACCGGGGCGGCGTCATCGCCAGCCTCGTCGGCACCAAAGCCGTACTCGAAGCTGAAGACGCGGCGATGATCGAAGGTTTTATCGTCAATCGCTTTCGCGGCGATCCGGCCCTGTTTTCAGACGGCATGCGAATAATTGCGGAAAAAACCGGCTGGGCCTCTATCGGGCTCCTGCCGCATTTTTCCGATGCCGCGAAGCTGCCGGCTGAAGATGCTCTCGGGCTTTCCGGCCCGGCTGAACGAAAACCTGGCGCGAAGATCCGCATCGCCGTACCGATCCTGCCGCATATTTCCAATTTCGATGATCTCGATCCGCTGGACATGGAACCGGATGTCGAACTGATCCGCGTGCGGCCGGGCGAAACCATTCCCGCCGATTGCCGGCTGGTGCTGCTTTGCGGCTCGAAAGCCACCATCGCCGATCTTGCCGTGCTGAAAAATACGGGGCTCGACATTGATATCAAGGCGCATGTGAGACGCGGCGGCCATGTTCTGGGCCTCTGCGGCGGCTACCAGATGCTTGGGAAAACCGTTGCCGATCCCGAAGGCATCGAAGGACCGCCGGCAACAGTCGACGGGCTCGGCCTGCTGGATGTCGACACTGTTCTGACGGGGGACAAAAGGCTTGTTTCCGTTACAGGGAAAAGTTTCGACGGAATTGATTTATCCGGCTATGAAATGCATGTCGGTGAAACCACGAGCGGAACCGACAGCCTGCCGTTTTCGAAAATTGATGGGCATGAAGACGGCGCTGTGTCGCCTGACGGCCGCATCTTCGGCACTTATATTCACGGCCTGTTTTCAGATGACCGCCAACGCGGCGCGTGGCTTGAGCGGCTTGGCGGACAGAACACGGAACTGAACTACGATGCGCAGGTGGACGCCGTTCTTGATCGCCTCGCAGCGCATATGGAACAGCACCTCGATCTCGACCGTCTGCTTGCTATAGCGCGATAAGGATCGCCAGAAGTCCCAGCAGGCCGATCAACAACAGGTCGGCAACCCGCGCAAGCCGCAGCGCCGCGCGAATATCGCCGGCGACAAGTGCGGCCCTGCCGCCTTCGCCCATGAAACGCGCCTCGATCATCTGCCCGCCATAGGAGCGCGGCCCTGCGAGCGCAAAGCCGAGAGCGCCGGCCAGCGCCGCCTCCGGCCAGCCGGCATTGGGGGAACGGTGATGATGGGCATCGCGACGTATCGCGGCAATGGCCCCGCCGGGTGATGCACCCTTAACAAAAAACGCGGCAACTACGAAAAGACCGCCGCTCAGCCGTGAGGCCGGCAGATTGACCAGATCGTCCAGCCGGGCGGAGGCCCAGCCGAAGGCCTCATGGCGGGGCGAGCGATGGCCGATCATGCTGTCGGCCGTATTGATCGCCTTGTAGGCCGCGCCGCCCGGCAGGCCCAGGAGACCGAGCCAGAAGGCGGGCGCGACGATGCCGTCGGAAAAATTCTCAGCCAGACTTTCGATCGCCGCCCGGCAAATTGCCGCCTCGTCCAGCTTTTGCGGATCGCGCCCGACGATCATCGATACCGCCTTGCGGCCGCCTTCCACACCCTCGCGTTCCAGCGCAGTGGCGACAGCCTCCACATGCTGCTCGAGACTTTTCTGCGCCGGAAGCGAAGCGCCAAGCACAGCGACCGGCAAAAGGCCGAAAGGCAGGAAGAGGAGAACGGATTGCACTAACCATGCACCAAGCAGCGTCAGCCCGACGAAAACAACGAGCGCCGCCACGCCTGCCCCCTTGCGCTGTGAAAATGACGCGCTCTCCCGGTTCCATTTTTTGTCCAGCAGCGCGATAAGCGAACCGATCCAGGTGACGGGATGGCCGATGCGTTTGAACAGCCAGTCCGGATAGCCGGTCAGGCGTTCGATGACGAGCGACAGGAAAGCGAGAGCAAAGAACATGGGCGAGACAGTACCAGAAAAGGCGAAAGCTGCGATCCGTCACGGCGGCAATCTCGGTAGGGCGCGTCTTATGTTTCCTGAAGCGCCGGAACCATGGATCGACCTTTCGACCGGGATCAATCCGCACTCCTATCCGCATTCGCCGATCCTTGCCAGCGCATTCGCGCGCCTGCCGGAACCGGACGCCGCCGAAGAATTGAAACATCTGGCCGCAACCCATTTCGGTGCGCCCTCCGCCCGGCTTGTGGCGCTTTCTCCCGGCACCCAGATGCTGATGCCATTGCTGGCCCAGATCGCTATCACCCGCGGAGCCAAGAGCGGCGCAGTACTTTCACCCGCCTACGCGGAACATGCCCGGACCGCACGCATGGCCGGGCTGGCTGTGACTGAGGTGGAAAACATTGACGCGATGTCGGCTCACGACTATGCCGTGGTGGTCAATCCCAATAATCCCGATGGTCGCATCACGGATCGCGCCACATTGTTGTCGCTGGCCGACGCCATGCGCCGCAAGGGCGGACTGCTCGTCGTGGACGAAGCCTTCATAGAGACGGGACTTGCCGAAAGCCTCGCAGATGCCGCCGGTCAGGAGGCGCTGGTGGTCCTGCGCTCCTTCGGCAAATTTTACGGCATGGCGGGTGTTCGGCTGGGTTTCGCGATTGCGCAGCCCGATATCGCTGCCGACCTGGAGGCAAGGCTCGGCCCCTGGGCGGTTTCGGGCCCGGCGCTGCATATCGCGATGCAGGCTCTGGCGGATGGGAAATGGCAATCATCCATGCGTCTGCACCTTGCCGAAGACGCCCGGCGCATGAACGCCATGCTGGAGAAAGCGGGGCTGGCAATTGCCGGTGGCACCTCGCTGTTTACTCTGGTGCGGGATCCCCGCACCGCAGACCTGTTCAGCCATCTTGGCCGACACGGCATTCTGGTCCGCATTTTTGATGAAAGGCCGAACGACATGCGTTTCGGCCTTCCCGGTAGCGAAACGGAGTGGCAGCGGCTCGAGGAGGCGCTGTCATCCTTTGACTATTCCTCGAAGGTGTAGGTCTCAATCGACTCCGGCTTCATTTCGATGGAGAAGCCCGGCAATTTCGGCGGCATGTAAGCGGCGTTTCTGATATCGCAGGGTTCGATGAAGTGCTCGTGCAGGTGGTCGACATATTCGATCACGCGGCCTTCCTTCGTGCCTGATACGACCAGATAGTCGATCATCGACAGATGCTGCACATATTCGCAAAGGCCGACGCCGCCGGCATGCGGCCACACCGGCAGGCCGTATTTCGCGGCGATCAGCAGCACCGCCAGCACCTCGTTCAGCCCACCCATGCGGCAGCTGTCGATCTGCACCACATCGATGGCGCCCTCGGCGATGAACTGCTTGAACATGATGCGGTTCTGGCACATTTCACCGGTCGCCACCTTAACGGACCCGATGGCCGCACGGATCTTGCGATGACCGGCAATGTCGTCCGGGCTGGTCGGCTCCTCGATGAAGAATGGCTTGGCGAAGGCGAGCTTCTTCACCCAGTCGATTGCCTGATCCACTTCCCATACCTGGTTGGCGTCGATCATCAGGTAACGGTCAGGACCGATCACCTCGCGGGCAATCGTGAGACGGCGAATGTCGTCTTCCAGATCGCGGCCGACCTTCATCTTTACATGGTTGAATCCGGCGTCGATGGCTTCCTGGCAAAGGCGGCGCAGCTTGGCGTCGTCATAACCGAGCCAGCCGGCAGAGGTCGTGTAGCAGGCATAACCTTCGCTCTTCAGCGTCTCGATACGTTCCTTCTTGCCACTTTCGGCTTTTTTGAGGATCGCAAGCGCATCGTCCCGGGTCAGCACGTCAGTCAGATAACGATAGTCGACGATATCGGCGATTTCTTCCGGGCTCATATCGGCAACGAGCTGCCAGACCGGCTTGCCCGCCTTCTTGGCCAACAGATCCCATATGGCATTGACGACGGCGCCGGTGGCGAGATGCATCGCGCCCTTGTCCGGCCCGATCCAGCGCAGCTGGCTGTCGCTTGTCAGATGCCGCCAATATTTGCCGGGGTTCTCGGTAACGGTGGCAAGATCGGTGCCGACGACCAGATGACGCATCGCTTCGATGGCCATGCAGCAAATGTCGTTACCGCGGCCGATGGTGAAGGTCAGCCCGTGGCCTTTGAGACCAGGCTCATCGGTATCGAGAATGACATAAGCCGCCGAATAATCCGGGTCGGGGTTCATCGCATCCGAACCGTCGAGGCTCTGGGAGGTCGGAAAACGCAGGTCGAAAACACGCAGATCAGTAATTTGGGTCATGGCCGTTCACTCGCGGTCAGTGTCAAAGGAAATCGTTCAATCGTGGTGGAAGGTTTCTTCCATCATTGCCCACCACTCGCCTTCCTTCCGGCTTTCGAGCGGTTGCTGGCAGGGAATGGTGAAAGACCACCATTCCTGGTTCTTGGGGCTCGCGGCCATCTTCGCCATGTCGGCGCTGATATCGCTGCCGTGATATTCCCAGTAGCCGAAGAGCAGATTTTCCGGCTCGCGCAGGAAGATCGTGTAGTTGCGGATATTGCAGTCGCTGATAAGCGCCAGAATTTCAGGCCACACAGCCGCATGCAGCCTTTTATACTCCGCGATCATCTCCGGTTTGACGCCTATGACCATGCCCATGCGCTGCATGAAAAACTCCGTTATTGCTTGATGGTGGCGAGCGCAGCGCGCAGCTTCGACTGTGGCAGGCTCAATCCCAGCCGTTCCGCTGCGGCAATGATCGGGGCGAAGCGGCGGCGTTTCTTTTCATCGTGGTTGCCGGCGATATCGGAGAGCCGATGGGCGAGAAAGGGATTGCGCAAACGCTCCCGCAGCACGCCAATATAGGCCTGCGCATCATCCCCCATGCCTTCAGCAGCAAAAACCGGCAGAACCTCGTCCCGCCAAAGCGTCTCAAGATCCGTAACGAGAGCATCGTCGGCCATTGCCTGACGCACCGTCTCGTCCTTCGCACGCGCATCCTGCAACCAGCGTTCCGCCAGATAGGAATGGCCGAGATTGAGCAGGAAAAGCTTCAGTTTTTCATAGTGATCGAGATCGTCCGTCAGCACCACGGCAGGGTGCGTGCAGGGAAGGACAAGCCCGTCCTGCTTCTCTATAGCCCATAGCGCATAGGGTTCCGCCACCGCACCCACCGGGTCGATAGGCTCGGAGACGATGCGATCCACCAGACTATTGGCGAAACGGCACTTCTCATTCAGATAAAAGGCAAAACCCGCCGGCAATTGCCACTCATCGGCAAGCCGGCGAATGACCTGTTTCAGCTTTTCGCCATTGCGCGGCACGAGTTCGCAGGGGAAGATGGATACAGGTGCTTCCGGATTGCGCTGAAAACGCTCCAGCAGCAGCATGCAGAGTTTCGCCGGAAAGCTTTTCGGTACAACCGTGAAATCACCAGCAAGCCCAGCATTATCCGCCGAATCCAGCTCATAACCGCGATCGCCCGTATTGGACAGAATGACCGCGGCCTCGCAAGCAAGGCGGCTCACTTCGGCCCAGTCGGTCGCAGCCGTCAGCGCCCGCGCGACAGCCCCGCCCTGAATTTCCTCATCCACTTCCTGCCCATCACGGATGCCGCGAATGCGCACGGGGTAGGATGCCCCGCCGTTCAGCGCCGCAACACGCTTCAGGCTCTCCGCATTGCCGGTCGTCTGGACAATCGCGATACGCCCGAGAGCCTCGCCCTTGTCCAGCGCCTGCGAAACAAAGAGATCCGCATGCGCCAGAAGAAAGCGGCTGGTACCGAATTGCAGGATGGGCGTATCGGGCGTCATGCGACCTCCACCATGCCCTTGATAACTCCGGCCTTCGGATCGGTCAGGCCGGCGAATCTGGAGGGCACATCGGCAAGCGTCATGCGATGGGTGATCAGCGCTTCCGGTACCTTGCCTTCGCGCAACGCCTGCAGGACGCGTTCGAAATCCTGAGGCGTGGCATTGCGGCTGCCGAGTAGCGTCGTCTCCCGCTTGTGGAACTCCGGATCGTTGAAGCTGATATCGCTGGCGACGATGGAGACCAGCACATAGGAACCGCCATGGCCGACAAAGGAAAAGCCGCGCTCCATGGCTTTCGGATTGCCGGTCGCATCGAAGACCGCATCGAAAAAATCGCCGCCGGTGATGTCGGAGAGGCGATCCCGGTCGCCCTCGCCGAGCGCCACCGTGTGTGCGACGCCGAGATGTTCCCTGCAGAACTCCAGCCGGTCGGTGCGGCCGTCGATCATCGTTACTTCGCCGCCATCGAGAACCGCGAAAACCGCAACAGCCATGCCAATCGGGCCGGCGCCGACGATCAGAACCTTCTGCCCCTTCTCGACTGCGCCACGGTGCACCGCATGCGCACCGATAGCCAGAAATTCGGTCATCGCCGCCTGGTCGAGGCTCAGCCCCTCCGCCTTCAACACGAATTGCTGCGGCACGCTCAGATATTCGACCATGCCGCCATCGCGATGAACGCCCAGCACACCGATATTGCGGCAGCAATTGCTCTTGCTCTTCAGGCAGGCGCTACATTCGCCGCACGAGATATAGGGAATGACGGTGACCACATCGCCGGCGGACAGATGGCTGCCTTGCGGCGCTTCTTCCACCGTGCCGGAAAGCTCATGGCCCATGATACGGGGATAGGAAAGATAAGGCTGGTTGCCGGTGAAGATGTGCAGGTCCGTGCCGCAAACCCCGATGCGGCGAATACGCACCAGCACTTCACCTTCGCCACGGACTGGTTTCGGCAGTTCCTTGGAGACGAGTTGACCTGGGGTTTCGCAGAAAATCGCCAGCATGCATCACCTGTGGGAAAGGGAATAAAAACGAATGGCGTTACCGCCGAAAACTGCCGCATGGTCCTCTGCCGGCACGATATCGCGGCAGAAATCCAGCCATGCCTGATAATCGCCCGCCAGCCGCAACACCGGCCAGTCGCTGCCAAAAATCACGCGGTTGCCGCCAAAGAGTTCCAGGATGGTCTCGGCATAAGGCCGTACCGCTTCCGGCCGCTGCTCACCGCGCTCGGTCAGCAGACCGGAGAGTTTACAATGGACGTTCGGGAGAGCCGCCAGAGCAGCCATATCCTTGCGCCAGTCGCTGTAGTGACCGGTAGCAATCAGGGGCTTCGCGCCATGGTCGATGACGACAGGCAATTGCGGATGGCGGCGGGCAAAGGCGAGAAGATGCGGCAGATTGGGCGGCAGGACCAGCGCATCGAACGCCAGACCATGTTTTACCAGCGCCGCCACGGCGGGATCGAGTGCCGGATCATCGATCCAGGCGACATCCTCCATGCCCTGCAACATCGGGCGGACACCCTTGAACGCCGGATGTTTTGCCCGACGGGCGATTTCACTCGCTGCATCGGCGGATTTCATGTCCACCCAGCCGACCACACCCTTGATGAAATCGGTCTTTTCCGCCAGGTCCAGCATGAAATCCGTGTCGGCCGCCGTCTCCATCGTCTGAACTAGCACGGTGCCGGAAACGCCGGCAGCGGCCAGCAAAGGCGACAGATCAACGGGGAGAAAATCCCGGTAGATGGCGGCAAGCGACGGCGGCGGCCACTGCCCGGCGCGATCTTTCATCAGCCAGAAATGCTGGTGGGCATCGATGAGCATTGCCTCAGGCCTTCCCACCGGGCACCGGCGCGCCTTCAGCAATCAGGCCGCGCCTGTGCAGTTCGGACCAGAATTCATCCGGGATAGACTGCTCGAACCACTCGATATTGGAGGCGAGCTGCTGCGCATTGCGCGCACCCGAAACGACCGTGACCGACGCCGGATGGGCAAGCGGAAATTGCAGCGCGGCCGCCTGCAGCGATACGCCGAGTTCCTCGCAAACACCCTGCAGCGCATCGACACGCGTGAGAATATCGGCAGGCGCGTCGGCATAATTGAATTTGCGGTTGCCGGCCAGAATGCCGGAATTGAATGCACCGGCGACAACGATGGCGGCACCGCTTTCGGCGCAACGGTTCATGAAAGCAAGGCTCTGCTGCTCCAGCAGCGTATAACGGCCGGCGAGCATGGCGACGTCGATATCGAAGACATCCATGGCGTCGCTGACGATTTCCCACTCATTGACGCCGAGGCCGACGGCACCCGTCGATCCTTCCTCGCGCAGCTTGCCAAGCGCCCGGAAGCCACCGCCGGTGGTCAGCTGCTCCCAGTAATGCTGGTGCTTTTCGCCATGGGTGAAGGAGCCGATATCATGCACATAAAGAATATCCGGCTTCAGAACACCGAGCCGCTGCTGGCTTGCCTCGAAGGAGCGCAGGATACCGTCATAGGAATAATCATAGACCGGGCGGAACGGCAGGGGCGCTATATAGGCATCCTCCTCCGGACCGACGGTCTCGTCAGGTACCATCACACGGCCGACCTTGGTGCTGAGCGTATATTCGTTCCGGTCATGCTCCGTCACCATAGTGCCGAGGCGACGCTCCGACCGCGTATAGCCATAAAACGGCGCGGTATCGAAATAACGCATGCCGCTTTCCCATGCCTTGTCGAACGCACCCTTGGACTCTTCATAGGGCGTGACGCGGTAGAGATTGCCCATCTGGGCGCAACCGAGGCCCATGACGGTGACGTCGACGGCGCGGCGCGGCAATTTACGTGTATCGGAGACTTTCATCGCAGGGACTTTCCAGCTTGTCTTTGGAAAGACGCGCCGCCGCAAAGCGGCGCGTCATCACGCAATCAATAAAGAACGTTCTTGGCTTCGGGCTTTTCGATATTGTCCTTGGTGACAACAACGACGCCGGTGTCGACGAACTTTTCGACCTTTTCTTTGCCGATGAGCTTGGAAATGGTCTCTACGCCCTTTTCACCCATCTGATACGAACCCTGAACCACAATACCGGCCAGCGTGCCATCCTTGACGAAGCCCTGAAGGTCCTGGTTGCCGTCGAAGCCGATGGCGACGACCTTGCCGGCCTTACCGCTCTGCGCGAGCGCGCGGCCGACGCCGATTGCGGTCGGCTCATTGGCGCCAAAAATGCCCTTAAGGTCGGAATTGGCGGCCAGAACGTCGGTCGTTTGGTTCAGCGCGGTCGCCATCTGCGACTGCGAATAGAACGGGCCGACGATCTTCAGGTTGGAGTTCATCTGGATGTAATCGGTGAAACCGCCGACACGGCCGATTTCCGAACCGGCACCGGCGACATAGGACATGACGGCGATCTTGCCTTCCTTGCCCACCTTGTCGATCAGCGCCTGCGCTGCCAGTTCGCCGGCTTTCTTGTTATCGGTCGCCAGAAACGACTGGTAATATTGCTCCGAGCCCTTTGCGAGCTGCGAGTCGATCAGAACCACCGGAATACGGGCTTCCCAGGCCTTCTTGACGGCAGGCACCAGCGCGTCCGGGTCGGAAGGCGCCAGAACAATGCCCGCGACCTTACGGTTGATGGCGTTTTCGACCATGTTGACCTGGTCGGCAATGGCAGACTCGGCAGCCGGACCCTGGAAGGTCATGGTATTGCCGGAAGAGTTCTTCATCGCCGCATCAGCGCCCTTCTGGACGTTCTGCCAGAAGGTGGAGTTGACGGTTTTGACGATGACGGCGATTTCACCGGCCTGCACGGTGGAAACGCTCCACAGCGCAATTGCGGATGTCAGAAGGGCAGTCGCAATTTTCTTCATTTCTTCCTCCGTGATGTCGGCATACCGGGCCTCCCCTTGCCGATCTTTTTTGCGGAAAGGGTCCGCAGGCCCTTGATCAGCGGCGGTTGCGCAACTGGTCGATCCAGACGGTGACCAGAATGACGAGGCCGATGATGATCTGTTGTGTGAAGGCGGAGACGCCATTCATGTTGAGACCGTTGCGCAGGATGCCGATGACGAAAGCGCCGATGGCCGTACCGGAAATCGTTCCCACGCCGCCGATCAGCGATGTGCCGCCGATAACGGCGCTGGCAATGGCGTCCAGCTCATACATAACACCCTCGTTCGGCTGGGCGGTGACGAGGCGAGACATCAGCACGCAGCCCGTCAGCCCGGCGAGCGTGCCGGACAGGATGTAGGTGAAATTTGTGACGCGGGCGACATTGACGCCGGAAAGACGCGCGGCTTCGGCGTTGGAACCGACAGCGTAAATGTGACGGCCGAGGATCGAGCGGTTGAGCATGAAGGAAACGGCAAGCGCAATCACCACCATCAGGATGACGGGGTAGGGGATGCCGGGAAACACCACATTCGGAAAGCCGTCGTCACCGATAGTGACGATGCGGAAGAGGGCGCCATTGCCGAGTTCGCCGAAAGATTCGCCGAGGCCGGAGACGGCGCGCGCACCGGTGATCTGCAGCGCTACGCCACGAGCGATCAACATCATGCCGAGGGTGGCGATGAAGGGCGGCAGCTTGAAACGGGTGACCAGAAGACCGTTGATGAGACCGCAGAGTGACCCCGTCAGAATGCCGAGCAACATGCCGACCGGCACCGGCATGCCGAGTTCCTTCACCGCAAGGGCGGCGACGACACCGGCAAGCGCAAGCACCGAACCGACGGAAAGATCGATGCCGCCGGTGATGATGACACAGGTAGCCCCGATGCCGAGCAACGCGATGGACGTGACCTGCAACGCAATCGTCATGCCGTTATTGACGGTGAAGAAGGCGCTGCTGGTGGCGGAAAAGACCGCGACAAGCGCAAAGAGGCTGCCAAGTGCGGCAAACTTCTGGATAATATCCTTCTGGCGGTCGCTGACTGCGAAGCTCTTCTTGGGTTCTGCAATATTGGCCATGTCGTTCCTCACTGCGCGGTCCGGCCGTAACCGGACGCATACCGCATGATTTCTTCCTGATTGGTCTTGGCGGTTTCGAGCACGCCCGTAATCCGGCCCTGGTGGAAAACGGCGATACGATCCGTCAGCCCAAGAATTTCCGGCAGTTCCGAACTGATGAGAATGACGCCGATGCCCTGCGCGGCGAGCTCGTCCATGATCTTGTAGATCGCGAATTTCGCGCCGACATCGATGCCGCGTGTCGGCTCGTCGAAAAACAGCACGCGAGATTGCCGGAACAACCATTTGCCGATGATGATTTTCTGCTGATTGCCGCCGGAAAGCAGCCGCACCGTCTGCCCGATCGAGGGAGTACGGATATTCAGGAGATCGACGTAGCGCTTTGCCACATCGTCATGTTTCTTGAAATCGATCAGCCCGAAACGGTTGGAAACCTCGCCGAGATTGGCAAGCGTCGTATTGGCCGCCACCGACATCTTGATGGCGAGGCCATCGCTTTTGCGGTCTTCCGAGAGATAGGCGATGCCCTCCTCGATGGCGTCCTGCGGCGAGCTGATCGAAAGCTCCCGCCCGTTGAAAACGATCCTGCCAGCATCAAGCGGATCTGCGCCGAAGATGGCCCGGGCGACTTCGGTGCGGCCAGCACCCATCAGCCCGGCAAAGCCAAGGATTTCGCCACGTCGCAGCGAAAAACCGACGTCGTGGAACACGCCGCTGCGTGTTAGGCCCTCGACGGAAAAAATAACATCTTCCGTGGGGCGCGATGTACGCTCGGGGAATTTGTCTTCCAGCGAACGCCCGACCATGCGCGTGACGATGTCGTCAACGGTGATCGAAGCGAAATCGTCGGTCGAAATATAACGTCCATCGCGCAGAACCGTCACACGGTCGACGATTTCTGCCATTTCATCGAGACGGTGGGAAATATAAACGATTCCGACACCGGATGCCTTGAGATCGCGAATGACCTTGAACAGGAGCCGGGTTTCCTGCTCGGTCAGCGAAGACGTCGGCTCATCCATGATGAGCACTTCAGCGTCAAGAGAAAGCGCCTTGGCGATTTCCACCATCTGACATTGGGCAACTGAAAGACCGCGGACGATCTGGTCGGGGTCGATGTCGACACCCAACCGGTCGAGACAGCGCTTGGCATCGAGGCGCAGCTTCTTGCGGTCGACGAGGAAACCGCGACGCGGTTCGCGCGCAAGATAGATGTTTTCGGCGACGGAAAGATGCGGAACGAGGTTGAGTTCCTGATGAATGATGGCGATGCCGGCAGCTTCGGACTCCAGCGGCGATGCATATTGCACCTTCACGCCTTTATGAAGGATGGTGCCGTCGCTCGGCTGATAGACGCCGCTGACGATCTTCATCAGAGTCGATTTTCCCGCACCATTCTCACCGCAGACGGCATGCACCTCGCCGGCGCGCAGATCGAAATGCACGTTCGACAGTGCTTTGACGCCGGGAAATTCCTTGCTGATATTATCCAGGCGCAGAAGCACCGCGCGCTGTCCATGCGCCATCTGTTCAGGCGAAAAATCGCCCCGAATTGTCGATGCGCCCTGCGACATCTGGAAACCTCCCACCCGTATCCCCGCTCCACCGGGGCCATGAACAGGCCAAATGGTTAGGCCGGTTTTTCAGAATGGTCAAGCCAATTAGGCCAAAATTTGCGAAGCCATATCCAAAGCGGAAGCGACACATGAAACAATAACCAATAATAAATGAGTTATTTCATATGCTTAAGTAATTCCTTGCGTATTGAGACGCTTGGCGTTACGGTAAGGCCAAATACGGATTGCAGACAGGACTCGTCGAAAAACACATGAGTGGTCAGGCCAAAATAGCGGAACCGCGCAGGCTTTATCAGCAGATTGCGGACCAGATACGCGAACTCATCGATATGGGTGAATTCCTGCCCGGCACGCGGCTTCCCGCCGAACGCGAACTTGCACAGAAGCTCGGCGTATCGAGGCCTTCCTTGCGCGAGGCGCTGATTGCGCTTGAAATCGACAACACCGTCGAAATTCGCATGGGTTCCGGCGTTTATGTGTCGGCGGAAGCGTTGCAGACGACCCACCATACCAAATCGCTCGGTGACAGCCCCTCCGAACTGATGCAGGCGCGCGCCGCGCTGGAGGGTGCCACCATCGTGCTGGCGACAAGCCGGATGACCGATGAGACAATCGCGGCCCTCCGCCAGATACTCATTACCATGCAGCGGGAAATCGAGGCCGGCCGCAAGCCTCTGGATCAGGATCGGCTGTTTCACGTCACCATCGCGGAGCAATCCGGTAACAGCGTTTTGGCCCGAATGGTGGCCAACCTCTTCGATGAGCGCCACAGCCCCATTTCGGCCCAGCTTCGCGTGAAATTCGAAGACCGCGATACCTGGACCCATGCGCTTCAGGAACACGAGGCCATTCTGGCGGCGCTTGAACTGAAAGATCCGCTGCTGGCGCAGGCCGCCATGCATACCCATCTGGAAGGTTCGAAGAGACGCTGGGTCGAAAACTGATCTGGAAACATAGCAGCCAATATACCGGGAGGAGGAAAACCCGTGAGTGAGAATTCCGAGGCAACCATTTTGCTGAACGCCAACGACAATGTTGCGGTGGCACGTCGGTCCATTCCGGCCGGCGGCGCGACGGGCAGGGGCGATCTGGCGGCGCTCGAGCTGATCGGGCGCGGGCACAAGGTGGCCCTCAAATTCATCAAATCGGGCGATGAGGTGCTGAAATACGGACAGGTCATCGGTATCGCAACCCAGGATATCGAGCCCGGCCGCCACGTGCACCTGCACAATCTCGCCATGGTGCCTTCCGAACACGCGCATCAGTTCAGCGTTGATATCGAAGAAAAGGGCATGGTCCCGGAAGCCGAATGCCGGACGTTCAAGGGTTATGACCGTGGCCTCGGTGGCGTCGGAACACGAAACTATATCGGCGTCATCGCTTCGGTGAACTGTTCCGCCACGGTCTCGCGTTACATCGCGGATTATTTCAACAAGCAGGGCGGCCTTGATGGTTTCGACAATGTCGATGGCGTCGTGGCGCTGACCCATGGCGGCGGCTGTGCGCTGAATACGAAATCGGAAGGTTACCGCCTGCTGATCCGCACTATTCAGGGCTATGCCCGCCACCCGAATTTCGGCGGCATTCTGCTGATCGGCCTCGGTTGTGAAACCAACCAGATCGCGCCCATTCTCGAACATTACAAGATGGAAGAGGGTGAGCGGCTGCGCACCATGACGATCCAGCAGCATGGCGGCACCCGCAAGACGATCGATGCGGCGATTGCCGAGATCAAGGCCATGCTACCGATGGTCAATGCCGCCCGCCGAACGGAGCAACCGCTTTCCAAGCTGAAGGTGGCACTGGAATGCGGCGGCTCGGATGGTTATTCCGGCATTTCCGCCAACCCGGCTCTGGGTTATGCCTCCGACCTCATCGTCCGCAACGGTGGAACCACGGTCCTCTCCGAGACGCCGGAGATTTACGGCGCTGAACACCTCCTGACGAAGCGCGCCGTCACACCTGCCGTCGCCGAAAAGCTGCTACAGCGTATCGACTGGTGGCGTGATTATACCGCCCGCAATGGCGACGAACTGAATAACAACCCCTCCCACGGCAATAAGCTTGGCGGCCTCACCACCATTCTGGAAAAATCGCTGGGCGCGGTCGCCAAGGGCGGCTCCATGCCGCTGAAGGCGGTTTATGAATTCGCCGAAACCGTAACGGAGCAGGGTTTCGTCTTCATGGATACGCCCGGCTATGACCCCGTTGCGGTCACCGGCCAGGTCGCCGGCGGCTGCAACGTCATCTGTTTCACCACCGGCCGCGGCTCGGTTTCGGGCTTCAAGCCGTCACCCTGCATTAAGATCGCCACCAATTCCGAAATGTATGAACACATGAAGGAAGACATGGATATCAATTGCGGTGAGATCGTCACCGGCGCTGAAACCATCGAAGAATCCGGCAAACGAATTTTCGAGCATATTCTGGCGGTGGCCTCCGGCGAAAAGACCGTCAGCGAGATCTACGACTACGGCGACAATGAATTTGTACCGTGGCAGGTCGGCGCAGTGACCTGAACCCGTCGCACCAAGACTGTCCCACGTGAAACAAAAGGCCCGGAAAGTGATTTCCGGGCCTTCGTTATTCCTGGTTGTTTCCGCGTTTAGTGGCGGAAGTGGCGCATGCCGGTAAAAACCATCGCCACATTGTGCTCATTCGCGGCGTCAATCACTTCCTGATCGCGCATGGAGCCGCCCGGCTGGATGACGGCGGTGGCACCCGCGGCAATCGCGGCGAGCAAACCGTCGGCAAAGGGATAAAATGCTTCCGAAGCGACGGCGGAGCCGCGCGTCAACGGTTCGGCAAGGCCAAGAGCCTTGGCGGCATCTTCCGCCTTCTGGGCAGCGATACGGGCCGAATCCACACGGCTCATCTGGCCCGCGCCGATGCCAGCCGTCTGCCCGTCCTTGGCGTAAATGACGGCATTGGACTTCACATGCTTGGCGATCTTGAAAGCAAACTTCATGTCTTCAAGTTCCTGCGGCGTCGGCGCACGCTTGGTGACGACCTTGAGGTCGAGATCCTCGACCATGCCATTGTCGCGGCTCTGCACCAACAGGCCGCCCGAGACGGTCTTCGCGGTAATACCCGCCGCGCGGGGATCAGGCAGGCCACCAGCGGCCAGAAGGCGCAGGTTCGGCTTGCGGGCAATGATGGACTTGGCTTCTTCGGTAACATCAGGCGCGATGATGACTTCAGTGAAGAGCTTGACGATTTCTTCCGCCGTTTCCGCATCGAGCGTGCGGTTCAGGGCGATGACGCCGCCAAAGGCCGACACGGAATCGCATGCCAGCGCCCGCCGGTAGGCTTCGGCAAGTGTCGGACCCGTCGCCACACCGCAGGGATTGGCGTGCTTTATGATGGCGACTGCCGGCGCATTTTCCGGCAGGAATTCCGCCACGAGCTCGTAAGCTGCATCGGTGTCATTGATGTTGTTATAGGAAAGCTGCTTGCCCTGAAGCAGCGTCGCGGTTGCGACGCCCGGACGCTTTTCGCCGGTGAGGTAAAAACCAGCGCTCTGATGCGGGTTTTCGCCATACCGCATCTTTTCCTTCAGCGCGCCGCCGATGGCGCGGTAATCCGGCGTTTCGATCACAAGCGCCTCGGCAAACCAGTTGGAAATCACCGCATCATAGGCGGCGGTGCGGGCATAGGCCTTGGCGGCAAAACGCTGGCGCAGCGCATAGGATGTCTGGCCGTCATCGGCCTGCAGGGCTTCAACCAGATCGGGATAGTCAGACGGATCGGTAACCACCGTGACATAGGCATGGTTCTTGGCGGAAGCGCGGATCATCGCCGGGCCGCCAATATCGATGTTCTCCACCGTCGTCGGATAATCGCCGCCCTTGGCGCGAACTTCCTCGAAGGGATAGAGATTGATGACCGAGAGATCGATTGCCTCGATGCCGTGCGCCTTCATCGCCTCGACATGTTCCGCATCGTCCCGGATCGCCAGAAGCCCGCCATGGACATTGGGATGCAGCGTCTTGACGCGGCCGTCCATTATCTCGGGAAAATTCGTTACGTCGGAGACATCCGTCACCGGCAAGCCTGCTTCGGCAATGGCCTTCGCCGTTCCACCGGTCGACAGAAGCTTGACGCCAAGCTTCGACAGAACCGTCGCCAGCTCGATAATGTCAGTCTTGTCGGACACGGAAAGAAGCGCCGTGCGGATTTTGACCTTATCGGGGGCGGGGATTTTCTTGGACACGACGGCCATCAGGCATACTCCGTTTAACGGGGAGGACAGGCTGGAATGGGATTGATCCAGCAATTGCCGCCGCGTTAACACAGCTTACCGGATTAATAAACAGCGGGGATGCCGAACGGTGAAAACTATGGTGGTTTTTGACCGGCACCGCCGGAAATTGTCTAGGCCTGGCGTTCGATGAGCCAGCGGATTTCTCGCGTATTTGCGAGATTGAAGGGGAGTTCGATCTGCTGCGACGGGCGCATACCGGATGCATCGGCCATGAAGACATCCTCGGTGACGAAAAGCTCCAGCCCCGGTGCGGAAAACAGCCAGACGGTTCCATCCGCTGCCTCCAGATAGGCGGACTCCTCATCCCGCTGGTGTATCTGAATGTGGGGATGAATATGGAAACGTGAAACCGCCGTGACCGACTGCAATGGCGTTTTTACCGCACTCGCATCGGCCCGAAGCAGATCGCGACCCTTTATCTTGGTGCCGGCCGCATTCAATTCTATTTCCCGCTCATGGTGGCAGCCGAAATTCTGCAAATAGCCGTCATGAGACGCCCACAGGATGTCATTGCCGTTCGCATCCGTTCCACGCCGGCTGTCGACGTGGCTGACGCCTGATACCATGATCGGACCAAGCAGCCGCGAGCGCGACAGTCTGCACGATGATGTATCCGCAAGCGTGACGGTGGAATGCGCCGCCGTGGAGCGGCTGGCCCGCTGATATTCCGGCGCGGCGTTTCGTGGAAAGCCGGAATTGACGATGAAGCGGTTCTTGCCACAGGACATTTCGAAAGACAGGCAACCCGAATGGGCATTGCGTGAAAGCTCCGCCGAGCCGGGATAGCCCGTATCCACGATGATGACCGTATCGTCCGTCGCAAGCCGGTGGTAATTCACGTCCGGCAGGACCTTGGAGGGCCGGCCGGCCGTTTCATCATAGCGCAGCACCGAAACAAGCTCATTGGCGAGCGTCGCCGTAGCGCCGTTGAACAGCGCGAGATCGCCGCCCTGATGCCGGAAGAACCGGATCGCCGGGAACATGCGGTCTATCGCCGGCACCAGGCCGGAGGGCAGATCGTGGCCGAGATTGATATAACTTTGCCGAAGCGGCAGGAGATCGAGCAGCAGGTCCAGCATGACGCGTGGATTGCGGGAAACATGCCCGCCATCGGGCTGAATCTGGCGTTCCATTTCCTGAGCCAGCTTCATTCCATTCCGCGTGATCCGCGAAAGGCGCGTTGGCATGGCGATGGAAGCCATGGCCAAGGCAATCCTGATCCTCAGCCGCGCTTCGCCATCCGGCGCATGTCGGACGATTCTTTCGAGATAACGCACATGAAAGGCGAGGCTTTTCAGGAACCGGCGATAAAAGCCGGCATCGGCCTCGTATAAAACCACGGGAGAGTGCGAAAGCCAGGCAATCAGCCTTTGTGCGGCGATTTCCGGCGACCAGGCAGTGCCTGCAAGCCGTTTGCCATGAAGCACCATCCATTCCGCAACGATGCGGCGCGCCCGTTTGCAGGCCTCGCTCGATTTATCGGAGCGAATATGCCGTAGCCAACTGAATGCATGCAGCCGTTCTTCAAAGACCGCCGAGGGATATTCCACCTGAAATGGCGAAGCTCCGCCGGTTTCGACAACACGCCCGGCCAGCGCGATGCGGCCCCGCAACAGTTCCTCGGCGAAATAGGGATCGATGGCTCTGAGATCGGTCGGCGCCGCCACCAGACCGTCTGGCGCACGGGTGGCAAATCGCGACACATGCAGGCGCAAAGGGGTGAGGCCGACACACAGATGACGATACGCCATCCGCGACAGAAGACCGGCGGCATTCATGCTGCCTGCAAAGGACCCTAACAAGCTGTGTTTCCCGTTTCACATGTTTTGTTTTTATCAGTGAACCGCGACGACCGGAACGTTTTCGATAAATATCTAATGATTCGCGAAAGCTTGGCTTTTTTCTACTTCTTACGCAAGACACTGCTAAAAAACCCATCGACACCGCCGAACATGTCCGGTGTCGTGCGAAGATCGCCATTGGGACTGATGGCCGCTTCCATTCCAGGCCAATCCTCGCGGCGGACGGCAACACGCTCCACACCCGGATTTTCCGCCAGAACCTCGGCAATCATCGCTTCTCCTTCGGAAGGATCGAGCGAGCAATTGGAGAAGACCACGAGGCCGCCGGGGCCAACAAGGGTCAGCGCATGCCGCAGCATCTGGCCCTGAAGGGCAGCGAGTTTGGCAATGTCGTTCTCATCCTTGGTCCAGCAGACATCGGGATGTTTGCGAAGTGTCCCGGTGGAAGAACAGGGCGCATCGAGGAGGACTGCGTCAAAAAGCTGTTCCGGCTGGTACTTCAGCATATTGGCTTCCACCGTTTCGGCGCGGAGGCCAAGCCGGTCGAGATTTTCCCTAAGGCGACGAAGACGGTTACCGGACTGATCCAGCGCCGTTACATTGGCGCCCGCCAGTGCAAGCTGCGCGGTCTTGCCACCCGGAGCAGCACAGAGATCTGCGACACGTTTGCCCGCTATGTCGCCCATAAGCCGAACCGGCATGCTGGCGGCGAGATCCTGCACCCACCACGCACCTTCAGCGAAGCCTTCAAGCGACGGGATCTGCCCCTCGAATTCACCCAGGCGCACGCTGCCATTCGGCATGAGCGTACCGCCCAGTTTTTCCGCCCAGAGAGCAGGATCAGCCTTGATCGTCAGATCAATTGAGGAGGGTGTCAGCTGCGCCTCCGAAATCCTTTGCGCAACCTCATTGCCGTAAGCGGAAACAAGCCGCGCATGGAACCAGTCCGGCAGTACCGGAACGCCGGCGACAGCCTTCTCGATATCCGCTTTTTCACGACCGAGCCGTCGAAGAACGGCGTTCACCAGTTTGACGAAACGCCGGTTGCGCGGATCGCGGTGAGCTTGCTCCACGGCGAGATCGACAGCGGAATGATCCGGCACATCGAGGTAAAGCATCTGCGCCGCACCGACGACGAGAACGTGATGCAGCGAACGCGCGCCCTGCGGCAGCGGCCCATCCAGCAGCATCGACAATGCCGTTTCAATCCGCGGGAGGTGGCGAAGCGCGCTGTTGACGATGGCTCTCACCAGCGCCCGGTCCGCAAGCGACAGGGCTCGATAGACGGGATTGCCGTTTTCGCTATCGAGCATCCCATCCAGCGAGGTCTTCTTTTCCAGAACGGCCGCCAGAATGCGGGTCGCGGCGATGCGCGCGGCGAGACCCGGCTTGTCCTGGAAAGACGAAGGGCCGTCTTCACGGCCCCTCCCATTTGCCGGTCTCGGTTTTCTGGACCGCGCCGGCTTATTCTGAATATCGGATGTCAAGACCACGGCCCCTTGCGCTCGTTTTCATTGCCGCGTCCCCAGCCTGTTTTGGGAACGGAGCCTGATTTGCGCAGAGGTCTATCACCCGATGGCGGCGGCGTCGATCCTCGCGGGGAAAACTCCTGTGCCATGGCATGCAGCGCGGCCACGCGGTTTTCCGTATTCGGATGCGTGGAGAAGAGATTGTCCATGCGCTCGCCGGAAAGCGGATTGATGATGAACATATGCGCCGTTGCCGGGTTACGCTCGGCATCGTCATTGTGGATCCGCTGCGCCATGCCCGAAATCTTCTGCAAGGCGGAAGCAAGCCAGAGCGGATTGCCGCAGATTTCCGCGCCGCGCCGGTCGGCGGAATATTCCCGCGTGCGGCTGATCGCCATCTGCACCAGCATCGCTGCCAGCGGCGCCACGATCATCGCGACCAGCACGCCGATAAATCCGAGCGGGTTATTGTTGTTCTCCCGGTTGCCGCCGAAGAAGAAGGCAAAATTGCCGAGCATGGAGATGGCGCCCGCCAGCGTGGCAGTGATCGTCATGGTCAGCGTATCCCGGTTCTGCACATGCGCAAGCTCATGCGCCATGACACCGGCCACTTCCTCGGGCGTGAGACGCTCCAGCAGTCCTGTCGAAGCGGCAACAGCGGCATTCTGCGGATTCCGCCCGGTCGCGAAGGCATTGGGTTGCGGGCTATCGTAAATATACACCTTCGGCATCGGCAGACCGGCATTCTGCGACAGGTCGCGGATCATGTGAAAAAATTCGGGCGCATTCGCCTCGTCGATCTCCCGCGCATGATAGGCGGAGAGAACCATCTTGTCAGAGTTCCAGTAGGAAAAAATATTCATACCGGCTGCGATGACCAGGGCAATCATCATACCGCCCTTGCCGCCAATCAGAAAACCGACACCCATGAACAATGCGGTCATGAAGGCCAGAAGCATTGCCGTGCGCATCATGTTCATCCGTTAAACTCTCCTCGTCACTCACCGGGAATATTCCGGGGTTTATAAAGCCCCTCGGACTATATAATCTGGTAAGCGGCAAACGTATTTCAATATCCCGTCATAGGGAGGATTTCATGCAGAATGCGGATAATGACAACGCCACAGACAGTGGCACGGAAAGTGTGAAGCGACTTTCACCGGCGGCGCAAAGAGCGTTGAAAGAAGCGGAAGAACGGCGCAGGCAACAGGCCGATCTCCAGTTGCCGCCGGAAACCGGCGGCCGCGGCGGCGCGGAACCCGTGCGTTTCGGCGATTACGAAATAAAAGGCCGGGCCATCGATTTTTGAGCGCCACAAATAAAAATACCCGCCAAAGGCGGGTATTTTATATTTTAAAACAAATAGTTACTTATTTTTGCTCCAGAAGCCGGCATACCGCTTCAAGCTGTTCCAATGTGCGGTAACCGATACGGATTTGCCCCGATCCGCCCTTGTGGCTGATCTTCACATCCAGCCCGAGAGCGTCGGACAGGCTGCGTTCGAGCGCGATCGTATCGGAATCCTTTTCCGCCGCAGTTCGCTTGTCCGCAACATCGCCCTGCGATTTGATATCGTTCTGCGCCAGGCGCTCGGCGTCACGCACCGAAAGTCCCTTGGATACGATTGTTTTCGCGAGCGTCGCCGGATCGGAGGTGGAAACAAGCGCGCGGGCATGACCTGCGGAAAGCGAACCATCCGCCAGCATATCCCGTACCGGATCGGGAAGCTTCAAAAGCCGCAGGCTGTTGGCAACGTGGCTTCGGCTCTTGCCGATGATTTCGCCGAGATCATTCTGCGTATAGCCATGTTCGGCGATCAGCTGCTCATACCCCATCGCTTCTTCGAGCGGATTGAGGTCGGAACGCTGTACGTTTTCGACAATCGCCAGTTCCAGCGCCGTACGATCATCCACATCGCGAACGATGACGGGAACATCGGTAAAGCCCGCCAGCTGCGCCGCACGCCAGCGCCTCTCGCCAGCAATAATCTCGTATCGGTTGACTTCAACCGTTCTTACGACCACAGGCTGAACAATTCCATGCTGTCGAATGGAGGCAGCAAGATCCTGCAGCTCGTTCTCATCGAAATGACGCCGCGGGTTCCTCTGGCTGCGAGCGATGAATTCGATGGGAATGGTACGATCGGCGTTAACAGCGCGCTGAGGCTCACCCACAGGCACAGGCTGGTCCATTTCTCCGATCAATGCGGCAAGACCGCGCCCCAGCCGACGCTTGGAAAGATCATCACTCATAAGATATTACTCCATACATTCCGGCAAACGTCAGGCGGCTTTACGCAGACGCTCTCTCTGAATCACTTCGGACGCCAGTTGCAGATAGGCCTGGCTGCCGGCACATTTCAGATCATAGAGAATTGCCGGTTTACCATAGGACGGCGCTTCGGAAACACGCACATTGCGTGGAATGAGGGTGTGGTAAACCTTTTCGCCCAGATGCGTGCGCACATCCGAAACCACCTGCTGTGCAAGATTATTGCGCGCATCGAACATCGTAAGAACAATGCCCTGTATGTCGAGTTGCGGGTTCACCGATCCACGAATCTGACTGACCGTATCCAGCAACTGGCTTAGGCCCTCCAGTGCAAAGAACTCACATTGCAACGGCACGAGCACGGAATGTGCGGCCGTCATGGCATTCATCGTCAAAAGATTGAAAGAAGGGGGGCAGTCGACGAGAATATAGGAATAGCCTCTGGCTTCCTGCGTCTCCATGGCCGCACGCAGCAAGAAAACGCGGTTGGAAACATTCGCAACCTGCATCTCGAAACCGAGCAAATCCATTGTGGAGGGTACGATGTCGAGATTGGGAACGGCGGTAGGAACAGCAACTTCCGCTACCCCATGATCTCCAACCAGAAGATCGTAGGACGAAAGCTTGCGCTCCTTGCGGTCGATTCCAAGCCCGGTACTCGCATTACCCTGCGGGTCCAGATCCACGATCAGCACGCGCTCGCCAATAGCCGCCAGCGCGGTAGCCAGATTAATGGCGGTTGTTGTTTTACCCACGCCGCCTTTCTGGTTTGCAACTGCGATAATTCGGTTTTTTTCCAAAGTCATGCCGCACCTGGCCAGCTTATCAGCGCCTCAAAGCGAGGTTGCTGATTTCAAGAACAACAGAATCTGCCTCAATGGCACTCTGATGTTTTACCAGATCAAACTCCCAGCGACCATGTGCTTTCTGCACTTCAGAATCATAATCCCGGCCTTTATTAAAATAGGCCTTTAGATTTGGATTATTCTGCGCCCAGGGATGGATATAATCGAAAAGCAGATCCAGTTCGGCGAGCGCGCGCGCTGAAACGGCCTCGCAATTTTTGATGATTTCCGGTGCTTTCTCAATCCTGACGGGGTGGACTGCACCTCTTGCACCGGTTTCCTTCAGTGCAATTCGCAAGAATGCCGCCTTTTTATTGTTGCTTTCGACCAGATCAACCCAACCGTCGCCAAGCTCCGCCAGAAAAATCGCGGTGACGACACCTGGAAATCCGCCGCCGCTTCCAAGATCAATCCACTTTTTTGGCTGAGGAGAGAGCTGGAATATCTGCGCGCTGTCGGCCACATGGCGGTTCCAAAGCTCGGCAAGAGTGGAAGGCGCTACCAGATTTGTGGTTCTGTTCCACTTCTTAAAAAGCTCGACAAAATGTTCGAGCCTTGCCTGTGTTTCACGTGAAACACTCTGGCCGTTTATCTTCATAATCCGACTCGCTATTGGTGCATGCGTAATTTTTCACTTCGCGTTGCGGAATCCTTCCGCAGAAGTGCGAGCAGCAGCGATATCGCAGCCGGCGTCATGCCGTCAACACGAGCGGCCTGGGCAATATTCTCAGGACGGGCTTTTTCCAACTTTTGTTTAAGCTCATTGGAAAGGCCGGACAGACTCTTAAAATCAAAATCATCCGGGATTTTTCTGTCTTCGTCCCGCTTGATATCGATGATATCGGCGCTCTGTCTCTGCATATAGACCGCGTAACTCGCCTCGATCTGCAAGACCTCGGCAACTTTTCCGTCAATAGCACCCAATTCCGGCCAATGTCCGGTAAGGACTTCGAGAGTCATATCCGGATAGGCCAGCAATTCATAAACGGACCGGCGTTGGCCGTCCTGATTAAGTTTCAACCCCTGCTTCGCCGCCTGGGATGGGCTGATGGAAATCGCCTTCATCAGCTCTCGACCGCTATCCAGATCAGAAATGAAATTGGCGAAGCGTTCCTGCCGTTCACGGCCGACAATGCCAGCCATCTGACCAACTGGTGTAAGCCGCAGATCCGCATTGTCTACGCGCAGCGAAAGACGATACTCCGCTCTGGACGTAAACATGCGATAGGGTTCGCTGACACCTTTCGACGTCAGGTCATCAATCATGACGCCGATATAAGACTCGGTTCGGCTAAAATAGATAGGATCGGCATTGCCCGCATAAAGCGATGCATTCAAGCCGGCGACGAGACCCTGAGCGCCCGCCTCTTCATAACCCGTCGTACCATTAATCTGACCGGCCAGAAACAATCCGGGAATCTTGCGGCATTCCAGCGACGGCTTCAGCTCTCGCGGATCGACATAATCATATTCGATCGCATAACCCGGCTGCAGAATCGTCACCTGTTCAAGGCCCGGTATCGTTCGGATAAATTGTTCCTGAACAGAAGCGGGAAGCGACGTCGATATGCCGTTTGGATAAATGGTGTGATCGTCCAGACCTTCCGGCTCGAGGAATATCTGGTGACCGTCCCGTTCACCGAACCGGGTGATCTTATCCTCAATCGACGGGCAATAACGCGGACCGACCCCTTCGATCTGTCCAGAATACATCGCCGACAGATGAATGTTGTCCTGAATGATCTCGTGGCTAGCCGGGGTGGTGCGAGTTACACCACATTCTATTTGCGGATTGAGAATACGATCCGTCATAAAGGAAAATGGGACAGGATCCTCATCGGCGGCCTGCCGATCCACCGCATTCCAGTCAATCGTCCGTCCGTCCAGTCGGGCAGGGGTGCCGGTTTTCAGGCGACCCATAACGAGGCCCAGCCGCGAGAGCGTGTCCGAGAGGCCGACAGACGGCATTTCTCCCACACGTCCCGCCGGAATCTTTTCGGAACCGATATGAATGAGACCACGCAGGAAGGTTCCGCTCGTCAGCACAACCGCGCCACAAGGAATCCGGCTACCGTTCTTCATGATAACGGCTGCGACGCGATCATCGGCCATCTCAATATCGAAAGCATCGCCTTCAATAATGGTGAGGTTTTCAATCGCATCGATCTCGCGTTGCATGGCTTCGCGGTAAAGCCGCCGGTCGGCTTGCGTGCGCGGACCACGGACGGCCGGTCCCTTTTTGCGATTGAGCATGCGGAATTGTATGCCCGCTGCATCGGCAACCCGACCCATTAATCCGTCCAGCGCATCGATCTCACGAACGAGGTGTCCCTTTCCCAGACCGCCAATGGCGGGGTTGCAGGACATGACGCCGACCGTCTCACGCCTGTGGGTAACAAGGGCGGTTTTTGCACCATGCCTCGCAGCAGCGGCCGCGGCTTCGCTGCCCGCGTGGCCACCGCCAATAACAACGACATCGAATGACTGGTGCATATCCCTGCGCCCTGTTCTTTCAGCATCGACATCGCCGCCTTGGCCGCCGATGTTTCACGTGAATCATTTTCCTATGCAGAATTCCGAGAAGATCACGCCGAGCAAATCTTCCACATCAACGCGGCCGGTGATCCGTCCGAGCGATGTCGCCGCGAGTCTTAAATATTCCGACCTTATCGCAAGGTCCAGGGTCTCGGAATCGAGCGCATCACTAACATAGTTCAGCGTCTCTTCAAGTCGTTTTTTATGTCTCGCGCGCGCCGGAACCAAAGTCTGGCCGGCACCGACGCGTTTTTCTATCTCCTGCCTCAGCATCGAACGCAGTTCATTCAAGCCTATTCCTTCCTTTGCTGAGATAGACAAATCAAATCCATCATCCAAGACAGGGGAATGAAGCGCTGTTTTCGTTCTAACTCGCAAGTAACTCTGGTTCTTGAATGATTCGAAATTTTGTTTCGGAAACGAATCCTTATCCTGCAGCAGCAGAATGAGGTCTGCTGTTTCCGCTGTCAGAACCGCGCGCCGGACACCTTCGAGCTCCACGACATCCTGTGTTTCCCGTATCCCTGCCGTATCGAATATCCGGACGAGATATCCTTCTAGATTGATGTCAACGCTCAAGACATCTCTCGTCGTGCCGGCAATATCGGTAACGATCGCAACATCGCGGCCGCTAAGAGCGTTCAAAAGAGTGGATTTGCCCGCATTCGGTTCACCGACGAGCGCGACCTTGAACCCGTCGCGAATGATTTCTCCGCTTTCGCCACCCTGGAGATGATCACGGATTTCCTTTTGGAGAAGCGCCATGGCTTCCCAAACCTGAGCCGCCACGGAATCCGGAACATCCTCCTCGTCGGCAAAATCCAGTTCCGCTTCGATGAGCGCGCGAGCGCGCGTCAGGCGGCTGGCCCAGCCATCATAGAGCGCCGACAATTTGCCACTGCTCTGTTCCACCGCCAACCGCCGCTGCATTTCCGTTTCAGCCTGCAACAGATCGGCGAGGCCTTCGACCTCGAGGAGATCCATCTTCCCATTCTCGAAGGCTCTACGGGAGAACTCACCGGCATCGGCAGGCCGAAGTCCTTCGAGATTTTCAAGCTCGGCAAAAATCGAAGCCATGACCGCGCGACTGCCATGGCTATGAATTTCAACACAATGCTCACCCGTGAAGGAATTTGGAGCTGGAAAAACGATTACCAGCGCCTGGTCGATGATCTCATCGTTTCGATTCCGAATCGAGCAGAGCGTCGCCTTTCGTGGTAAAGGAAGTTCCCGGCCCGTCAACATCTCAAGGGCATCGAAAGCCTGGGAGCCGCTGATCCTGATAACAGCCACACCGGCTGGCAGAGCACCGCTGGAAAGCGCATAGATCGTATCGGCGGAAGCTGGCATCATTCACCTCGGTCTAAAACAGTCAAGCCGCATCCGAATAAACGGATACGGCTTTAAAGCTCTTACGATGAATCCGGCTAAAGTTCGGATCAGGTATTCATCGATTCGAAGAAATCCGAATTGTTCTTGGTCTGCTTTAGCTTGTCGATCAGGAATTCGATGGCGTCCATCGTACCCATCGGCGCGAGAATACGGCGAAGAACGAAAATCTTCTGCAGATCCTGACGCGGCACCAGCAGGTCTTCCTTACGCGTACCGGATTTCAGAATATCAAGTGCCGGGAAGATGCGCTTATCGGCAACCTTGCGGTCGAGCACGATTTCCGAGTTACCGGTACCCTTGAATTCTTCGAAGATGACTTCATCCATACGGCTGCCGGTATCGATCAGCGCAGTCGCTATAATGGTCAGCGAACCGCCTTCTTCGATGTTGCGAGCGGCGCCGAAGAAACGCTTCGGGCGCTGCAGCGCGTTGGCATCCACACCACCCGTCAGAACCTTACCGGAGGAGGGAACAACCGTGTTATAGGCACGGCCGAGGCGCGTAATGGAATCGAGCAGGATGACGACGTCACGACCATGCTCGACCAGGCGCTTCGCCTTTTCGATGACCATCTCGGCGACCTGCACGTGACGAACGGCCGGTTCGTCGAAGGTGGAGGACACAACCTCACCCTTCACCGAACGCTGCATGTCGGTCACTTCTTCCGGACGCTCATCGATCAGGAGAACGATCAGGTAGCATTCCGGATGGTTTGCCGTGATGGAATGGGCGATGTTTTGAAGCAGAACGGTCTTACCGGTGCGTGGCGGCGCGACGATCAATCCGCGCTGACCCTTGCCGAGTGGTGCGACGAGATCGATCACACGCGACGACAGGTCCTTCGAGGTCGGAACATCCAGTTCCATCTTGAAGCGCTCATTCGGATAAAGCGGCGTCAGATTGTCGAAGTGAACCTTGTGGCGGATCTTTTCCGGATCGTCGAAATTGATCGTATTGACCTTGAGGAGCGCGAAATAACGTTCGCCTTCCTTGGGGCCGCGGATCGGGCCTTCGACTGTATCGCCGGTCTTCAGCGAGAAGCGGCGGATCTGCGACGGCGAGATATAGATATCGTCCGGACCGGGCAGATAGTTTGCATTTGCGGATCGCAGGAACCCGAAACCGTCCTGCAGGACTTCAACGACGCCCTCGCCGATGATTTCGATGTCCTGGCTCGCGAGAACCTTAAGGATTGCGAACATGAGCTCCTGCTTGCGCATGGTGCTCGCATTTTCAACTTCCAGGGATTCGGCAAAAGTCAGCAAGTCGGTAGGCGATTTGCTCTTAAGTTCCTGAAGCTTCATTTCAGCCATGAAGAGAAGACCGTTTGATAATGTAATGTCGGGGGAGGGCGTGTTCGCGAATCAGATGCTGTGGGAGATACCGCAGATGACTGAATAATTCACATGCCACGAAGATGAGTGGCCCGAAAATAGCGATTGAACACGGTCGCTGCAAGAGGAAAGCACGAATTCCGCGAAATTTATCGTCGCACCGTCTTAACCGAAGGGTTTCACAACCACAAGTATGACGATGAGGATCATCAGCACCGTCGGAACCTCGTTCATCAACCGCCAGTGACGGGCAGGCCGCGTATTTTCATCCCGCGCGAAACGTTTTGCGCTGCGCGTGAAATAAACATGGGTCACAGTCAGAAGCACCACCAGCGCGATCTTTGCATGCAGCCAGCCACCGGAAAAACCATAAACCGACCAGGCGAGATAAAGTCCCAATAGCCAGGATATCATCATCGCCGGGTTCATGATCACCTTGATCAGCCGCTGCTCCATCACCTTGAAGGTTTCGGATTGCTGCGAACCGGCGGGTGCATCGGTGTGGTAGATGAAGAGCCGCGGCAGGTAAAAAATCGCCGCCATCCAGGAAATAACGGCGATAATATGCAGCGCCTTGATCCAGAGATAGAGATCGGCCGGATCGGCATAAAATAACAGGGCGACGAAGGCAGCAAAGACACCGAGCGCGATGCCGGCGCGCAAAGCCGCCCGGTTTCCGGAACGAGCGGAGGTCTGTTTTTCGCCGCTCATGCCCCGGCTCCGCCGGCACGCACCCTCTGCACCAGCCGGGTGACGTTTTCCGGGTCAGCCTGCGGGGTGATGCCATGGCCGAGATTGAATATCAGCGGACCCTGTGCAAGAGCCTGCAGCACGGCATCTATACCATCCTGTAACGCCTTCCCTCCTGCCACCATCAGCATGGGGTCGAGATTGCCCTGCACGGGCCCTTCCTTCTGCAAGTCCCTGGCAAAGCTCAGCGGCACCGACCAGTCGAGCCCGATTGCGTCGGCGCCCGTCTTGCGACGATAATCCTTGAGAAGATAACCAGCCCCCTTGGCGAAGGCGATGATTTTTGCCGAAGGCCGACGGGCGCGCACCGATGCGATAATGCGGGCAACGGGTTTTATCGCATAATCCTCAAATTCCTTCTCACCGAGCACGCCGGCCCAGGAATCGAAGATTTGAACCGCATCCGCGCCTGCATCGATCTGCGCGACCAGATAATCGGCGGAAACGTCGGCGAGGAAAGCCAGCAGCTTTTCCATGGCCACCGGCTCCTGATAACCGAATAGTCGCGCCGGGGCCTGATCCGGCGTTCCGTGTCCCGCGATCATATAAGTCGCAACCGTCCACGGCGCGCCGCAAAAACCGAGAAGCGTCGTTTCATTGGGCAAAGAGGTGCGCAGACGGGAAACGGTTTCGAAAACGGGAGAAAGATGCGCCATGACATTTGTGGCATCCAGCTTCTCGATACCGCTGACATCGATCGGGTCCATGGCCGGACCTTTTCCCTCGCTGAAAGACACGTTGCGGTGAAGCGCATCCGGTATCACCAGAATATCGGAAAAGAGAATGGCGGCATCCAGCCCGAACCGGCGAATGGGTTGGAGAGTAACCTCCGTCGCCAGTTCGGGATTATAACAGAGATCGAGGAAACTACCGGCGCTCTTACGCGTTTCCCTGTACTCGGGAAGATAACGCCCAGCCTGTCGCATCAGCCATATGGGCGGCGGTGTGACCGTCTGCCCGTTCAACACCGTCATAACCTTGCGTTCGCTCATGGCACCCAGCTTCTAAAAAATAAAATCAAAGAGATTTAAAAGATTTTCTATTTCTTAGAGTCTGTGGGTAGCAAGGATTAAAATCATTCCAGTCGAAATGCCGCAGTCACAAAGTTTCAAGCGCGCCTGTCGATGTTATCGATCCGCTTGCTTTGGAATAATCGGAAGAATAGAAATTTTATAAATAATTTCAGTTATTTATGACGAACCAGAAAAACAGGACAACTGTGGATAATCTGGGGAAAATTTTGAATGGTTTCACATTCTTCCAACAATTCACAAGCACGTCGGAGACGATTGAAGCTACTTGCGGATTGTGGAAAAACACCACCTTATTCACGTCGCGGTTCGACCCGCAGGACAATTCGGAGATTTGTCCCGGTTTATCAACAGCGGGAGAAAAACAGCGTGGAGAACAAAAAAAGCTTCTTCCATCTGCACCTGATTTCGGACTCAACGGGAGAGACTCTGATGTCGGCCGGTCGGGCCGTTTCGGCACAGTTCCACGCTTCCATGCCGGTGGAACATGTCTATCCGATGATTCGAAACCAGAAACAGCTCGCACAGGTCGTCGACCTCATCGACAAGGAACCGGGCATTGTTCTCTATACGATCGTCGACCAGCAGCTGGCAGAGTTTTTGGATCTGCGGTGCCATGCGATCGGGGTGCCCTGCGTAAATGTCCTTGAACCCATTATCGGCATCTTCCAGACCTATTTGGGTGCGCCGTCCAGGCGGCGCGTGGGCGCGCAACATGCCTTGAATGCAGATTATTTTGCCCGGATCGAGGCGCTCAATTTCGCCATGGATCACGACGATGGGCAAATGCCCGAAACCTATGACGAGGCTGATATCGTCATCATCGGCATCAGCCGCACCTCCAAAACACCGACCAGCATCTATCTCGCCAACAGGGGAATAAAGACCGCCAATATACCGGTCGTTCCCAATGTGCCTTTACCCGACAGCCTCTATGCGGCCACGCGACCGCTGATCGTCGGGCTGGTCGCGACATCCGACCGGATATCGCAGGTGCGTGAAAACCGGGAACTCGGCGCGACGGGTGGATTTGACAGCGGCCGCTACACGGACCGCGCCACCATTATGGAAGAGCTGAAATATGCGCGAGCGCTCTGCGCCCGCAACAATTGGCCGCTGATCGATGTCACGCGCCGCTCCATCGAGGAAACGGCGGCGGCGATCCTTGCCCTTCGTTCGAGGACACGATAATCCGAATCGCACCATTCGGAGCAGACAGTCGATGCAACAAGAATTGATTCTCGCCTCGTCCAGCGCATCCCGCCAGATGCTGATGCGCAATGCGGGGCTGACATTTTCGGCCATCCCCGCGGATATTGACGAACGTGCGCTCGATGAACAGCTGGAACGAGACGGCGCCAGTCCGGAAGAGGTTGCGCTGGAACTCGCCAGGGCCAAGGCTCTTGCGGTTGGCGCGCTTTATCCAGAAGCACTGGTTCTCGGCTGCGACCAGACCATGGCACTCGGCACCCGCGTTTATCACAAGCCGAAAACCATGGCGGAGGCCGAAGCGCATCTGCTGTCATTGTCCGGCAAGGTTCATCGCCTGAACAGCGCTGCCGTTCTCGTCCGACATGGTGAGGTGGTATGGCAGATCGTTTCCAGCGCCGAGTTGACCGTCCGGACCTTGAGCACCGAATTTGTCTCCCGCCACCTGCAACGGGTGGGAGAAAAGGCCCTGAGCAGCGTCGGCGCGTATCAGCTCGAAGGAGAGGGAATCCAGCTATTCACCTCGATTGAGGGCGATTATTTCACGATTCTGGGTCTGCCGCTTCTGCCGCTTTTATCGAAACTGCGCGACATGGATGTCATCGATGGCTGATTCACGTGAAACATTAACCATAAACGCCTTCGTTGTCGGCTATCCGATCAAGCATTCGCGATCGCCTATTATCCATTCCTACTGGCTGAAGAAATTCGGCATTGCCGGTTCGTATAAGGCCGTGGAAATTCCTCCGGACGATTTCGCGAATTTCATTGCAACGCTGAAGCAGGGCAAGCCGGGCACGGCCGTCGGCGGCAATGTCACCATTCCCCATAAGGAAGCGGCTTATCGGCTGGCAGACAGACCAGATGCTCTGGCGGAAGAACTCGGCGCCGCCAACACTGTCTGGATGGAGGAGGGTGAGCTTCACGCTACCAATACGGATGGTTATGGTTTCGTCTCCAATCTCGATGAGCGGCATCCGGGCTGGGACAGGACAGAGCGGGCAGTGGTTATGGGTGCCGGCGGCGCTAGTCGGGCGGTCATTCAGTCGCTGCGTGATCGCGGCATCGCCGAAATCCACGTCCTCAACCGTACCGTCGAACGGGCGCGCCAACTGGCCGACCGTTTTGGGTCGCGGGTTTTTGCCCATCCCCAGGCAGCGCTTCATGAGGTCATGCAGGGTGCCGGGATTTTCGTGAATACGACGTCGCTCGGCATGGATGGAACGGAAGCGCCACATATTGATTTTTCGCCGCTGGCAGATCAGGCCGTCGTAACCGATATCGTCTATGTGCCGTTGAAAACACCGATCCTGAGAATGGCGGAAGAGCAGGGCGTCGCAACCGTCGATGGGCTCGGCATGCTGCTTCATCAGGCTAAACCCGGTTTCAAGCGATGGTTCGGCAAAACGCCGGAAGTCGATGAGGCCCTGCGTTCGCTCATCATCGAGGATATGGAGAAACATTGATGATCGTCATCGGTCTCACCGGCTCGATTGGAATGGGAAAAACGACGACGGCGAAGCTGTTTGCCGGGGAAGGAGTTCCGGTTCTCGATTCGGATGAGGTCGTGCACGGGCTTTACCGGGCGGAAGCCGCCCCGCTGATCGAAGCGGCCTTTCCGGGCACCACCGTTTCCGGTGCGGTGGACAGGCAGAAACTCGGTGAGATCTTGCGGCAGAATCCGGCTAATTTCAGAAGACTGGAAGACATCGTGCATCCGCTGGTGCGTGGAAGGCAGGAGGCGTTTCTGGCGCAGGCGAGGAAAGAGGATCGGCAATTCGCCCTCCTCGATATTCCGCTGCTGTTCGAAACCGGGGCGGAAAGCCGGGTCGACAGAGTCGTTGTCGTCAGTTGCGCGCCGGAGATTCAGCGAGAGCGGGTTTTATCCCGACCCGGAATGACGGAAGAGAAATTCGAAATGATCCTCGCCCGGCAGATGCCCGACGCCGAAAAGCGCCGGCGTGCCGATTTTATCGTCGATTCCGGAAATGGTGTCGAAGCGGCACGGGATCAGGTAAGACAGATTCTGCAGAAACTGGCCGCTCAGTCGCGCCCCGGAGAGATGAATGCGTGAGATCATTTTCGATACGGAAACCACGGGCCTTGAATCGAAGCTGGACCGCGTGATTGAAATCGGCGGCATCGAGCTGATCAATCACTTTCCCACCGGCCGCACGCTGCATCTCTACATCAGCCCGGAAGATCGCAAGGTTCACCCCGACGCACTTGCCGTTCACGGGATTACCGACGAGTTTCTGAAGGATAAACCCAAATTCGCCGAGGTCGTCGACCAGATTCGCGACTTCTTCGAGGGCGCGCGCTGGGTGGCGCATAACGCCACATTCGACATGGGCTTCATCAACGCGGAATTCGCCCGTCTCGGCATTGAGCCGGTTGCCGCCGATCTGGTGACGGATACGCTTTCGCTCGCCCGTCGCAAGCACCCTATGGGACCGAACTCGCTGGACGCACTTTGCCGTCGTTACGGTATCGACAATTCCCACCGTACCAAGCACGGCGCTCTTCTCGACTCCGAGCTGCTCGCCGAAGTTTATATTGAAATGATCGGCGGGCGCCAGACAGCGCTCGGTTTCGGTTCCGCCGCCAAGCAGGAAACCATCATTGTCGAGGAAGACGTTGCGCTTGAGCCACTGCAAAGGCCGCGGGCTTTGCCCTCGAGGCTGGATGCGGAAACGGTCGCGGCCCATGGTAAACTCGTTCTTGGCATGGGCGATAAGGCGATCTGGAACCGTTATCAGAATTGATGCCTGTCCAGGCACCGGAAACGGTGAATGCCGTCAAAGAAAAACCCGGGCATGAACCCGGGTTTTGTTTTGTCTGAATTCTGCAGCGCAGAGCCGCATCACTTAGTTCGGTACGGCCTGAACCTTGGCCTTTGCCTGTTCCTCGGCAACGCGCTGGGCGAACATCTGCGCGAAATCGATCGGATCGATCATCAGCGGCGGGAAACCGCCATTGCGGGTAACGTCTGCAATGATCTGGCGCGCGAAGGGGAACAGCAGGCGCGGGCATTCGATGAACAGCACCGGCAGCATATGTTCCTGCGGGAAGCCGGCGATGCGGAACACGCCGCCATAAACCAGCTCGGCCGCAAACAGCACCTTGTCGCCATCCTTGGCTTCCGCGTTCAGCGTCAGGACAACATCGAAATCCGAACCCGAGATCGGGTTTGCATTGACGTTGACATTGATGTTGATCGACGGCGCATTGTCACGGGCCTGAAGCGAGCGAGGAGCACCCGGATTTTCGAAGGAAAGATCCTTGATGTACTGGGCAAGAATGTTGAGGGAAGGACTTACTGCGCCCTGTGCACCATTTTCAGCGGTCATTACATTTCCTCACGGCGTGAATTCGTGGAACGCGGTCTATCATTTCGACCGGGGGCTTACAACCCTTCGTGATCGGGTCATCGCGATCCATTCCGCCCGGGATCAGGGTTTGGGCAGATCGCGATCATCCGGGTTGCGCGACCATGGCGAACCCTTTGGCTCTTCGCGATGAAACTCCTCCTCGTCGAGATCCACCACCTTCGAATTGCGCGCATGTCCCGGATCATTCCGAAAGCCGGAAAAATCACCGGGCTGAGGACCGGATTGCTGGCCGGATTGCCGAAACGAACCCGCAACGACGACGCGCGGCCCGAAGGCTTTCCAGAAAAAGCGCCGCACGCTGGGCGAGAGAAGCAGAAGGCCGAGAATGTCGGTAATGAAACCGGGAATGAAAAGCAGGATTCCGGCAACGACGCGCATGGCGCCATTCACCAGCTCATCCGCCGGCTGCGCACCGGTGCGTCCCGCATCCTGAAGATTTCTCACCATGCCGATGCCGCCGAGCCGCAGGATGAGCAACCCCAGAAACGAGGTGAACAGGACAAGCGCCAATGTCAGCCACAAACCGATTGCCTTGCCGACGATGATGAAACCGGCAATTTCGAGGATGGGCATCATCAGGATGACGATGGGGAGAAAGGAAAAACGCATCTTCTAGCCTTGCGTGTGCATCTCTGGCAGATTGCCGGTTCCCGGGACACCGATGATTGAATCTGCACATTTGAATGATGATAAGATGCAGACTATATGATGGTGAGGTTTTCGAATTTAAATGGCGGTTTTGGTAAAAGATGGGCTTCAGCGACTTTATCACATTGTTTTTTCTCGTTGCAGCGGTGCTGATCTTCTTTCAGCTGCGCAGTGTCCTCGGTCGCCGCACGGGCAATGAGAAGCCGCCATTCGACCCCTATAGCCCGCGAGATGTGGCGAAGGGTCCCGTTGCAGACGATAACAAGGTCGTGACCCTGCCGAGGCGCAGCGAGGGTGACGAAGAAAACCGTTTTGCCGAGGCGGATGCACTTGCCCCCGTCGATACGCCACTCAATGCGTCGCTGCGTGAGGTGATGACCAGGGACCCGTCCTTTGGGCCGAAGGAGTTCCTGAACGGCGCCCGCATGGCCTATGAAATGATTGTCATGGGCTTTGCCGATGGCGACCGCAAGACGCTCAAGAACCTTCTGTCGAAGGAGGTCTTCGACGGTTTCGAGGCGGCCATTTCCGAGAGGGAAGGTCGTGGCGAGGTGGTGAAGTCCACCTTCGTGGGTATCGAGAAAGCAGATATCACCCAGGCCAGTGTGCGTGATTCCGAAGTGCAGATCACGCTGAGGATCGTCAGCCAGTTGATTTCGGCGACCTATGACAAGGATGGCAAGCTGGTGGATGGCGACCCGGATGCGGTTGCGGAGGTGGACGACATCTGGACCTTCTCGCGCGATATCCGCTCGCGCGATCCGAACTGGAAGCTGATCGCTACCGAATCCGAGCAATGACCGCGCCCTTTTCGATCGAAGAAGTTTCTTTCAGCGACCTGCCCGGATGGCGGCAAGACGATCCGGGCAAGCTTTTTCCGGCGATGGCGACAATCCTGTCGCATCTTCGGAATGCGAAACCCTACAGGACCGGCGCGCTCGGGGTCACGGCGGCGGAACTGGTCTCGCTTCTGGAAAGCGCAGAGAAAAACCAGACAAGCGACCCAGAACAGGCGCGACGGTTTTTCGAAACCAATTGCGTGCCTTTCAGGATTTCTCCAGCTCAGGGAAAAAGCGGTTTCGTGACCGCTTTTTACGAACCCGAACTGGAAGTGTCGTCTGAGCCCGACGACATCTGGCGTTATCCGATTTACCGCCGGCCGTCGGAGCTGGTGAATATCGACGACGCCAATCGTCCTGCCGGTTTCAATACGTCCTATGCTTTCGGCAGGGAGGATGAAAACGGTATTTCCTATTTTCCCGACCGCCGGGAGATCGACGAAGGGTATCTGGAGGGCAGGGGCCTTGAGATTGCCTGGGCAAGATCGAAGGTCGACCTGTTTTTCGTTCATGTGCAGGGTGCGGCGCGTCTGGTGTTTCCCGACGGCGCGGTGAAGCGCATCACCTATGCGGCCAAGGCCGGGCACGCTTTTTCGCCGATTGGCCGTCTGCTTCTCGATCGCGGGGAACTCGATCCGAAAACCGTGTCGATGCAGACGATCCGCAAATGGCTCGCTGACCATCCGGATGAGGTGGATGGGGTATTATGGCATAACCGCTCCTATATTTTTTTCCGGGAGGCGGATGTGGCCGATCAGGACATGGGGCCGGTTGCAGCTGCTAAGGTTCCGTTGGTCGCAGGGCGAGCGCTTGCGGTGGACAGGCTCATCCACACTTTCGGGCTTCCCTTCTTCATCCATGCGCCGTCGCTTACCCATCTCGATGACGGAAAACCTCTCGCGCGGCTGATGCTGGCGCTCGATACCGGCTCGGCCATCGTTGGCCCGGCGCGTGGCGATATTTTCACCGGCTCCGGTTTCGAAGCGGGAGAGCTGGCCGGTACCGTGCGCAATGAGGCCGATTTTTATATACTGATACCGCAGGTGGCTGCGCAGAGGTATAGGCGATGAAGAGCAGTCGCAAGCTCGGCAAGGAAGAGCGCATTCTGTGGGGAAAGGTCGCAAAAACCACGCGGCCGATCTCCGGCAGACTGGAAGACCTGCTGGCTTTCGATGACATAGATGAGCCTCCGGTGGAACCAGATGTTCCGCAGACCGGCAAAGGCGTTTTTCCGCGCATGCTTTTGGAGCCGGCCGAGCCGTCGCCACCGGCTCCGGACAAGAAGCCGAAGATTCATCAGCCGATGGAAAAACCGGTCAAACGCAAGCTCACCCGTGGCCGGTTGCCGCTGGAAGGGCGGATAGATCTGCATGGCATGTTCCAGAGCGAAGCCCATGCGGTGCTGCTTGATTTTCTATTGCGCGCGCATGAAAGCGGTCTGAGACACGTGCTCGTCATAACGGGTAAGGGCCGCTCCATCGGCAGCGACGGCGCGTTGAAAAGGGCAGTGCCCATGTGGTTTTCCAAGCCGGAATATCGCCACCTGATTTCATCCTATGAGGATGCATCCGCCAATCACGGCGGCGACGGCGCGCTTTATGTGCGGTTGGCGCGTCGGCGGGGTGAAAAGTCATGACGCCCTTTGCGGAGGCCGTGCGGCAACTTCGCGAGCGCAAGGGCGTGACGCAGAAGGAAATGGCCGCCGCAATCGGCGTATCGCCGGCCTATCTCTCGGCGCTGGAGCATGGCAAGCGCGGCAAGCCGAGCTTCGATCTCCTCCAGCGCATCGCCGGATATTTCAACATCATCTGGGATGAGGCGGAGGAATTGTTCTTTCTGGCCGGTTCTTCCGACCCGAAAGTGGTGATCGACACCATCGGCCTGCCGCCGCAATATACGGCTTTCGCCAACCGGCTGGCACGGGATATTCGCAAGCTGCCGCCGAGTGTGGTAGAGGAACTGTCAGCCGTGCTGCAAAAAAGCCGTTCTTGCGATTGAAACCCCTCTATCCCCTGCTTTATGCAGCATCCTGAAGCATGCGGCCTTTGGGATTGGGTGTAGAATTTCTATAGTCGCATGTCGGATTTGAGTGATTCGCTGGCTTCAGGCCCCCTCACTGGAAACCTGGCCCGAGAAAACTTTGGAAAGAGTATTTATGACCGAAACATCGTCAAGCGAAGTCGGCGCGAACGCGGAATATGGAGCCGATTCGATCAAGGTCCTCAAGGGCCTTGATGCCGTGCGCAAACGGCCCGGCATGTATATCGGCGACACCGATGACGGTTCCGGCCTGCACCACATGGTCTATGAAGTCGTCGACAACGCCATCGACGAGGCGCTTGCCGGTCATGCCGATCTGGTGACGGTGACGCTGAACGCCGATGGCTCCGTGACGGTGACGGATAACGGACGCGGCATTCCGACCGACATCCATTCTTCCGAAGGCGTTTCTGCCGCCGAAGTCATCATGACGCAGCTGCATGCGGGCGGCAAATTCGACCAGAATTCCTATAAGGTCTCGGGCGGCCTGCATGGCGTGGGCGTGTCGGTGGTCAATGCGCTCTCCGTCTGGCTGAAGCTCAGAATCCGCCGCAACGGCAAGCTGCACGAAATCGGCTTCACCCATGGTGTCGCCGATGCGCCGCTTTCCGTCATTGGCGAATATGAAGGCCGCTCCGGCACGGAAGTGACCTTCCTTGCAAGCCCTGAAACCTTCACCATGACGGACTACGATTACGGAACGCTGGAGCATCGTCTGCGCGAACTCGCATTCCTGAATTCCGGCGTCCGCATCCTGCTCACCGACAAGCGCCATTCCGATATCAAGCAGGAAGAGCTGCTGTATGATGGCGGCCTTGAAGCCTTCGTTCGTTATCTCGATCGTGCCAAGAAGCCGCTGGTGGACAAGCCGGTCGCCATCAAGGGCGAAAAGGACGGTATCACTGTCGAGGTCGCGCTGTGGTGGAACGATAGCTACCATGAAAACGTGCTCTGCTTCACGAATAACATACCCCAGCGCGACGGCGGCACCCATATGGCCGGTTTCCGCGCGGCGCTGACCCGTCAGGTGACCTCCTATGCCGAAACCTCGGGCATTCTGAAAAAGGAAAAGGTGAGCCTGCAGGGTGAGGACTGCCGTGAAGGTCTGACGGCCATTCTTTCCGTCAAGGTTCCCGATCCCAAGTTTTCCTCGCAGACGAAAGACAAGCTCGTGTCGTCCGAGGTGCGTCCGGTCGTGGAAAGTCTTGTCAACGAAGCGCTCTCCACCTGGCTGGAAGAACATCCTGCCGACGCAAGAATCCTCGTGGGCAAGGTGGTGGAAGCGGCGGTCGCCCGCGAAGCTGCCCGCAAGGCCCGCGAATTGACGCGCCGCAAGGGTGCGCTCGATATCGCCTCTCTGCCGGGCAAGCTCGCTGACTGCTCCGAGCGCGATCCGGCGAAATCCGAACTCTTCCTCGTTGAGGGTGACTCCGCTGGCGGTTCGGCCAAGCAGGGCCGCTCGCGCGAAACCCAGGCGATCCTGCCGCTGCGTGGCAAAATCCTGAACGTCGAACGCGCCCGTTTCGACAAGATGTTGTCCAGCCAGGAAATCGGCACGCTGATTACGGCGCTCGGTACCTCCATCGGCAAGGACGAGTTCAACGCCGACAAGCTGCGTTACCACAAGATCATCATCATGACGGATGCTGACGTCGACGGCGCCCATATCCGTACCCTGCTCCTCACCTTCTTCTTCCGCCAGATGCCGGAACTGATCGAGCGCGGCCATCTCTATATCGCCCAGCCGCCGCTTTATAAGGTCACGCGTGGTAAATCCGTGCAGTACCTCAAGGATGAAAAGGCGCTGGAAGAATACCTGATCTCCATGGGTATCGAGGAAGCGTCGCTGACCCTCGGTTCTGGCGAAGTGCGTATCGGGGCGGATCTTCGCGAAGTCATTCTGGATGCGGTGCGCATGCGCTCGCTGATCGACGGTCTGCATTCTCGCTACAGCCGCTCGATCGTCGAACAGGCGGCAATAGCCGGCGCGCTGAACCCCGAGCTTTCGGCCGATGCTGCCCGCGCCGAGGAAACCGTTTCCGAAGTGGCGCGGCGTCTGGATATGATCGCGGAAGAAACCGAACGTGGCTGGTCCGGCACGGTGCTGCAGGATGGCGGCTTGCGCTTCGAGCGCATGGTGCGCGGCGTCAAGGAAGTCTCGACGCTGGATATGGGACTGCTCGGTTCGGCCGATGCCCGCCATATCGATCAGCTCGCAGCCCGCACGCGCGATATCTACGCTACGCCGCCGATCCTGCAACGCAAGGACGGCACCATGGAACTGGCCGGTCCACGCGCGCTTCTGGATGCGATTTTCGCCGCCGGCCGCAAGGGTCTTTCCATGCAGCGCTATAAGGGCCTCGGCGAAATGAATGCCGAGCAGCTGTGGGAAACCACGCTCGACGCCAATGTTCGCTCCCTGCTGCAGGTAAGGGTGAGTGACGCAACGGACGCCGACGGCCTGTTTGCCCGCCTGATGGGCGACGAGGTGGAACCGCGCCGCGACTTCATTCAGGAAAATGCACTGAGCGTCGCCAACCTCGACATTTAATCCTGTGGGGTGTTTCGCGTAACGATTCACGTGAAACGAAAATTTAACAAAAGGCCCGGCGGTCACTTTCCGCCGGGCCTTTTGTCATTCGGAGAACATCAATCAACCTTGCCGGTGAAGCGCCCTTCGAAGGCCACATCCGAAAGGGGCAGACGCTTACTCGGCACTTCCCGCTCCGCCAGATCATCAGGGAGAACGGACTTGTCGGTCAGCCTGCCGATGGCGACCGCGGCCTCCACCTTGTAGCCTTCCGGGATGTTCAGTTTTTCAACGATCTTTTCCCTCAATATGCCAGCCATGCCATGGGCGTGGTAACCGAGCAGGTGAGCCTGCATGGCAAGCGAAAACCAGGCAGCGCCGGCATCGAAGGAATGGGTCGCGGATGGTTTTTTTTCACCGTCGCGCGAGATGTTATAGTCGCGGGAAATGACAAACAGCAGCACGGAGGCGTTTTTTGCCCAGCGCTGGTTTCCCTCCATCAGCAGTTCCACGAAGAGCGGCCAGTCTTCGCTATCCTTGTGCGCATAGACAAACCGCCATGGCTGATAGTTGGAAGCAGACGGCGCCCAGTGTGCCGCATCCAGAATGGTCATCAGATGCTGGGACGGCATGGCATGGCCATCGAAGGCGCGCGGAGACCAGCGATCGAGGAAGAGGGGATCGACGGGATATTCTGATTGCCGGGAATTGCTGTTCGTCACGGGCCATGTCCTTTTGATTGACGGGAAGGAAAAGGTATTTTTCGAAACTTGGCGCAGTCAAGGGGTGACAAGTATGAATGCATCGTTCATATATGCATCACCTTGTCAGACAACCGGGAGAGAGTTCCATGAAATTGATGCGTGTCGGCCAGCCCGGCCAGGAAAAACCTGCAATCCTTGATGCGGAAGGAAAAGTCCGCGATCTGTCCGCCCATGTCAAAGACATTGGCGGCGAAGCCATTTCTCCCGAGGGCCTGAAGAAGATCGCGGCGATCGACCTCGGCACACTTCCGGTGCTGAACGAAGAGCGCATCGGCGCCTGCGTTGCCGGAACCGGAAAATTCATCTGCATCGGCCTCAACTTTTCCGACCACGCCGCCGAAACGGGTGCCACCGTACCGCCGGAACCGGTCATTTTCATGAAGGCGACCTCGGCCATCGTCGGTCCGAATGACAACGTCACCATTCCGCGCGGTTCTGAAAAGACCGACTGGGAAGTCGAGCTCGGCGTCGTCATCGGCAAGACCGCCAAATACGTCTCGGAAGCCGATGCTCTCGATTACGTCGCGGGTTATTGCGTTTCGCATGATGTGTCCGAACGCGCCTTCCAGACGGAGCGTGCGGGGCAATGGACCAAGGGCAAGTCCTGCGACACCTTCGGTCCCATAGGCCCCTGGCTGGTGACGAAGGACGAAATCGCCGATCCGCAGAATCTCGGCATGTGGCTGAAGGTCAACGGCCAGACCATGCAGGACGGCTCCAGCAAGACCATGGTGTATGGCGTCGCGCACGTTGTCTCCTATCTCAGCCAGTTCATGTCGCTGCATCCCGGCGATGTCATTTCCACCGGCACCCCTCCCGGCGTTGGCATGGGCCTGAAGCCGCCGCGTTACCTGAAGGCTGGTGACGTCGTGGAACTCGGCATCGAGGGTCTCGGTTCCCAGAAGCAGACTTTCGTCGCCGACATCTGATCACCGGCAGGCATTCAACGAAAAGTGAGGCGCCGGCGGGAAACCGCCGGCGCCTTCGATTTTGTGCACCTGCGAAAAGCTGCTATGGTTGAAAAAAGAGCGTGATCGCGAGGGAGGCGTCATCAGTGTTCTACCATCTCTATGAAATGAACCATGCGGCCATGGCGCCGCTGCGCGCCGGCGCCGACATGATGCGTCAGGCTTGCAACAATCCGCTCAACCCGCTTTCCAGCACGGCTTTCGGAAGAAGCCTAGACGCCGGTTTTGAGGTCTTTGAGCGAATGACGCGCCGTTACGCAAAACCGGAATTCGCTCTTTGCAGTACGATTGTCGATGGCCAGACCGTCAATGTTGTCGAAGAGACCGTCTGGTCGCGCCCGTTCTGCAATTTGCTTCATTTCAAGAAAGAACTCGATCCAGCCCGCCAGCCCGATCCGAAGGTGCTGCTGGTGGCGCCGATGTCCGGCCACTACGCCACTTTGTTGCGCGGGACGGTGGAGGCCCTGCTGCCTTCGGCGGATATTTACATCACCGATTGGGCCGATGCCCGCACGGTGCTGGTGAGTGAGGGCACCTTCGATCTCGACGATTACATCAGCTACGTCATCGAGATGCTGCGCGCGATCGGACCGGGCGCGCATGTGGTCGCCGTCTGTCAGCCATCTGTGCCCGTGTTGGCTGCCGTTTCCCTGATGGAGGCTGATGGGGATAAATTCGCGCCGGCATCCATGACGCTGATGGGTGGTCCGATTGACACGCGCATCAATCCAACGGCTGTCAACGGTCTTGCCAAGGCGAAACCCATTGAATGGTTCCGCGACAATGTCGTCATGCAGGTGCCGTGGCCGCAGCCCGCTTTTGGCCGCAATGTCTATCCGGGCTTCCTGCAACTCTCCGGCTTCATGTCGATGAACCTCGACAAGCACATGACGGCGCATAAGGATTTTTACCTCAACCTCGTCAAGAATGACGGCGATTCCGCTGAAAAACACCGCGAATTTTACGACGAATATCTAGCCGTCATGGATTTGACGGCGGAGTTCTATCTGCAGACGGTGGAAACCGTCTTTATCGACCATGCGCTTCCGAAAGGGAACATGTTGCACCGGGGCAGGGCGGTCGATCCCGCAGCCATTCGCAATGTCGCATTGTTTACGGTGGAAGGTGAGAATGACGATATTTCCGGCGTCGGCCAGACGAAGGCGGCGCATGATCTCTGCCGGAATATCCCTGAAGACAAACGCGCCCATTACATGCAGCCGGATGTCGGGCACTACGGCGTCTTCAACGGTTCGCGCTTCCGCAAGGAAATCGTGCCGCGCATGCTGGATTTTATCCGCAAACATCAGACAGCTTAAGGACAAGACGGCCGGCCGTGCCGCGCATTTGCATGGCCAAGCGACGGACGAATCGGTTATGAAGAGTTCATGTTTTCGCTCCTCAGAAAATCCCTGAAGTCGCCGGCCCCAAAGAAGGTTGCGCCCAGCCAGCGCACCGTCGCAGTGGCGGGCAGGCAGGTGCCGATTACGGTCAGGGAAAATCCGCGTGCCACGCGCATTACGCTGCGCATCGAACCCGGCGGCCGGGCGCTGAAGCTGACGATACCCATGGGCCTGCATCACCGCCAGGTGGATGATTTTCTCGAGAGGCATCAGGGCTGGCTGGAAGGCAAGCTTGTGAAATTCAGCCCCGACGACGGTTTGCGTCCGGGTGCGACCATCGATATTCGCGGCATAGCCCACCGCATTGACCATACTGGCAGCCTGCGAGGGCTGACATATGTCACGAAAGACGCCGATGGGATGGCCGTTCTGAAGGTCAGCGGCGCGCCGGAACATCTGGGACGGCGGATAGCGACCTTCCTCAAGAAGGAAGCGAAGGCGGATCTGGAACGGCTTGTTGCTGTTCATGCACGCACCGCCGGCCGGCCGGTCCGCTCCATCAGCATGAAGGATACCCGCAGCCGGTGGGGTTCCTGTTCCCATGATGGAAATCTGAGCTTTTCCTGGCGCATCGTCATGGCCCCGGAAAAGGTCATCGACTATCTCGCCGCCCATGAGGTCGCGCATCTGAGGGAAATGAATCACGGCCCGAAATTTTGGGCATTGTGCGAAAAGCTCTGCCCGCACACGGAAGAAGCCAAGAGCTGGCTGAAACGCCATGGTTCCAAACTTCACGCCATCGATTTCGATTGAAACCGGCGGCGCGGATCGCCATCTGGATTCACGTGAAACATTCCATCGGGAATGGATGCGATTTGGCTCGACTCTTGTCGCATTTCATGTCAGGTCGCGGGTATGAAACCGGATATCAAGATTTGCGGATTGAAGACACCGGAAGCGCTGGAGCGCGCCGTCAGGCGTGGTGCGTCCCACGTCGGTTTTATTTTCTTTGAAAAAAGCCCGCGCAACATCGAGCCGGATCTTGCCGGCAGGCTGGCGGAAGGCGCTCGCGGTGCCGCCAAGGTGGTTGCCGTCACCGTCAATGCCGACAATGATTATCTCGATGAAATCGTCGATCTCGTCAAACCGGACATTCTGCAGCTTCATGGCAATGAAAGCCCGGAACGGCTGCTGAACATCAAGGCGCTGTATGGCCTGCCTGTCATGAAGGCGATTTCCATTCGCGATGCTGCTGATCTTGCCAAAATCGACCCTTATATTGGAATAGCCGACCGCTTTCTGCTGGATGCCAAGGCGCCTGCCGGTTCCGAGCTTCCGGGCGGCAACGGCGTCTCCTTCGACTGGACCATCCTGCGATCACTTGACGGAAGTGTGGATTACATGCTTTCCGGGGGATTGAACAAGGACAATGTCGCCGAGGCGCTGGCGGAGACCAGGGCAAGCGGACTAGATTTATCGTCCGGTGTGGAAAGTGCGCCGGGCGTCAAGGATTTGTCCATGATCGACGCATTTTTCGATGTGGTGAATGATTGGTCGAAAGGCCCAAAGGGAGCTTGAAGTGAACGACGCGCCAACACCCAATTCTTTTCGCGCTGGTCCCGATGAGGACGGCCGTTTCGGCATTTACGGAGGTCGCTTCGTTGCCGAAACGCTGATGCCGCTCATTCTGGATTTGCAGGCGGAATGGGACAAGGCCAAGACCGATCCCGCGTTTCAGGCGGAACTCAAGCATCTCGGCGCACACTATACCGGCCGCCCGAGCCCGCTTTATTTTGCGGAACGCCTGACGGCGGAACTTGGCGGCGCGAAGATTTATTTCAAGCGCGAAGAGCTGAACCACACTGGCTCGCACAAGATCAACAATTGCCTCGGCCAGATCCTGCTTGCCAAGCGCATGGGCAAGACCCGCATCATCGCTGAAACCGGTGCCGGCCAGCACGGCGTTGCCTCGGCCACCGTCGCTGCACGCTTCGGCCTGCCCTGCGTCGTTTATATGGGCGCGACGGATGTTGCCCGTCAGGCCCCGAATGTGTTCCGCATGAAGCTCCTCGGTGCCGAGGTGAAGCCGGTCACGGCTGGCCATGGCACCCTGAAGGACGCCATGAACGAGGCTCTGCGCGACTGGGTCACCAATGTCGAGGATACCTATTATCTGATCGGCACTGCCGCCGGCCCGCATCCCTATCCGGAAATGGTCCGCGATTTCCAGGCCGTTATCGGCGAGGAAGCCAAGGCGCAGATGCTGGAGGCCGAAGGTCGCCTGCCGGATCTGGTTGTCGCGGCTGTCGGCGGCGGTTCGAACGCCATCGGCATCTTCCATCCTTTCCTCGATGACAAGAATGTCCGCATTATCGGCGTCGAAGCCGGCGGCAAGGGTCTTTCGGGCGACGAGCATTGCGCTTCCATCACCGCCGGTTCGCCGGGTGTGCTGCATGGCAACCGCACCTATCTGCTGCAGGATGAGGACGGTCAGATCAAGGAAGGCCATTCCATCTCCGCCGGCCTCGATTATCCCGGTATCGGCCCTGAACATTCCTGGCTGAACGATATCGGCCGCGTGGAATACGTGCCGATCATGGACCATGAGGCGCTGGACGCCTTCCAGATGCTGACGCGCCTTGAAGGCATCATTCCGGCTCTTGAGCCGAGCCACGCCCTGGCCGAGGTCATCAAGCGCGCGCCGAAGATGGGCAAGGATGAAATCATCCTGATGAACCTCTCCGGTCGCGGCGACAAGGATGTCCACACCGTCAGCAAGTTCCTTGGAATGGATGTATAAGATCATGACTGCACGTATGGACAAGCGCTTTGCCGATCTGCGCGCTGAAAATCGCCCGGCCCTGATTACCTATTTCATGGGCGGCGACCCGGATTTTGAAACCTCGCTCGGCATCATGAAAGCGCTGCCGGAAGCCGGTGCCGACGTCATCGAACTCGGCATGCCCTTTTCCGACCCGATGGCGGATGGCCCGGCCATTCAGCTGGCCGGCCAGCGCGCGCTGAAAGGCGGCCAGACGCTGAAAACCACGCTCGATCTCGCTCGCGAGTTCCGCAAGGGAGATGACGCGACGCCGATCGTGATGATGGGCTATTACAATCCGATCTATATCTACGGCGTCGAAAAATTTCTGGACGACGCAATCGCGGCCGGCATCGATGGCCTGATCGTTGTCGATCTGCCGCCGGAAATGGACGATGAACTCTGCATCCCGGCACTCGCGCGCGGCATCAACTTCATCCGTCTGGCGACGCCGACGACGGATGGCAAGCGCCTGCCTGCCGTCCTTAAAAATACCTCAGGTTTCGTCTACTACGTCTCGATGAACGGTATCACCGGTTCAGCACTTCCCGATCCCTCGTTGATCTCGGGCGCTGTCGGTCGTATCAAGGCGCATACGGAACTGCCGGTCTGTGTCGGTTTCGGTGTTAAAACGGCGGATCATGCAAAAGCGATCGGTGCCGTTGCGGATGGCGTTGTGGTCGGTTCGGCCATCGTCAACCAGATTGCGGGCAGCCTGACCAAGGACGGGCAGGCGACCGCCGATACCGTACCGGCCGTTACGACGCTGGTAAAAGGACTTTCAACGGGCGTGCGTGCATCGCGCCTTGCCGCTGCGGAATAAGCGCGCGGCCCAGTCAGGAGTAGTCAGTTGAACTGGATCACCAATTACGTACGGCCCCGGATCAATTCCATGCTTGGCCGCCGCCCGGAGGTTCCGGAGAACCTGTGGATCAAGTGCCCGGAAACGGGCGAGATGGTCTTCCATAAGGATCTGGAAGACAACAAGTGGGTCATCCCGGCTTCCGGCTACCATATGAAGATGCCGGCCAAGGCACGTCTTGCCGATCTTTTCGATGGCGGTGTCTATGAAGCACTGCCGCAGCCGAAGGTGGCGCAGGACCCCTTGAAGTTCCGCGATTCCAAAAAATACACCGACCGCCTGCGCGACAGCCGCACGAAGACCGAGCAGGAAGACACAATCCTTGCCGGCGTTGGCCTCCTGAAAGGCCTGAAGATCGTCGCCGTCGTGCATGAATTCCAGTTCATGGGTGGTTCGCTTGGCATCGCGGCGGGCGAAGCCATCGTCAAGGCCTTCGAGCGCGCCATTTCCGAGCGTTGCCCGCTCGTGATGTTCCCGGCCTCGGGTGGCGCACGTATGCAGGAAGGCATTCTTTCGCTGATGCAGCTGCCACGTACCACGGTTGCGGTGAACATGCTGAAAGAAGCGGGAATGCCCTATGTCGTGGTTCTGACAAACCCGACGACCGGCGGCGTCACGGCCTCCTACGCCATGCTGGGCGATGTGCATATCGCCGAGCCGGGCGCCGAGATTTGCTTCGCAGGCAAGCGCGTGATCGAGCAGACCATTCGCGAAAAGCTTCCCGAAGGCTTCCAGACTTCGGAATACCTGCTGGAACACGGCATGGTGGATATGGTCATTGATCGCCGCGAAATCCCCGACATGCTGGCCAATCTGCTCAAGATCATGACCAAAGCGCCTGCTGGGAATGCAAATTCGGTCGTCCCGTTGGCCGCTTCGGCCTGAGGAAAAAAATATGTCGCCCGGAGGCATAAACTGCCTTCGGGATGATACTATACGTTGCATGATTTCATCTTTGGTGCGGCGGACAAATGGCAAGCAAAACGCCTGAAAGGCGAACGGAAGACATGACGAAGCCCGCGATCGGTGAGGCCGAGAAGATCATTGAAGAGCTGATGCAGCTCCACCCCAAGGGGTTCGATCTTTCGCTCGATAGAATTTCCCGGCTCCTTGAGAAACTCGGCAATCCTCAAAATAGCATGCCGCCCGTCATCCATGTCGCCGGCACCAACGGCAAAGGCTCGGTCAGCGCCTTTTGTCGGGCCTTGCTGGAAGCAGCCGGACTTCCCGTGCACGTGCACACCAAGCCACATCTCGTCAATTGGCATGAACGCTATCGCATCGGTGTGGCCGGCGAGAGGGGGCGCTTTGTCGATGATGCTGTCTTCGCGGATGCTCTGCGCCGTATTGAAGTTGCCAACGAAGGCCAAAAGATTACCGTCTTCGAGATTCTGACTGCGGTTATGTTCCTTCTTTTTTCGGAACATCCGGCTGACGCAGCTATCGTTGAGGTGGGTCTTGGTGGGCGTTTCGATGCGACCAATGTGATCAACAACCCCGCTGTCTCTATCATTATGCCGATTTCGCTCGATCACGAGGCTTATCTCGGTGACCGCGTTGAGTTGATCGCGGCGGAAAAGGCGGGAATCATGAAAAAGGGTTCCCCCGTCGTCATAGGCCATCAGGAATATGATGCGGCGCTCGAAACGCTCGTCGCCACGGCGGAGCGGCTCGGTTGCCCGGTATCGGTCTATGGGCAGGATTTTTCCGCCCATGAAGAATTCGGCCGCATGGTCTATCAGGATGAGTTCGGCCTGGCCGATGCGCCGCTGCCGCGGCTTCCCGGCCGCCATCAGCTTGCCAATGCCGCCGCCGCGATCCGCGCCGTCAAGGCCGCCGGTTTCGAGGTGACGGAACGGATGATCGAAAAAGCCATGACCTCCGTGGAATGGCCCGGCCGTCTGCAGCGCATCCTGACCGGCAAAATCGCTGAAATGGCCCCGAAGGATTCGGAAATCTGGATCGATGGCGGTCATAACCCCGGCGCGGGCGAAGTCATTGCCGAAGCGATGGCCGGCTTTGAGGAAAAGACGCCACGCCCACTGTTCATCATTGCAGGCATGATCAATACCAAGGATCCGGTGGGCTATTTCAAGGCCTTCGCCGATATTGCCGAATATGTCTTCACCGTGCCGATTGGCGGCACAGATGCGGCGATCGATCCCGTCGTACTTGCCCATGCGGCCTTCGATGCCGGTCTCGTGGCGGCCCCCACCTCGTCCCTCACGCATGCTCTGGAAGAGCTTTCGCGCCGCTTCGACCCCGAAGGACCGGCGCCGCGCATCCTGATCGGCGGCTCGCTTTATCTTGCCGGCAACGCGCTTGCCTTCAACGGCACGGTTCCCCAATAAAAAAGCCCGGCAGCGATGCCGGGCTTTTTTCATTCCATTGATATTGCTTATGCGGCGCCGGAAATCCAGGCGGACAGCGCTGTCTTGGGAGCAGCGCCAACCTTGATGTCGGCCACTTCGCCGCCCTTGAACATGGCGAGCGTCGGGATGGAGCGCACGCCGAACTGGGCAGCCAGTTCCGGGTTTTCGTCGATGTTGAGCTTCGCGACCTTGACCTTGCCGGCAAGCTCCGACGAAATTTCCTCAAGGCTCGGCGCGATCATCTTGCACGGGCCGCACCATTCGGCCCAGAAATCCACCACGACGGGTTCGGCGGATTCGAGGACTTCGGACTGGAAGTTGGCGGCATCGACTTTTACGGTAGCCATATCTGGCTCTCCTTTCAGCTAAACTTTTCCGCTATCGATGTGATGCGGGCGCGTCGGAATTTCAATGCCCCGGTATCTCACTTTGTCTTTATTGCGGCAAGAGCCTGCGTCATTGCATCATCGTCAACCCGCACAAAAGCGGCATTTTCCGTATAGATCAGCGCGCAGACGAATTCCTTGCCGGGATAGAGCGGTGCAAGAATTTCGCGATAGATGGCAAGCTGCGCGGTGTGGGAGAAAGGTATCTCGCGCGCCGTGCGCGGCGGAACCCGGTTCGTCTTGTAGTCGACCAGAATAACGCGATCACCGTCCACCGCCAGCCGGTCGACACGGCCGGAGACGGCATAGTGCTGCCGGCCGATCGTCATCGTGCCCATGATGGAGATTTCCGCGCGGCTGTTGGCGGAAAAGGCCGGTTGCACCGCCGGTTCGGAGATGACCCGCAGAACCGCCCGGATCAAATGCTCACGTTCGCCCGTAGGCCAGAAACGGGCCGCTCGCTCCGCATAGCGGCGGGCAGCCTCTTCCCGCTCCGCCTCGGCAAAATCCGGCAGGGCCTGCAGCATGCGATGCACCAGCCGGCCGCGTTGCAGCGCAAGCGAAGAGACATCGGCTTTCTCGCCGAAAAGCGGCGAACGCACGGCAAGAACATCCGCACCGTCATCGATGATGGTGCCTGCACCGGAAGGGCTAAGCGGCCTTGGCAAGGAGGGCAGGGCAGGCAGGGGAGCAAGCAGCCCGGGCGGAAGAGCATATTCTTCGTCCTGCTGCTTTTCCGGCAGCCTTTGCGGGAGAGATGTCGCGCGAGCCTCGGATTTACGCCAGACAAGCCCCTGCCATTCCTCGCCATCGGCCATGAAAAGCTGCGGTTTGCAATGGTCTTCATTGTTGGCAAGCGCCGCCTTGACGATGGCATGCCAGCATTCGGGGTTTTCCTTCTGACCGCGATAACCGCAGACCACGAGGTGATCGGCGGCGCGCGTCATCGCCACATAAAGCAGCCGTCGATATTCGTCTTCGGCTGCGGTCTTCAGCCGTTCTTCGTCCGAGCGAATGAGATGGTTTGAAAAGCCGCTGCCGGGCAGCCAGACCGGGAAGGCGTCCTCGCCCGCTTCGATGAAGCGCAGTTTCGGCACATGGCTGTGATTGAAGGCCTTCGAACCGCCATCGACGACAAAAACGACCGGCGCCTCAAGGCCCTTGGAGGCGTGCACGGTCATGATGCGTACTTCACCACGATCCTTGTCCTGCTCGCGCTTCACCTCCGGTGAATCGGTTTCCAGAACGGAGAGAAAGGCCTGAAGGCCGGGCAGACCGGTTCTTTCGTGGTCCAGCGCAAAGGACAGGAACTCATCCAGAACGTCGCTCGCCTCATTGCCAAGCCGGCCGAGGAATTTTTTGCGCCCGTCATGCAGGGTCAGGACCGCTGCAAAGAAGTCATGCACGGTGGCCGTTTTGGAAAGCGCGATGAAACCTTCCAGCTTGGCGGTAACGGTGGAAAGATGACTATTCTCTCCCTGTGAAAGGGTTTGCAGCCGTTTCCAGACGCTCTCCGTTTCCGATCGCATGGCGGCGATGTTGAAAACGTCATCTTCGGTCAGGTTGAAGAGCGGGCTCTTCAACAGTGCGGCGAGCGAAAGATCGTCTTCGGGCAGGACCACGAAATGGCCGAGCGCCAGAAGGTCCTGCACGGCAATGTGGTCAGTCAGGCGAAGGCGGTCGGCGCCGGCAACGGGAATATTCTTGCGTCGTTTCAGCTCGCGCGTCAGCGCGTTGACAAAGGCATGGCGTTTTCTGACGAGAACCAGAATGTCGCCTGGCTCCACGGCGCGCTCGACGCCCTTTTCGATGATGGTCTCGCTTCCGATCATATCGGCGATGCGCGCGGCGATCCGGCGGGCGACGATGGTGGCCGGCGCGCTTTCCCGCAGCGCATCGAAGGGCGCTGTCCAATCCTCTTCGTCTTCGGCGGTTTCCGGCGCCACCATGTCCCACACCTCCACGGTGCCGGGATGGCCGGCACGGTTGGATCGGTGCTCCACCGGCTCGTTATCGGCACTGAGGCCGCTGGCGTTATTCGGGTCTGAAAAGACCTGATCGACGGCGGCCAGAACATCCTCCGTGGACCGGAAAGAAAGCGGCAGGCGGATACGGTGAAAGGCCTGATCGACGGAATCGACGCGCTTTTTGGTCTCTTCGCGCTCCTGCGAAAACCGTTCCGGCCGGGCGCCCTGGAATGAATAGATCGACTGTTTTTCATCGCCCACGGCAAAAAGCGTGCGCCGCCCCAGGCGGGCGCTCTCGCCGGTGAAGAAATCCGCCGCCAGCGACTGGATGATCGACCATTGCACCGGGCTGGTATCCTGCGCCTCATCGACGAGAATATGGTCGATGCCCTGATCCAGCTTGTAGTGCACCCAGGCGCCGGCCGTATCGCGGTTGAGAAGGTTGGCCGCGCGCTCGATCAAGTCTTCGAAATCGAGCTGGCTTCGCTGTTTCTTCAGGTCTTCGAAATCGCCGATCAGCCTTTCGGCCAGAACAAGGGCGCATTTTGTCGCCGCCAGCATCCGCACCAGACGATATCGGTTGCGGCAGGAAACGACATGGTCCCGCGCCAGCGTCAGCGCATCGAGAAGTTCGGGGGCGGATTTCTGCATGCCCTTGTTGATGACATAGGCATCCGATTTCTTTTCGCCCTTGGCTGTCAGCAGTGCCGCTTCGATGAATTCCATCCGCCGCACGGGGTCCGACTGTCGTTTTGCCTCCCTGAGCGCATAAGCGACATCGATGACGCGTGATCCACCCACCTCGTCGGCAAGGGCGAGATACGTATCGAGCGCAAGGCCTGAGAGGCCGGGCAGAGGCCAGAAGGCGGCTGCCGCGGTTTCTTCGGTTTCCCCGTCTGCGATCTGCATCGCCTGCCGCAACCGCGCATCGATGCCGCCCGACTGTTTGGCGTCCAGAAGAAAGGCGCGAAGGGCGCTGCGATTGGCGATGATGGCGGAAAGCAGCGATTCCAGTCCGCTTTCGTCGGCGAGATCGAGCACATAAGCGAGCGATTGCGCCAGCTCCGCGTCCCGTTCCGTCGAAACCGCCGTTAGAAGCGAACGGCGTGCTTCGGCAAGCAGCGTGGTTGCGGCGCGGTCGTCAAGAACGGAGAAATGGCCGGCGACATTGGCTTCCAGTGGGAACTGATGCAGCAACGCCTCGCAGAAGGCGTGGATCGTCTGGATTTTCAACCCGCCCGGCGTTTCCAGCGCCTTGGCAAACAGCCTGCGCGCTTCGGCAAGCTTGATGCGATCGGGCACCTTGCCTTCGATGGCGGCGATGCGGTCCTTGAGATCGGAATCCGGCAAAGTAGCCCATTCCGCCAGACGGTCGAAGACGCGGCTGGACATTTCCGACGCCGCGGCCTTTGTATAGGTAAGGCACAAAATCGCCGAAGGTCTACATCCGGCCAGTAGCAGGCGGATGACGCGTTGGGTCAGAACATGGGTCTTGCCGGAGCCGGCGTTGGCCGACACCCAGGCAGAGCTTGCGGGATCGGAGGCAAGCCGCTGCCGGGCGCTGGTCCAGTCGATCCAGCTCTCAGGCGTGTCGGCGGCGGGGCCGGAATCGAAGGGATCAATCGTCATCGCCGTCTCCCGGTTCTGCCGTCGACCATTCCGCAACGCGGGCGAGGTGGTCATATTCCCCACCATAGGATTGTTGCTCTTCCGGCACGAGGCGGGAGGCGAAGCCGTTTTCGCCGTCACGCAGGGAATGGACGAATTTGGTGAGCTGTTCGATCGATTCCGTCGCGAGCTCAATCGCCGATTTCGGCGGTCTTTTGCCGCTTCGGCTGGAATGTTCGTTATTGACCTGATCGGCAAAAAAACGCTCGCCAGGCCGCAGGCGAACATAGATGAGGTTTTCCGGTGTGGGCGAACCGGCTTCGCGGAAGGCGCCGCGCATCAAGGCCGCCGCCTCGAGCGCAAGCTGCGGGTCGAGCAGCGCGCGCGCCTGATTGACGGAAGGCGCAAGCCCCGTCTTGTAGTCGATAATATCCGCCTGACCGTTTGTCTTGACGTCGATGCGGTCGGCGATCCCCGTCAGCCTTATGCCCGCCTCGACGATTTCCTGCCCGGCGCGAGCCTCGTAGAAGCTGTGGCGAATGGATGGATGACGTTCTTTTTCCCAGTCGATAAATGCGCGCGCTACCGCTGCAAAACGCGGCCGCCAGATGACATCCACATGGGGAGGCAGGTTTTCCGCATCGAAACATTCGTCGAGAATGCGCTGCATGGCCGAAAGCGAGGCCGGTGTGCCGGGAACATGTCCCTCACGGGAATAGCGCTCGATGATCGCGTGATAGAGCGTGCCGCGATCGGCGGCGTTCGGATCGCGATTGAAGGGGTCGAGTGGGTCCAGCTTCAGGATGCGCCGCGCATAGATCGAATAGGGATCGCGGCGCAGGCGCCCCACTTCGCTGAAGGAATAGCGCGTCGGCTGCAACGCGGCTGGTGGTTTCGGCGCAGGGCGCTTTGCCGCTTCCTGATCGATGCTTTCATCCATCAATCCCGCCCAATGGCGATAGGTCTCGCCGCGCTTCCTCAGTCTATCGGCAACATCCTCGCCGCCCAGCGCGAGAAGACGCTGGAGCCAGCGTGAGGCGACGGCGGGCGTTGAGCCCTGCCTCAGCGCGCGGGTGTAAAAAATCTGTCGGGTGCCATTTGCCATCTCGAAATCATGCGCCAGCTGACCGATGCGCCGTTCAGGCGGTTCGAGGCCAATGGCGGTCTTCATGGTGCGGGACAGGAAGGGATTATTCGCCGTCTGCCCCGGCCAGAGCCCTTCATTGAGACCACCGATGACAACGGTATCGACGCTTTGCAGCCGTGCCTCAAGCGCGCCGAAGATGAAAATGCGCGGATGACGCATCGATCTTGGCTTGATCGATTCACCGGCTACCAGTGCCGCAAAAATATCGATCCATTGCGGTCCATCCGCATCGAGGATTTCGCCGCTTTCCATCAGCTCGCCGAACAGCTCGGAAAGCTTGTCTCCCGCTTCACCGGACCAGAGCGCGGCAAGATCGCTGTTTTCATCTGCGCAGATGGCTTCGATCACGCGGCCCGTCCGCTCCGCCCAAACGGACAGCGGCAATTTATCGGTGAAGGCACGGCCGGATCGATCTTTGCGGACAAAGGCGGAACCGAGCGGCTCGGTCGCAACGGCAATCCGCCGTGCCAGGTCGCGCGCAGCCTCCGCGCTTGCCTCTGGCAGCGCCAGCCGCCAGGCAGGCGGGTGCCGGTCGTCGCGCTGCGCCAAAAGCTGTGCCTCCAGAACAGCTTCCAGATTGCCGATTTCGGTCTCCACACGGCCGCCGCGCAGCGCGATCAACTCCAGCGCTTTGGAGGCTTTCGCGAAAGCTTCATCGGAAAGCCCGAAGCGGCTAAGCGGATGTTTCAGAAGGGAAATGATCGGCACCGGGTCGCCGGGCCTCAGGATCGCTTCCAGCGCCAGTTGCGTCAGCCCCGCTTGTGGGGTGGCGGAGAGCGGCGTACCGGCCGAGTCGTCTGCTTCGATGCCGAAGCGCTGCAACTCCGTTGCCACGCGCCGCGCCAGCCCGCGGTCCGGTGTTATCAGCGCTGCCTGCGACGGACGCCCAGCGCCAGGCGCTTCAAGCGCAAGCCGCAAAGCCACCGCGATGGCTGTTGCCTCCTCGCGCTCATTGGCGGCTTCTATCAGCGTGGCCGTTGCGAAGGCGTCGTCGAAAAAGCCGGGTTGCCTGTCCTCGCGCCAGCGATTCCAGCCGCTGGTGGATTTGGCTGGCGCGAGTGCGGCCGAAAACACGGCTGCGCGCTTTTCCAGATCGCCATCGATGGCGCCGATCTGAACCACATCGTTGCGCAGGATGCCGAGCTTCTGCAACAGCATATAAAGCCCATATTGCGAGTGGGTGCGGCTCGAAGGATCGGTAGGGTCCTCGGCGATTGCCTCCCACTGCTCCTCCGGCATGGCGAGATCTAGCCCCGGAAGCACGACGGTGCCCTGGGGCAGGGCCGCAACGGCGGCGATAAGATCGGCTGCGGCAGGAATGGAACCCGTCGACCCGGCGACGATGATTGGTCCCGTATCCGGCAAATTGGCAAGCCGGTTCGCTTCCGCCCGCAGGATGGCGTTGCGATGCCGGCCGGCCGAGGAACGGTTGAGTTCGGCAAGCCGCGCCGGCCAGAAGACGCTGGCGATGCGCAGGAAATCCGCCGTCAGTTGCCACCATTGGGCGTGATCGCCAGTATCGAGATGCTGAAGCGCTTCCCAGTCCTTTTCTTCCGTATCCATTGCATCGATCACCTCGCCAAGCGCACGCGCCAGCCATATGGCGTCTGCGGGGCTGGCGGGGGCGACAAGCGGCGAATCGGAATGGATGGCCCGGATGGCATCCGGCAGGCTGTTGCGCCAGGCGAGAATAAGACGCGCCAGCTCGATCAGTCGGCCGGTGCCGGAAATCGGCGGCGCCAGATCCATGATTTCAGGATTTTCGATCTCGAAAAAGCCGCTGTCGTCATCCGTTTCGCCCAAGGGGCGGATCAGCGGCAGAATGGCGGACCGGCCGCCCAGAAGATCGACGAATTCGGAGCGCAGCACACGGGCGGAGCGGCGCGTCGGCACGTAGATCGTCACCTTGGCAAGCGAGAGCGGATCGGCCGGGTCGTATTTATAGCCGGCTGTCAGTGTCCCGTCACACAGCGTTTCCGCGAGCGTCTTGAGGAACGGTGTTCCCGCAGCGATCGTCAGAACGCGCTTTGCGTGGTGGGTGAGCGTCATGCAGAGCGTTTTTCCCTGAATTGGCGGATGATGCTTTCAGCATCGTCTATCGCATCCGGCGTGCCGACAGTGATCCAGTGGCCATCCAGAGAAAGCCCGAAAAGCCGGTCTCTTTCAATGGCGCGGTCGAAATAGATATTGAGGTTGAAGGCATCCGCCGGCGCATCGTCCAGCAGCCGCGAATCCATGGCGATGGCTCCGGCATAAACCACGGGGTTCGGATCGCCATCGCGATACCGCGTCAGTTTTCCATCGGCGGAGAGGTTGAAATCCCGCTTGCCATTGTGCCCGGTGGTGCGGTCCATGTCGACGCAGAGCAGCGCCATGTCCATTTGGGTCGGGTCGAAGAATTGCGCAAGCTTGCGCAGGTTGCTGACCGCATTCAGCTGCTCGCCAATCCAGAAGAGATCGGCATTCATGACGAAGACCGGGCCGGGTTCAAGAAGCTTCAGGCCCTTGGCGAGACCGCCGCCGGAATTCATCAGTTGCGTCCGCTCGTCGGAAATCAGGATTTCGGCGTCGGTGCGCTGCTCAAGATGGGCGACCATCTGTTCCGCGTGGTGGTGCACATTGACGACAATGGTTTCCGCACCGGCTTCGACAAGCGCGTCGAGCGCATAATCGATCATCGGCTTGCCCGCGATCTGGACGAGCGGCTTCGGTATCGTATCCGTGATCGGGCGCATCCGCGTGCCAAGCCCGGCGGCCAGCACCATCGCATTTTTAATCGTCATCGTGGTCAACCGTCTTTCAGTCGTCGAATTCCATGCCCATGCGCAGGCACCAGTCTTTGAGCGGTGCGAGTTCCGGATGCGAAACCGCTGCACTGAGATAGCGGAACGTCCTCGGCATATGTTTCATATAACCGGGTTTTCCGTCTCGTTCCAACAGCCTCACCCAGATACCGGCGAGCTTGCAGTTGCGTTGCGCCGACATGATGGCGAAAGCCTTGAGGAAAAGAGCCTCATCGAAAGAGGGCGCGCTTCTCCTGCTGTCGAGATAGTGCGAAAGCAGGCGCGCTTGCAATTCGGGTGAGATGGTGACACGGGCGTCCTGCACGATGGAGGCAAGATCGTAAGCGCTCGGGCCGATCATCGCGTCCTGATAATCGATCAGGCCGACCTGCCGGATGCCGTTATTCTGCGCCTGCCACAGAATATTTGGCGAATGGAAATCGCGCAGCAGAAGGCCGGTTTCGCAGCCAGCGAGCGCGTCGATCAGCCTGTCCCACAGGGCGTAATAGTCGTACTTCTCGCCATCGGAGAGCTGTGTGCCGCGTTTGTAGGGCAGATACCACTCCACCAGCAACGATACTTCAATTTTCATCGCCTGTCGGTCGAACGGGGGAACCTCATAGGCGCTGCCGTCACCCACCGGCAGCAGGCCAGGTCGCGGGGCCTGATGGAGTGCGGCAAGGCAGGCGACGCTTTGCAGATAGCGGTCCTCCATAGGCGTTCCGTCAGGCGCAAGTACGCCATCCCGCCCCAGATCCTCCAGCAACAGAATACCCTGATCGATATCCACCGCCAGAATCTCAGGGGCGCAAAGGCCGTTATTTCTAAGATAATTGCCGATCGCGACAAAAGAGCGGGCGTCCTGGGCAAGATGGGCGATTTCCGCGTAGGTCTTGCCATCCGCAATGATTGCACCCTTGAGGGGACGTCGCCAATCCATAAGGATAAGGTCCGGGCCGTCAGTGAAAACGGTCTCATAGGCGCGTGTTGAGGCGTCACCGCTGAGAAAACGCCGGGCCGCGTCGCCCCTGCCATTTTTTGCGAGAAACGCGCGGATGGCGAAAACCCGTTCAAGTCGTGCTTTCAGCTTTGCCGGAGCCTCGATGGAGGCGAGCCGCCCTTCGCCGGAATGCGTCAGCCGGAGCGTGACGGTCTGCTCCGGCGGCAGGATCTCGGCGGCCATATCCGGCCATTCGATCAGGCAGATGCCATCCTCCAGCATCTCATCGATGCCGAGTTCGTCCAGTTCCGAAACATCCGAAAGCCGGTAGAGATCGAGATGGGCGACTGGAATACGGGCGGCATAGGTCTGGACGATCGTGAAGGTGGGGCTCGGAACTTCAAGATCCGGCTCGTCCGCCATTGCCCGGATGAAGGCGCGGGCAAGCGTCGATTTGCCGGCGCCGAGATCGCCGATCAGGGCCAGACAATCGCCGGGTTTCAAAGCCAGCGCGAGGTCTTCACCGAGCCTGATGGTGTCCTTTTCTCCCGCAAGGGGAATGGTGATCGGCAAGATGTCTTCGCTCATTCTGCGGCGATGGAATGCGGCCGTGTGCCGGAAGGAATGCGGCAGGTGACGATAGTGCCGTTGCCGGGGCGGCTGTCGATGCTGACCGTGCCATGATGCAGGCTGACGAAGCTTTCGACGATGGAAAGGCCAAGCCCCGCACCGGTTCGCCGCCCGCCATTGCCGCGCGTCGCGAAGCGGTCGAACACGCTCTTCAGCATGTCCTCAGGAATGCCCGGACCCTTATCCGCCACGGAGAACACGAAGTCGCCTTCGCTACGCTGGCAGGAAAGCTGCACGGAGGAACCTTCGGGTGCGAAATTGATCGCATTGGTCAGGAGCTTGATGAGAATCTGCTTCAGCCGCTGATGATCGGCCACCAGACTGCCGAGATGGGCGGGTGCAACGATCTCGAGCGAAATTCCGCTCTCCTGCAGCCGGTCGGCGATCTGCACCGAAACGTCTTCAAGCAATTCGTTCAGATCGTTTTCCGAATAATTGAGCTGCATGATGCCGGCATCGACGGTCGCGAGATCGAGAATATCGTTGACGATGGTCAGGAGCACCGAGGATGAGGTGGAAATATGGTCGAGATATTCCGCCTGCCGTTCCGTCAATTGGCCGATGCCGGGTGTCTTGAGGAGATCGGTGAAGCCGATGATATTCGTCAGCGGTGAGCGCAGCTCGTAGGAAACATGCTGCACGAAATCGTTCTTAAGCTCGTCGGCCTTCAGAAGCGCATCGTTCTTTTCCTTAAGCGCCCGCTCGGCCCGCACGCTGTCGGTCATGTTGACGAAGGTCAGCATGGTCTGCGCATCCGGCAGCGGAATGATGGCGTAGTCGAGCACGAGGCCGGAAAGCAGTTCCAGTGTGCCCTGCCGCGACGGCCGCTCATCGTCGAAGCTGGTGATGAACTGGCTGAAAGCACGCCAGCCGTCCGGCCTGTCATAGGATTGCGTGCAGGCGGTTTCGATGGCGCGGATATGGGTGCCGGTCTCAGCCTGTTCCGCGGTCACGCCCCAGAGCGCCCGGAATGCCGGGTTGGACAGGCGAATGCGCCCATCGGCACCGAACACGGCCACACCTTCGGCCAGATGGTCGATGGTTTCGCCCTGCACCTTTACAAGCGTGTTGTAGCGCATCTGCAGATCGACCTGCTCGGTCAGGTTCTCGAAAACCCAGGTCGCGCCGCCCTGCGGATGGGCAGTGGCGATGACCCGCAGGGTCTGGCCGTTCGGCAGGTGCCAGAGATCGGTCTTGGTGTCCAGCGAACGATAGACGGAAAGCGCCGTCTCCTTCCAGTTCTTCCAGTTCAGCTGCTCCGGCAATTTGCCGGCGGTGCGCAGCCTGTCCAGAAGCTCGGAATTGTCAGGGCTGGATTCGAGGAAAACGAGATCGAGACCCCAGAGAGCCGCAAAAGCCTGATTGTAGAATTGCAGCCGCTGCCGGCCGTCGAAAATGGCGACAGGCGTTGCCAGATGATCGAGCGTTTCGGCGTGGCTCTTCAGAACCCGCTTGAGTTCCTCGCCGATGGTCTCGGCCTCGGTGGCATCGATGGCGATGCCGGCGGACCCACCCGCCGTCTTGATGTCGACAACGTCAAAGAAGGTGCGGTTTCCGGAAACCACCGTCGAAATACGGTCGTGATAGGGCGATTCCGGTGTCGCGGCCGCGCGTATCTTCTGCCGGGTAACCGTGTTCAGCAGTTCGCGTTTTTCATGAACGGCCTGTTCGGTGTCACGGGCATCCACCGCCTGGGCATAGGCGTGGTTGACCCAGATGAGGTCGCCTTCGCCATTGCGCCGCCAGACTGGCTGCTCAATGGAATCGAGAAGTTCCTGAAAGGTCGAGACGGAAGCGATCAGGCGCTCGCGCTCCACCTGCAATTCAGCGAGTTCGGCGCGCAGATTGTTAAGCGCGATGAAACGCGCAAAGGCATTGCCCCCGGAAACCCGGCCCTGCACTTCGATGACTTCACCGCGCTGCGTCTCGATGGTCAGGTCGAAACTCTGGGCATGGCTGCGGAGTTTTTCGATGGATTTTTCAAGCTGGCTTGCGGATGCCGGCTTCAGCCAGCGGCCAAAGGCCAGAAAATCGTGATCCGCCTGCGGCACACCCGTCTCGGCCGGCAGCTGTCCCAGAAATTCGGGCCGCTTGTCCGCGCCATCCCAGATGACGATGCGGCGGCTCTTGTCGGAAATCAACGCCTCGTATTTCGCGATCTTGTGGTGGGACTGGGCAAGCGCCTGTCGGTATTCGCTGCTTTCCGCCTCGATATTACCGCGCTGGCGCACCAGCCAGACGACGGAAAATAGCGTTGCTGAAAGCATGCCGACGAAAAGCGAATAGGTAATGGTTTCTCCGGACGAGAACAATCGCGCGCCGGTCTTTGCCACAAGCCCGTCCTGGGCCATCACAACGGTTGTCGAGCCGGCGAGAACCGTGCCCGAAAGCAGGACAGGAAGCCTCGCAAAGCCTGTCTGAACCGCACTGACAACCTGCCGGCAACGCGCAAGAGCCGCGCTCAATGCCACGCCCGCTTGCGTGTTTTCAACGCGTTGAACTGTCTGCTTGCGCAGATCCGAATTTTGAACCGACATCCCCGGTCTGTCTCCGTCCTATGTGCCGCATCTTCGACAAGACATCCCATTTCGTCCCCGCCGCCCTTTGGCGTGTCCGAATCAAGTCTGATGACAATACCGCCTTCATAAATCTGCGAAAAGGGAGCGCGCAAAAAAGATGCCGCGCGCTTTGTCAAGCGCACGGCATCTAGATATTGTGTAATTTCAGTGGATATTAACTATGAAATTAATATCTGTAGTGTTCGGCCTTGAACGGACCTTCCTTCGAGATGCCGATATAATCTGCCTGAAGGTCGGAAAGTTCGGTCAGGCGCACACCAAGCTTCTCAAGATGAAGGCGCGCAACCTTCTCGTCGAGGTGCTTGGGAAGCACGTAAACTTCGTTCTTGTATTCGCCCTGCTTGGTGAAGAGCTCGATCTGGCCCAGCACCTGGTTGGTGAAGGAGGCCGACATGACGAAGGACGGGTGACCGGTGGCGTTGCCGAGGTTCAGCAGGCGGCCTTCGGACAGAAGAATGATGCGGTTGCCCTTCGGGAACTCGATCATGTCGACCTGCGGCTTGATGTTCGTCCACTTCAGGTTACGCAGCGATGCGACCTGAATCTCATTGTCGAAATGGCCGATATTACCGACGATCGCCATGTCCTTCATCTCGCGCATATGCTCGATGCGGATCACGTCCTTGTTGCCGGTGGTGGTGATGAAGATATCGGCGGAGGAAACCACGTCCTCCAGACGAACGACCTCGAAACCATCCATGGCGGCCTGAAGCGCGCAGATCGGATCGATTTCGGTGACCTTCACGCGGGCGCCGGCGCCCTGCAGCGATGCTGCCGAACCCTTGCCCACATCGCCGTAACCGCAGACCACGGCAACCTTGCCGGCCATCATCACGTCGGTTGCGCGGCGAATGCCGTCCACCAGCGATTCCTTGCAGCCGTATTTGTTGTCGAACTTCGACTTGGTGACGCTGTCATTGACGTTGATCGCCGGGAAGGGCAGCAGGCCCTTCTTGCTGAGATCGTAAAGACGGTGAACGCCGGTCGTCGTTTCTTCCGTGACGCCCTTCAGTGCGTCGCGCTGCTTGGTGAACCAGCCGGGCGAAGCCTTGAGGCGCTTGTTGATCTGCGCGAAGAGAATTTCCTCTTCTTCCGAACCGGGGTTGGACAGAACATCCTCACCGGCTTCGGCGCGTGCGCCGAGCAGAATGTACATGGTGGCGTCGCCGCCATCGTCGAGGATCATGTTGGAGAGGCCGCCATCGGCCCACTGGAAGATCCTGTCGGTATATTCCCAATATTCCGTCAGGGTTTCACCCTTGACGGCGAATACCGGAATGCCGGCTGCCGCAATGGCCGCCGCTGCATGATCCTGCGTCGAGAAAATGTTGCAGGACGCCCAACGGATGTCCGCGCCGAGTTCCTTCAGCGTTTCGATGAGAACGCCGGTCTGGATCGTCATGTGAAGCGAACCGGTGATACGTGCGCCCTTCAGCGGCTTGCTTTCGCCGAATTCCTTGCGGCAGGACATCAGGCCCGGCATTTCGGTTTCGGCGATGTCCAGTTCCTTGCGGCCGAATGCGGCAAGGTTGATATCGGCGACGATGTAGTCCTTCTCAAGGCTCATGAAGTTCTCCAGATCAGAAACGCCGCACCTTGCGGTCCGGCTCTTAAACGTAGCAGCGGTTTAGCAGGCCACGAACGATCTGGCAATGATGATATAAAGAAGTCTTTATGTCTTTATATGGTTCCGGCTCAGGCTTCTTCGCCGAAGCGGTCGGCGACAAGCGCCTCCAGTGCTTCCAGCGCTTCTTTCGCCTGGTTGCCGCTTGCCTCGACATAAACGCTGCAGCCGGGGCTGGCGGCCAGCATCATCAGGCCCATGATGGAGGTGCCGCCAACGGTCATGCCATCCTTGGAAACCGTGATCGTCGCGTCAAAACCTTCGACCATCTGCACGAATTTTGCAGAAGCCCGGGCGTGAAGACCGCGTTTGTTGATGATCGGTAGTTCCCGGGAGAATGGCGACATGGGCTGACTTCTCACTTGCCGCTCAAAACGCGGCTGGCGACGTTGATATATTTGCGGCCGGCATCGGATGCGTCCTGAAGGGCCTTGTCCATATTATCTTCGCTGCGAACGCCTGCAAGCTTGATCAGCATGGGAAGATTGACCCCTGCGATGACTTCGACATTGCCGTTATTCATGACGGAAATCGCGAGATTGGAAGGCGTGCCGCCGAACATATCCGTCAGGATGATCACGCCATTGCCGTCATTGGCGCGCGCAACGGCGTCGATGATATCCTGCCGGCGCTGATCCATGTCGTCTTCGGGACCGATACAGACCGTCTCGATCAATTTCTGGGGACCGACGACATGCTCCAACGCATGGCGAAACTCCTCAGCCAGCTTGCCATGGGTGACAAGCACTAGTCCGATCATGAAATGCTCCCTTGCACACGCACTCTCATTGCCGACTATCGCAACGCGGCAATCCTGTCCATCGGTGGGATTTCATCTTGATGAGGAAAATGCGAATCGCAAGCCTAAAATCGCCCGAATCATCGTCACTTCACATTCGTTTCAAAAAGATTCTGAGCAAGTGCAGCAAATTTTCCATAGGGTGTAAGACTGGAAAGCGGAATGCGCAGAAGCCTGATGTGCCCGCCGCAGGGCAGGGAAAACACCTCGTCATCTTCGGGAAGTCTCGGATTCGTCCCTGAAAGGACTGTCGTGACCGCAAAATGTAGTGGAGCGCGCGCAATGCTTTTGACGGAAACAATACCGCTACCGCGCAATTCCAGCAGGCCGGCGATCGCTTCCGGCCGCTCGGCAATGATGTTGTCGCCATCGCGATACACGAAAATCTGATCGTCCGCGATCAGCGCCGCCGGTAATCCGCAGCGTTCCGCCTCCGTCAGGAAGCTGAAGGCAAGCTCGCTTTTGCCGCTGCCCGAAGGCCCGACGAAAAGGATGCCGGTGTTTTGAACGGTGATGGCGGTGGCGTGCAGGTTGAAGCGTTCAGCGTTCATGGGTTTCGGCCGCCGGCAGCGACAGGGTGAAGCGCGCGCCGGAAATCACGCCATATTTGTCGACCACGTTTTCCGCCCGCAAACTGCCGCCATGGGCTTCGGCGATCTGGCGGCTGATCGAAAGGCCAAGGCCGGAATTCTGTCCGAACCCTTCGCTGGCCGGCCGGTCGGTGTAGAAGCGCTCGAAAATCCGGTCGATGTCTTCGGCCTGAATGCCGGGCCCGTTGTCCTCCACCTGCACGATACAGCGATCCTTGTGACGGGAAAGGCGCACGGTGATGCGACCGCTTTCCTCGGTAACGAAGGAGCGCGCATTCTCGATGAGGTTGGTGACGATCTGGCCGATACGTAGGTCGTGGCCATTCACCACGAATGAGGTTTTCGCGCCCGCTTTCCGGTCGACGACATAGTCTATCGTCACGCTTTTCTTCTTGGTGCTTATCTGGCGGGATATATCCACCAGACCCTTCATCAGCACATCGAGATCGAGCGGCGAGGCGTCGGCGCGCGCCAGTTCGGCGTCGAGCCGCGAGGCATCTGAAATGTCGCTGATCAGGCGGTCGAGGCGGCGCACATCGTGGAAGATGATTTCAGTAAGGCGCTGTTTCGACTCTTCGGTCTTGGCGCGCGGCAGGGTTTCCACGGCGCTGCGCAGCGAGGTCAGCGGGTTCTTGAGCTCATGGCTGACATCGGCGGCGAAGCTTTCGATGGCGTCGATACGGTCGTAAAGCGCCGTCGTCATTTCACGCAGTGCAATCGAAAGATTGCCGATCTCATCCTGACGCGCCGAGAAATCCGGTATTTCCTCGCGGGTTCTCGCCCCGCGGCGCACGCGGATTGCGGCAGCGGAAAGCCGCCGCAGCGGTGTGGCGATGGTGGATGACAGGAGCAGCGACAGCACGATATTGACCAGCGTGGCGATGCCGAAGACACGCATGATGGCGAGGCGCTCCGCATGCACGATCTTGTCGATATCGCCCGCCTGCGTTGAGAGCAGCAGAACGCCGAGCACCGCCCGGAAGCGTTGCACCGGCACGGCAACTGAAACGATCAGCTCGCCCTTTTCAGTGACGCGCACCACCGCGCCGCGCACGCCGGTCAACGCATTCATCACTTCGGGATAGATCGAGCCGTCGCCGCCAGGCGCTTCCTTATATTGCGGCAGGCTGCTCGGCTGCAGCATGCGGTTGAACATGCTGGTGAACCAGTCGCCCCAGGTCTGCGTCTCCGGCGTTACCGGCGGCAGGTCGAAGCGCAGAACCTGACCGCGCGAATAAAGATGACGTGAATCGAGCAGCAGATTGGCGTCGGCATCGAACAGCCGCGCGCGGGTACGCGTCGGCGAAATCAGCCGTCGTAGCACCGGCGCCACCCGTTCCGGATTGATCGGGAAACTCAAATCCTCGTCATTAGGGGCAGGGGTGATGCTTTGCCCCGCCTGCAATTCGAGCAGCTTTTCCGGATTGATGGTAATCGAATTGGTATCGACCGAGGCGGAAGCGGAGACAGCGCCAGCGATGATCTCGCCCTGCGTCAGCAGGCTTTCCACGCGCGCATCGATCAGCCCCTCGCGGAACTGATTGAGGTAGAGAATGCCGCCGACCAGAACCACCGTCGCCGCGACGTTGAAGAACAGGATGCGGCGCGTGAGGCTGGAAAACACCGCATTGCCGAAAATGCGTCGGATGATCGTCAGCGGATGGATACGATGGCGGCGTTCGCTGCCGCGTTCTTCGGCATCGTCGCTGTCCGAGACGGTTTCCGGCGTTTTCTTCAACACGTATTCAAGTCCTCACCACCCCCATATCGGGTGGCCCCTTCTGCGCGAGTCGGCTTGTTCAAGCCGCTTCGCGGAAGCGATATCCTACGCCATAAAGCGTTTCAATCATATCGAAGTCGCCATCGACCAGTTTGAACTTCTTGCGAAGGCGCTTGATGTGGCTGTCGATGGTGCGGTCATCCACATAGACCTGTTCGTCATAGGCGGCATCCATCAGCGCGTCGCGGCTTTTCACCACGCCCGGCCGCTGCGCCAGCGAATGCAGAATGAGGAATTCGGTGACCGTCAACGTCACCGGCTCACCTTTCCAGGTGCAGGTGTGGCGTTCCTGGTCCATGGCGAGCTGCCCGCGTTCCAGCGTACGCGCCTGCTGATCGGCGGTCGGCTTCAGCACGCTGCCGGTTGCGGCGGACGCCTCGCGGCTGCTGGCGCGGCGCAGGATGGCCTTGACGCGTTCCACCAGAAGGCGCTGCGAGAAGGGTTTCGTGATGAAGTCGTCCGCACCCATCTTCAGGCCGAACAATTCGTCGATCTCTTCATCCTTGGAGGTGAGGAAGATGACCGGCAGATCCGACTTCTGGCGAAGACGCCGCAAAAGCTCCATGCCGTCCATGCGTGGCATCTTAATATCGAAAATGGCGAGCTGCGGCGGACGGGCGATCAACCCGTCAAGCGCGGAAGCGCCGTCCGTATACGTTTCGACCCGGTAGCCTTCGGCTTCGAGCGCGATCGATACCGAAGTCAGAATATTCCGGTCATCGTCGACAAGCGCGATCGTCTGCATGTAGTTGGTCTCCATCGTCATTTTCTCGTAACTCCCGACATTCACCCAGCCAAGGTTGCGCGCCGCGAGCCACTCTCTTGAGTATAAAGGTGGAACAAATTGTGGCAAAGGAAAACTCGCTCCGAAATCGCCGCCCGGGCGGGAGCGGATTTTGCGAAAAGGCCGCAGCTGGATTTTAATGCGTCTTCAACCGATTTAAAAAGAAATAAAATCTTTTAAATCGATTAATATATTGAAATCACTAAGTTTTTTAAAGTTCTGCTCTTGCGTTTCCAAAAGCTGCCACGTATTTTCCGAGGAAATTTCAACGTCCTTATCGTCATTAACAAGGAACGCGTCATGAACGAGCTTGGGGTTCATAATCCTGCCAATGGAGTTGCGGAACTCGGACTGGGCGAGGCCTCCCGCGTCTTTTATAACCTCAACGAGAGCGAATTATACGAAGAGGCGATCCGCAATGGCGAGGCCGAACTGACCATCGATGGCGCGCTGCGCGCCGTCACCGGCCAGCACACGGGCCGTTCTCCGAAGGACAAATTCGTCGTCCGCGATGCGTCCACCGAGAACACCATCTGGTGGGACAACAACAAGCCGCTTTCGCCGGAAAATTTCGAGCTGCTGCGCAAGGACATGCTGGCCCATGCCGCCGGCAAGACGCTTTACGTGCAGGATCTGATCGGCGGTGCCGATGAGGAAAATGCTCTGCCGACACGCGTCGTCACCGAACTTGCCTGGCACTCGCTGTTCATCCGCAATCTGCTGATCCGTCCGAAGCGGGAAAAACTGGCGGGTTTCAAACAGAAGCTCACCATCATCAACCTGCCGAGCTTCAAGGCCGATCCGGCCCGTCACGGTGTGCGTTCGGAAACCGTCATCGCCTGCGATCTGACCAACGGCCTCGTTCTCATCGGCGGCACGTCCTATGCCGGCGAAAACAAGAAGTCGGTCTTCACGGTGCTGAACTACCTGCTGCCGGCCAAGGGCGTCATGCCCATGCATTGCTCCGCCAATGTCGGTCCGCAGGGTGATTCTGCTGTGTTCTTCGGCCTCTCCGGCACCGGCAAGACCACGCTGTCTGCCGATCCTTCGCGCACGCTGATCGGCGATGACGAACATGGCTGGGGCGAGCACGGCATCTTCAACTTCGAAGGTGGCTGCTATGCCAAGGCGATCAAGCTTTCGGCTGAAGCCGAGCCGGAAATCTACGCCGCGACCCGCCGTTTCGGCACGGTTCTCGAGAACGTCGTGCTGGACGAAAACCGCGTTCCCGATTTCAACGACAACTCGCTGACGGAAAATACCCGCAGCGCCTATCCGCTGCACTTCATTCCGAATGCATCGGAAACGGGCATTGCCGGCCATCCGAAGACGATCATCATGCTCACGGCGGATGCCTTCGGCGTGCTGCCGCCGATTGCCCGGCTGACGCCGGAACAGGCCATGTACCACTTCCTCTCCGGTTACACCGCAAAGGTTGCCGGCACGGAAAAGGGCGTGACCGAGCCGGAAGCGACCTTCTCCACCTGCTTCGGCGCACCCTTCATGCCGCGCCACCCGGCGGAATACGGCAACCTGCTGCGCGAACTGATCGGCAAGCATGGTGTGGATTGCTGGCTGGTCAATACCGGCTGGACCGGCGGTGCTTACGGCATCGGCAAGCGCATGCCCATCAAGGCAACCCGCGCGCTTCTGACCGCCGCACTGACCGGCGACCTGAAGAATGCGGAATTCCGCACCGACGCGAATTTCGGTTTCGCCGTGCCGCTGTCGCTGGATGGCGTCGACAGCGCGATCCTCGATCCGCGTTCGACCTGGGCCGATGGCGCAGCCTATGACGCGCAGGCAAAGAAGCTGGTCTCCATGTTCGTCACGAACTTCACCAAGTTCGAAGATCACGTCGACAGCAAGGTTCGCGATGCAGCCCCGGGCCTTTTGCTCGCGGCTGAATAATAAAGCCTCATTTGTGAGGAGGGGACCCGGCCTTGTGCCGGGTTCTTTCGTTTGGCCTGCTGTTTCCATTCCTGCCGATCTATGGCATCACCGGCGCGGAGAAAGATCATGGCCAGCGACCCGCTTTACATCAGCAACCGTATCACCATCGCCGGCTGGGAGCTGACGGAGCAATTCGTGCTGGCCGGCGGGCCGGGCGGCCAGAACGTCAACAAGGTCTCTACGGCGGTTCAGCTGTTTTTCGATATTGCCAATTCGCCCTCCCTTCCGGACCGGGTAAAGACCAACGCACTGCGCCTCGGTGGCAGGCGCGTTTCGAAAGACGGCGTGCTGATGATCGAGGCAAGCCGGTTTCGCAGCCAGGAGCGCAATCGCGAAGATGCACGCGAGCGGCTTAAGGAGTTGATCCTGGAGGCGGCGGCTCCGCCGCCACCGGTTCGCAAGGCCACCAAGCCGACAAAAGGCTCGGTCGAGCGTCGTCTGAAGGCAAAGTCCGGCCGTTCGGATATCAAGAAGATGCGCGGCAAGCCCTCCGGCGACTAATCCGAAGGTGCTTGATTTTCAGAGCTTACGAAGCGCAACGGTGTCGATCAGATGGTTCCTGCCTTTGCGCAGGATGAGATCGGCGCGCGGGCGCGTCGGCACGATGTTCTGCCGCAGGTTCTTCAGGTTGATGTTCTGCCAGAGCCCTTCGGCAATGCTCAACGCCGCTTCTTCACTGATCGAGGCATAACGATTGAAGAACGAACTGGGATCGCGGAAGGCCGTTTTTCTCAGATTCATGAACCGGTTCACATACCAGTTGTGAATAAGGCCCTCATCGGCATCGATATAGATCGAGAAATCGAAGAAGTCGGAAACAATTGGCACGATCCGTCCACCCGCCGGCAAATCGCGCGATTGCAGCACGTTGATGCCTTCGAAGATGAGAATATCCGGCTGGTCGATGACAGTGAACTCGTTCGGCAGAACGTCGTAGGTCAGGTGCGAATAACGCGGCGCCTTCACATTCGGCTGGCCCGCCTTGATCGCCGACAGGAAACGCAGGAGCGCGCCGATATCGTAGCTTTCGGGAAAACCCTTGCGCTCCATCAGGTTCTCGCGCCGTAGAACCTCATTCGGATAAAGAAATCCGTCTGTCGTGATGAGATCGACCTTGGGGCTGGAGGGCCAGCGCGCCAGAAGCTCCTTCAGGATACGCGCCGTCGTCGATTTTCCAACCGCCACGGAGCCGGCAATGCCGATAACGAAAGGCGTCTTGTTGACATCCGCCATGTTGAGAAAACGGTTGCGCTGTTCGAACAGCAGCTGCGACGCCTCCACATGCGATGACAGCAGGCGCGACAATGACAGGTAAATGCGCCGCACCTCGTCCAGATCGATCGGGTCGTCCAGCGAGCGCAGCCGTTTGACCTCGTCGGCGGAAAGCGTCAGTGGTGTATCGGCACGAAACTTCGACCATTCTTCCGAACTGAAGAAGTGGTAGGGCGAATATTCATCCGGTCGGAAATGATCGAGTGTGCTCGGCATGCCTCTCTCCCCGCTGCCTGCCTCGACATTCATGATGTCGGCCTCGCCGCTTTTTCCGCAAGGCCGGTTTGCCCCGTACGACGCTCCAGCTCGGCAAAAACGTCGTCCAACGGAATATCTGCGATCTTCAGCACCACCAGCAGATGGTAGAGCAGATCGGCCGCCTCGTTCTTCAGCCCGTCGCGATCTTTCGCGATGGCTGCGATAACGGCTTCGACCGCTTCTTCGCCGAGTTTTTTCGCCGCACGCTCCTGGCCCGCCGCAACCAGCTTGGCCGTCCAGGATTCTTCAGGAGAGGCAGCGGCGCGGGTCGCGACGATGCGCTCCAGATCGGAAAGGGAAAATGCGCTCATGGGAAATTCCTGCAATCAATCGAGACGCATGGCGATGCCGTGCTCCGCCATGTAGTTCTTGGCTTGCCCGATCGAATAGGTGCCGAAGTGGAAGATGGAGGCAGCGAGCACCGCAGTTGCATGGCCATCGCGCACGCCCGCCACCAGATCGTCCAGCGTGCCGACGCCGCCGGAGGCTATGACGGGCACGCGAACCTGATCGGCAATGCTGCGTGTCAGGCCGATATCGTATCCGCTCTTGGTGCCGTCGCGATCCATCGAGGTAACAAGCAATTCGCCAGCGCCGCGTTCGACCATCTTGATGGCGAATTCCACGGCGTCGATACCGGTGGGCTGGCGTCCGCCATGGGTGAAGATTTCCCAGCGGCCTTCTTCTCCATCCTTCGAAACCCGCTTGGCGTCGATGGAAACGACGATGCACTGGTTGCCGAACTTGTCGGCCGCCTGCGCCACGAAATCCGGATCCTTCACCGCTGCGGAATTGATGGAGACCTTATCGGCACCGCAGAGAAGCAGCTTGCGAATATCCGCGACGCTGCGAACCCCGCCACCGACGGTCAGTGGCATGAAGCAATGATCGGCTGTGCGCGAGACGACATCGAAGATCGTGTCGCGATTATCCGAAGAGGCGGTGATGTCGAGGAAGCAGAGTTCGTCCGCTCCCGCCGCATCATAGGCTTTCGCTGCCTCGACCGGGTCGCCGGCATCGATCAGGTCGACGAAGTTCACGCCCTTGACGACACGGCCGTCTTTCACATCGAGGCAGGGAATAACGCGGGCTTTGAGGGTCATGCGTTTACCTCCTTTGCAGCCTTGATAAGGGCAAGCGCCTCAGCAGGATCGATACGGCCGTCGTAAAGCGCGCGGCCGGAAATCGCGCCTTCGAGCTTTGCGGCATCCGGCTGCAACATGCGCTTGATGTCGTCGATGGAGGCGAGACCGCCGGAGGCAATGACCGGGATGGAAACGGCGTCGGCCAGTTCCAGCGTCGAAGCCCAGTTGATGCCGGCCAGAATGCCGTCGCGATCGATATCGGTATAGATGATGGCGGCGACGCCGGCACCCTCGAAACGTTTGGCCAGTTCGATGACGCCGAGTTCGGACGCTTCCGCCCAGCCCTCAACGGCAACCTTGCCGCCCTTGGCATCGATGCCGACGGCGACCTGGCCGGGGAAACGCTTGCAGGCTTCAATGACCAGAACCGGATCGCGCACCGCAACGGTCCCGAGAATGACACGGGCAAGCCCACGGCTCAGCCACGCTTCGATATGATCGAGCGTGCGGATGCCGCCACCCAGCTGTACCGGGTTTTTCGTGGCTTTCAGAATGGCGTCGACTGCCTCGCCATTCACGGTCTGGCCGGCGAATGCGCCGTTGAGATCAACGACATGCAGCCATTCGAAGCCCTGATCCTCAAAGGCCTTCGCCTGCGCGCCGGGGTCCTCGTTATAAACGGTGGCCTGGTCCATATCGCCGAGTTTCAGGCGAACGCACTGGCCGTCTTTAAGGTCGATTGCGGGAAAAAGAATCATGTCAGGGCTTCCAGCGCAGGAAATTGGAAATCAGGGCAAGGCCGAGCGTCTGGCTCTTTTCCGGGTGGAATTGCGCACCCGCCATATTGTCGCGACCGACGAAAGCCGTCATCGCGCCACCGTAATTGGTGGTGGCGATGACATCCGTCGAATGCTTGGCGGCCAGATGATAGGAATGCACGAAATAGGCGTGCAACCCGTCCGCGCCGGTCTTGATGCCGTCGAAAAGAGGGTGTGCGTGGCGGATTTCCAGCGTGTTCCAGCCGATCTGCGGAATCTTGAGGCTCGAATCGGACGGCGTCATTTCCACGACATCGCCTTCGATCCAGCCAAGGCCCTTGCTGACAGTCTTTTCCAGCCCGCGCGAGGACATGAGCTGCATGCCGACGCAAATGCCGAGGAAGGGATGGGCCTTTTTCTCCACAGCTTCGATGAGTGCGTCATGCATGCCGGGAACAGCGTCTAGACCGGCGCGGCAATCCGCATAGGCGCCGACGCCCGGCAAAACGATGCGATCCGCCGAGGCGACATGATCCGGCTTGTCGGTCAGGTCGATGGTTGCATTGATGCCGGCTTCGCGGGCGGCACGCTCGAAAGCTTTTGTGGCCGAACGCAGATTGCCCGAACCGTAGTCGATGATCGCGACACGCATGTCAGCGCCTTCCATTCAAGTCGAAAAGAAACGATCCGGCGGGATCGTTGACGAAGTTTTTGCCGCCGCTCTTTTGCGGCGAGGGGGTCCAGACCGGCTGGGACAGCTGTTCCGCCCTCTCGGTGTTTTCGGAGAGACCGGAGAAATATATGTCTTCGGCGCTCGAAAGATCAGGGGCGGAAACGACGGATGTCAGCGTCCAGCCCTTGCGGATCAGGTGCCGGACGAGAAAATCGCGTCCCTCCAGCGCCGTGATGAGCCCGATGGCGAAACCGCAGAGAATGCCAACCGGTTCGAATCCGGCTAATATCGAAGCCTGCCCCGCCGCAACGAGGGCGACGACAACGAGAGCCGTTGCTAGCCACAGCCGGTTGATCGCAAGCCATAACCATGGCGCAATGAGAGCAAGCCAGACGAAACGGTCTGCAACAAAGCGGGTCGTCTTGTGGTCCCTGTCCGGCCCGTTGGGGGCTTCCAGAACGAGATAGCTTGTCATGGGCTTCCTGACAGCTTGGGCGTCAGGCCAGCATGCCCTTCGTGGAGGGAACGCGGCCTGCCTGCCGGGGGTCGATCTCGGTTGCCGTGCGAAGAACGCGGGCAACGGCCTTGAAGCATGTCTCGGCGATATGATGGTTGTTGGCGCCGTAATGGTTCAGGATATGCAGCGTAATGCCGGCATTCTGGGCGAGCGCCTGAAAGAACTCGCGCACCAGCTCCGTGTCGAAAGTGCCGATCTTCGGCGCGGAAAAATTGACGTTCCAGACGAGGAACGGCCGGCCGGAAATATCGACGGCGGCTTTGGTCATCGTCTCGTCCATGGCAAGATCGAGCGAGGCGTAGCGGGTAATACCCCGCCGGTCGCCAAGCGCTTTCGCGATCGCCTGGCCAATGGCGATGCCGGTATCCTCCACGGTGTGGTGGTCATCGATGTGCAGGTCGCCCTGAACATCGATCTCCATGTCGATCAGCGAATGGCGGCTCAGCTGGTCCAGCATATGGTCGAAAAATCCCACGCCGGTGGAAATTTTCGATTTGCCGGTGCCGTCGATATCCACACGCACCGAAACCGAGGTCTCGTTGGTCTTGCGGATAATCTCGCCTTTACGTTCTGCCATTTTGGCCGCTCCGTGAAAATGTTGCCGTTCCTTATCAGCACGGGACACAAATATCCAGTTGTTCCCTCGTCTTGCCTGACATGCTCAAAACGGTGCGTCGCCTCGAAGATTGCAATCGTGAAAAGCAAACTTACATAGAACCCGAGAAGGGCCGCATCCCGGCCCGTTAACCGCAGGCCCGGCAGGGCAGACAGGTGTTTGATGACAACAATTATTACAGTCAGAAAGGGCGGCAAGGTCGTCATGGCTGGCGATGGTCAGGTAAGCCTTGGCCAGACGGTCATGAAGGGCAATGCCCGCAAGGTTCGCCGCATCGGCAAGGGTGAAGTGATTGCCGGTTTTGCCGGTGCAACGGCGGATGCTTTTACGTTGCTTGACCGTCTTGAAAAGAAACTCGAGCAATATCCGGGCCAGCTCATGCGCGCCGCCGTAGAGCTTGCGAAGGACTGGCGTACAGATAAATATCTGCGCAATCTCGAAGCCATGATGCTGGTGGCCGATAAATCCACCACGCTCGCCATCACCGGCAATGGCGATGTGCTGGAGCCTGAGCACGGCGCGATCGCCATCGGTTCCGGCGGCAACTACGCCTTTGCGGCTGCCCGCGCCATGATGGACACGGACAAATCGGCGGAGGAGGTGGCGCGCCAGTCGCTCGATATCGCTGCCGATATCTGCGTTTATACCAACCACAATCTCGTCGTCGAAACGCTCGACGCCGAATAAGTCAGTTTTCTCACCCCCATTTCTCACCCAAGGGTCCTGTGGGCCGGGCCGGAATGGCCGGCCGGAACAGGAAAGCCGAGAGGATAGAATGACCACTTTTTCTCCCCGGGAAATCGTCTCGGAACTCGACCGCCACATCATCGGCCAGCATGATGCAAAACGCGCGGTGGCGATTGCGCTGCGCAACCGTTGGCGCCGCCAGCAGCTCGATGAGAGCCTGCGCGACGAAGTCATGCCGAAAAACATTCTCATGATCGGGCCGACCGGTGTCGGCAAGACGGAGATTTCCCGCCGCCTCGCAAAGCTGGCCGGCGCGCCTTTCATCAAGGTCGAGGCGACGAAATTCACCGAAGTCGGTTATGTCGGCCGCGATGTCGAACAGATCATTCGCGATCTGGTCGAGATCGGCATCGGCCTCGTGCGTGAAAAGAAGCGCGCCGAAGTACAGGCCAAGGCGCATCAAAGCGCCGAAGAGCGGGTGCTCGATGCGCTGGTTGGCGCAACCGCATCGCCCGGTACGCGTGAAAGCTTCCGCAAGAAGCTGCGCGACGGCGAACTGGACGACAAGGAAATCGATATCGAAGTGGCGGATAGCGGATCGGGCATGCCCGGTTTCGAAATTCCCGGCATGCCGGGTGCCAATATCGGCGTGCTCAACCTGTCGGAAATGTTTGGCAAAGCTATGGGCGGCCGCACCAAGAAGGTGCGCACGACGGTATCGAAATCCTATGCCGATCTGATCCGCGATGAATCCGACAAGCTGCTCGACAATGAAATGATCCAGCGCGAGGCGGTGAAGTCGGTCGAAAATGACGGCATCGTCTTTCTCGATGAGATCGACAAGATCGCTGCCCGCGATGGCGGCATGGGTGCCGGCGTCTCGCGCGAAGGCGTGCAGCGCGATCTGCTGCCGCTTGTCGAAGGCACGACGGTTTCGACGAAATACGGGCCGGTGAAAACCGACCACGTTCTTTTCATCGCATCGGGCGCCTTCCATGTGGCAAAGCCGTCGGATCTTCTGCCGGAGCTTCAGGGCCGTCTGCCGATCCGTGTGGAGCTGAAGCCGCTGACCAAGGAGGATTTCCGCCGTATCCTGACGGAGACGGAAGCAAGCCTCATCCGCCAGTATAAAGCGCTGATGGCGACGGAAGAACTCGACCTCGATTTCACCGATGATGCAATCGATGCCCTGGCCGATGTGGCTGTTCATCTCAATTCGTCGGTCGAGAATATCGGTGCGCGCCGTCTGCAGACGGTGATGGAGCGTGTTCTGGACGAGATTTCCTTCAATGCGCCCGATCGCGGTGGCTCCGCCGTCAAGATCGATCAGGAATATGTTCGCAAACATGTCGGCGATCTCGCCGCCGATACGGATTTGTCCCGCTATATTCTCTGAAGATTTCAGGGACACGAGAAAGAAGAGTGCGGCCATATTTGCCGCACTCTTTTATTTTATCCGCCTTGTCTCGCATTCAGCCCGCATTTTGTTTATGGGAAGGGCTGCATTCCGGTTGGAACCGCTTTAGTGGAATGATCCGGTTTCCTCAGCACCTTTCGCTGGCGGAAATCGCAGGCTTGAGAAAAGGCATTCGCTCGTGCGCAAAACTCTTCTGGCATTTGCCGCTGCTTTGACGTTCACCGTCACCGCGTCTTCTTACGTCGAAGCCGCGACGGTCGTTCCGCCAGGCAATCGCAATGCCGAACAGCCCGGCGTTCCCGGCGCTTCCGCAAAAAGAACAAAGGCGTCCAACACCTCCTTCGAGCGCAAATACCAGAAGGTCATCGACCTTTTGTCCTCCGACAAGGCGCTGATCGCCAAGATCAAGTCGACGGCCGGGCGCTACGGCATCGATCCGATCCATATGATCGGCGCGATCGTCGGCGAACATACCTATAATGTCGACGCCTATGACCGGCTGCAGTCCTATTACGTCAAGGCGGCGTCTTACGCGGGCAACAGCTTCCGTTTCGGCTACAAGGACGAAACCATTGCGCAGTTCCTGACCCATTCGCAATTTGCCAAATGCCAGTCGAAGAGGGATTCATACAGCCTCTGGAACTGTCGGGAAGATGTCTGGGAAGACAGTTTCCGCGGCAAGACGGTCGATGGTGTCGCCTACCCGAACAACCGTTTCAGCGCCGTGTTTTTCCAGCCCTTCTATGCCGGTCAGACCTTCGGCCTCGGCCAGATCAACCCGCTGACGGCGCTGATGTTGTCCGATATGGTGTCCAGAACTTCGGGCTATGAGAAGCTGGATGAGAACGACGCCACCGCCGTCTACACCGCCATCATGGACCCTGACCGGTCGCTCGCTTTCATGGCGGCGTCCATCCGCAAGTCTATCGACGACTATAAATCTATTGCCGACATGGATATTTCGAAAAATCCGGGTGTGACCTCCACGCTTTATAATGTCGGTGGGTCGCAGCAGCGTGCCGCTGCGCTTGCCCAGAAGAACCGCCAGCGCGCCCCAGGCGGGGAGCAGCCCCTGTTGCCGGAGGAAAATTATTACGGCTGGCTGGTGAATGATCGCATCAAGGATTTGCAGGCGCTTTTGTAGAAAAAGGCGACTATCGCCCGCATTGTTTCCAAAACGGAAATAATATTTGGCTGTCTGCCGCAATTGACGAGCGGCCGTCTCCGCGTCCAATCTGTGCCTCCAGAATAGAGGAGGCGCATGTGAGCCGCACGAATAAATTCGGTCTTTCCATCGATGACAGGCTTTATGCCTTTTTGACTGACGACGTCCTGCCCGGCACGGGTCTGGATAGCGAGGCGTTCTTCGAAGGTTTTTCGACCATTGTTCACGAGCTTTCTCCGAAGAACCGCGAATTGCTGGCAAAGCGTGACGCTCTGCAGGAAAAGCTGGATGGCTGGTATCGGCAGAATGGCGCGCCGGCGGATTTTGACGCCTATGAGGGCTTTCTGAAGGAAATCGGCTATCTGCTGCCGGAAGGTCCCGGCTTCCAGGTGGAAACCAGCAATGTCGACCCTGAAATCGCCGCCGTTGCCGGCCCGCAGCTCGTCGTTCCGGTCATGAATGCGCGTTATGCGCTGAATGCGGCCAATGCCCGCTGGGGTTCGCTTTACGATGCGCTTTACGGCACGGATGCTATTTCTGACGCCGATGGTGCGGAGAAGGGCAGGGGGTATAATCCGAAGCGCGGTGAAAAGGTCATTGCCTGGGCGCGAAACTTCCTCGATGAATCCGCGCCGCTGGAAACGGGAAGCTGGTCCGAGGTGACCGGTTTCAAGATCGAGGATAGCCTGTTGCAGCTTGCTATCGGCGACGCCAGGACTGGTCTCAAGGATGCAGCCCAGTTCAAGGGTTTCAGCGGCGAAGCGGCAAAGCCTGCAACGATCCTGCTCGGCAAGAATGGTCTGCACACCGAAATCGTCATCGATCGCACGACCGAAATCGGCAAGGGCGACAAGGCGGGTATCTCCGATGTCGTTCTCGAATCCGCTCTCACGACCATCATGGATTGCGAAGATTCGGTTGCCGCCGTCGACGCCGAAGACAAGGTGCTGGTTTATGGCAACTGGCTTGGCCTGATGCGCGGCGACCTGACCGAAGAAGTATCCAAGGGTGGCAAGACCTTCACACGCAGCCTCAACCCGGATCGCTATTACACGGCTCCCAATGGTGCCGCGCTGACCTTGCCGGGTCGGTCCCTGATGCTGGTGCGAAATGTCGGTCATCTGATGACCAATCCGGCGATCCTCGACAGGGATGGTCGGGAGGTTCCTGAAGGCATCATGGACGCCGTCGTCACGGCGTTGATCGCCCTTTATGATGTCGGTCCATCCGGGCGGCGTCAGAATTCCCGCGCCGGCTCCATGTATGTCGTCAAGCCGAAGATGCACGGGCCGGAGGAAGTGGCCTTCGCCAACGAAATCTTCAGCCGGGTCGAAAAGCTTGTCGGCATGGCGCAGAACACCATGAAGATGGGCATCATGGATGAGGAGCGCCGCACCACGGTCAACCTCAAGGAAAGCATTCGCGCTGCGAAGGATCGCGTCGTCTTCATCAATACGGGTTTCCTCGACCGCACCGGCGACGAAATCCACACCTCGATGGAGGCGGGTCCGATGATCCGCAAGGGCGACATGAAGCAGGCTGCATGGATCGCGGCTTACGAGAACTGGAACGTCGATATCGGTCTCGAATGCGGCCTTTCCGGCCATGCGCAGATCGGCAAGGGCATGTGGGCGATGCCGGATTTGATGGCGGCTATGCTGGAGCAGAAGATCGCGCATCCGAAGGCCGGCGCCAATACGGCCTGGGTGCCGTCACCGACGGCGGCGACGCTGCATGCCACGCATTATCACAAGGTCGATGTCGCTGCCGTTCAGGAAGGTTTGAAAAGCCGCGGCCGGGCGAAGCTTTCCGATATTCTGTCGGTGCCGGTCGCGCCGCGTCCCAACTGGACGCCGGAAGAAATCCAGCGCGAACTCGACAACAACGCGCAGGGCATTCTCGGATACGTCGTGCGCTGGGTCGATCAGGGCGTCGGCTGCTCCAAGGTGCCGGATATCAACAATATCGGGCTGATGGAAGACCGCGCCACGCTGCGCATCTCCGCGCAGCATATGGCGAACTGGCTGCGCCACGGCGTGGTGACAGAGGACCAGATTGTCGAAACCATGAAGCGCATGGCAGCCGTGGTCGATGCGCAGAATGCCGGCGATCCGGCTTATCTGCCGATGGCATCCGATTTCGATGGCTCGGTGGCATTTCAGGCGGCTGTCGAACTCGTGCTGAAGGGCCGCGAACAGCCGAACGGCTACACCGAGCCGGTTCTGCACCGCCGTCGTCTGGAGCTGAAGGCCAAACAGGCGGCCTGAAGCCGTCGGCGTCCCGAGAAACAAAAAAGCCGCCGGGGAAATCCACGGCGGCTTTTTCTTGTCTGGTATGTGATCTTTACTGGATCACGATGACCTTGGTGCTGCGGCCGGGACGAACGCGGCTGTAAAGGTCGATGACGTCCTGGTTGATCATGCGGATGCAGCCGGAAGAGGCGGCGGTGCCGATCGAGGCCCATTCGGGCGAACCGTGGATGCGGAACAGCGTGTCCTGTCCCTTTTCATTGAAGAGATACATGGCGCGCGCGCCGAGCGGGTTGGTAAGACCCGGACCCATGCCAGCCTCGACATATTTGGCGACTTCCGGCTTACGGTCCGCCATTTCTTTCGGCGGATGCCACATCGGCCATTCCTGCTTCCAGGCGACATAGGCCTCACCGGCCCAGGCGAAACCTGCCTTGCCGACGCCGATACCGTAGCGAACCGCGCGGTTGCCGGACAGGATGTAATAGAGGTAACGCTCACGCGTATTGACGATGATGGTACCGGCGCGTTCGGATGTCTGGAATTCGACGATCTGACGGCGGTACTTCTCATTCACACGATTGATCGGAATGGCTGGCAGCGCATAGCCCGCATCGGTCACGGGACCGTAGACATCGTTGAATATCTGGACGGTTTCGACCTTTGCCGGAACGGGGTCTGCAACCGGGACTGACGCTGCGATCTTGCCGGAGGTCGGAGCGGAGGACTGGGAGGTAGTTTCGGCGCAGCCGGCCAGAGCCAGTGCTGCCGTCAGACCGAGTGCGGTCAATGGGGTACGGATGCGCATGTCGTTCTCGCGGAAAATTCGCCAAATTGTGCGAAAGAGTAGGCTTAATTGGATAAATCGGTTATTTTCCATTCAGCCGCTCTTGGCAAGCCGTTGCGCCACCGCGAAACGGTCGCGCATTTAAAATTGCCGGTTGATTGCCTTTTTTGCAACAATAGGCCAAACGCTTCAGCAGCCTTTATCCATGACTATTCTTTCCGTTACCAACAATAATCCGTTAATAGACGGTCGCCAGTCGGACAAGGCGATGCTGGTGCGCCGCGGCGTTCAGGTGCTTCTGCACGAAATGCGCCATTCGGTGCTGCCCGAACTGCCGCTTGCAAGCGGGCGACGGGCCGATCTCATCAGCCTGTCGGTCAAGGGTGAGATCTGGATCATCGAAATCAAATCCTCCATCGAGGATTTCCGTGTCGATCGCAAATGGCCGGAATACCGCCTGCATTGCGACCGGCTGTTCTTCGCAACCCATCCTGAAGTGCCGACCGACATATTCCCGGAGGAATGCGGGCTGATCCTGTCGGATGGATATGGCGCCCATATGCTGCGCGATGCGCCGGAGCATAAATTGCCGCCGGCAACCCGCAAGTCGGTAATGCTGGATTTCTCGCGAACCGCTGCGACCCGGCTGATGCTGGCGGAATGGACGACCGGGCGCAGCTTCGGAGAATGACTTCCGTTATTTGGGCGCGCGTTTGGCGAGAATGCGCTGCAGCGTTCGCCGGTGCATGTTCAGCCGGCGGGCGGTTTCCGAAACGTTGCGCTCGCACATTTCATAGACACGCTGAATATGCTCCCACCGAACCCGGTCTGCCGACATCGGGTTTTCGGGAACTTCGGTCTTTTCGCCCTTGCGCTGCGTCAGCGCATTGAACACATCGTCCGCATCGGCGGGCTTGGCCAGATAGTCCAGCGCCCCAAGCTTCACGGCGGTAACGGCGGTTGCGATATTGCCGTAGCCGGTCAGAACGACGATCTGCGTATCGTCCCGGTTCTGCCTGATGGCCTCGATGACTTCCAGACCGTTGCCATCCGCAAGCCTCAGATCGACAACCGCATATTTCGGTGGTGCAGCTTTGGAGCGGGCAATGCCGTCGCTCACTGTCTCGGCGGTGTCGACGGTAAAGCCACGTGTTTCCATCGCCCGGGCAAGCCGGCGCAGAAACGGGCCGTCATCATCGACGATCAGCAGCGATCTGTCGGGTCCGATCGGGTCGACATCGTCCGTTGGCGCGCTGGTGGAGTTGTTCTGGTCTTCTGTCTTCATGTTTCCGGCCTTCCGGCAACTTCGTCGGCTTGGTTTTCTTCTTCTTATCGCCGCTTCAACGTGGATGGTAAAGTCAACGGCTTCTTTTATCGTCCATAAGCGCCCGAGGCCAGACGATTGTGACCCGCGCTCCGGTTCCGCTCGTGCCGCGATTCTCAAAGGTGACGGTGGCGCCGGAGCGCTCCAGCAAGGTCTTGGCGATGAAAAGCCCGAGCCCGAGCCCGCCCGCCCGTGTGTCATTGTGACGTTCGGTCACATAGGGCTCGCCGATACGGGCAAGCACGTCATGGGCATAACCCGGCCCATCGTCTTCAATGATGACGGCGACGTTCTGCTGGTCGTAATCCACCGTCACGGTCACCTTTTCCCGCGCGTAATCCACGCCGTTTTCAATGAGGTTGCCAAGACCGTAGATGATGCCGGCATTGCGAATGCCGACCGGCTCGTCGGCGCGATTGTTCTTTTCAACGAGTTCGAGGCGGATGCCGAATTCCCGGTGCGGCGCCATCACCTCCTCGATCAGCGAGGAGAGCGGCAGGCGGCGCATGTGCTCCTCATTGTCGGCGGAAAGCGAGGTGAGGCGGCGCAGAATATCGCGGCATCTTTCGCTCTGGCTGCGCAGCAGGGCTATATCTTCGCCAAATTTTTCGTCGTTTCCGAGTTCCCGCTCCATCTCCTTCGCGACGACACTGATGGTCGCGAGCGGCGTACCGAGCTCATGCGCCGCTGCGGCCGCCAGCCCATCCAGCTGCGAGAGATGTTTTTCCCGCTCCAGCACCAGCTCGGTTGCAGCCAGCGCATCCGCCAGCTGATTGGCCTCATGCGAAACGCGATAGGCGTAAAAGGCCGCAAAAGAGGTTGTGGCGATGATGGCGACCCAGGTGCCGACATGCAGCAGAAGCTGGATCGGCAAAACCTCGCCGGGATACCACGGAACCGGAAACGGCGAAAAGGCGATCGCGGTCGAGCAGATGACGGCAAAGCCGAGGAGAATAAGCGAATGCCGCAGCGGCTGGGAGGCAAAGGCAATGATGACCTGCACGCAGATCAATGGCGCGAAGGGATTGGAAAGTCCGCCGGTGATGTAAATGAGCGCCGTCAATTGCAGCAGGTCGAAGGCCAGCAGCAATGTCGCTTCCCAGGGCTCCAGACGATAGGTGGAGGGAAAGCGCGCGGTGAGAAACAGATTTGCAAGAGCGAGCGCCGCGATCAGAAGGCCGCAGGCCAGAAGCGGCAGGGGGAAATTGAGCCCGAAAGCGACAAGCAGGATCGTTGCCGTCTGTCCCGCTACCGCCAGCCAGCGCAGCCAGACGATGGTCTGCAGCCTTATCCTGCGGCTGGCGCGGCCGAGCCTCGTGGTTTCGATAGAATGGCCAGCCACCTTCATCTCCTTTGCCCTGTTCATGATCGTCACGTCCCGCGCGGTTTTGCACGGCTGGTCGGCAGGGCCGATGCCGGGTCTTCCGGCCATGGATGGCGTGGATAACGCCCGCGCATATCTGCCCGTACATCCTTCCAGGAGCCCGACCAAAAACCGGGAAGATCGCGTGTCGTCTGTATCGGCCTGTGCGCCGGGGAGGTCAATTCCAGCAGCAGCGGCAACCGTCCCTGTGCAATGGACGGGTGGGCTCTCAGCCCGAAAAGCTCCTGCACGCGAATGGAAAGCGTCGGTTCGCTGGCGTCGTAACGAATGGGATGCCGCTGGCCCGTCGGCGCTTCGAAATGCGTCGGCGCCAGCTTGGCGAGATCGCGCGCCACCTCATGCGGCACCAGAGACAGGATCCCTTCGGAGAGGCTGCCGGGCCGGATGTCCTGCAGGCTGCGCGCACCGTTCTGAAAAGGGACGAACCATTCGTCCAGCCTGGAAAGCAATGCCTCGTCGCTGACATCCGGCCAGGGCTCCCCGATACTCGCGTTCAGAAAGCCGATCCTGTCGCGCAACTGCAGCGTCTCTTTCGAAAAAGGAAGTATGCCGATGCCGAATTCCCGAACGCCATTGGCGAGCGCCTGTGCCGCCTGCTCGCCCTCGGGACGGGGCAGGGGTGTCTCATCGAGGATGATGGCGCCAAGCCGCGTCACCTTTCGCGCGCGCGCCTGGCCGCTCGCCTTGTCGAAAAGCAGCTGGTCCTGCTGAACGATGAGATGCGGCATCCGCTCTTCTACATCGCTCCTCTCTATGCCTGCCGCCGCAAGGATGCGCGGCTGCGCCGCTCGCCCCGTAATATCGGCAACCACTAGCATTTTGCTCGCCGCCAGCCGTTCTGTCTCGGCAAGCTCTGCGCCACGCCCGTTGGCCATCACATAACGTCCCCGCGCGCCGCGCTGAAGCGCGATCCTGTCCGGATAGGCATGCAGCAGCAACGGACCGGCCTCGCTGGGCAACTCGGCTGTCGCCGTTTTGTCGCTGATCGCGTCGAACAGCCTCGATGCCAGCTTGCGCGCCGCCTGTGCCCTTTCGCTTCTGTCGGAAAGAAAGCGCCGCAGCCGTTCATCGAGATCGATATCGTTTCCGCCGAGCCCCTGTTCCGTCAGCATGACGGCGAGCATCGCCGCCTTTTTTCCCGCGCCTTCGCTTGCCGCCGCAATCACCATGGCCGCCAGCCGTGGCGGTAGTGAAAGGCCGCGCATCAGATGACCGCGCTGCGTCAGCGCTCCGCCTTTGTCGAGCGCGCCCAGATTTTTGAGAAGCATCACCGATTCTTTAAGTGCGGCTTCGGGGGGCATATCCAGAAAGGCAAGAGAAGAGGGATCCTGAACGCCCCAATGGGCGAGATCGAGCGCAAGGCCGGCAAGATCGCTCGCCAGAATTTGCGGTGGCGTAAAGGCGTTGAGCGCCGCCGTCTGCCCCGGATGCCACAGGCGGATCGCAACACCGGGTTCTGTCCGCCCGGCGCGACCCGCCCGCTGGTCGGCGGAAGCGCGCGACACCCGCACCGTTTCCAGTCTCGTGATTCCCGTTGACGGCTCGAAGACAGGTAGCCGCTGCAATCCGCTGTCGATCACCACACGCACGCCATCGATGGTAATCGAGGTCTCCGCAATCGAGGTGGCGAGCACGATCTTGCGTCGTCCGGCCGGCGCCGGCTTTATCGCTGCATCCTGCTCTTTCTGCGAAAGGTTGCCGTAAAGCGGAATGATATCCGTATCTGCGGGAAAACATCCCTCCAGCCGCGTGGCCGTTCGGATAATTTCCGCTTGTCCCGGTAGAAAGGCGAGGATGGAGCCGGTTTCCGACCCATGGGCTTCGGTGATCGCCTTGGTGACTTTCTCTTCAATCGGCACGCCCTGCCAACGATCCTCATAACGGACTTCGATTGGAAACGTCCGCCCAAGGCTCTGAATGACCGGCGCGCCTGCCATGAGCGTGCTGATGCGTTCGACATCGAGAGTGGCGGACATGACGAGGATACGCAGATCGTCGCGCAACCCACCCTGCACATCGAGTGCAAGCGCCAGTCCGAAATCGCCGTCGAGCGAACGTTCGTGAAACTCGTCGAAAATCACCGTCGAAACGCCGGCAAGTTCAGGATCGTCCAGAACCATCCGGGCAAACACACCTTCGGTCACCACTTCTATCCGGGTTTTCGAGGAGACGCGATTGTCGAGCCGCATGCGATAGCCGACGGTTTGCCCGACATCCTCGTGAAGCAGTTCGGCCATGCGCCCGGCTGCGGCACGGGCGGCAAGCCGGCGTGGTTCGAGAAGAATGATCTTGCCGTCACCCCGCCAGTCCTGCTGCAAAAGATTAAGCGGCACGAGCGTCGTTTTACCCGCGCCCGGTGGAGCCGAAAGAACTGCGCGCTTCGCCCCGGCCAGAGCCTCGGCGATATCGCCGAGAACGGCACTGACGGGAAGTTCGGGCAACTCGGTCTTTATAGGAACGGGCATTCTGGTCATGCAAACAGGCCTGCGGCATCTGGGATGGTGTTTAAGCGTCTCATATGCCGTTTCTAATGCACGGCCCCGCACTTTGACAGTCGTATGTAAGGAGCAGGCAAATGCTCCGACGTCAAAGTTACGGTTCCTTGCGCGCTATTTGCAGTCAGGACCGGAGGGCAGGCATTGGGCGTGTGGCTAAATGTCGGAAGATTCCGTCTCTTTTGCCTGTTTTCGCTTCGCTTCACGAAACTACCTAATAAAATCAATAGCTTGATAAAAATGTCAGTTTTTTGACGGTGGGTGTGTTGACTTGTTTGAGGGTGATCTCTTATAAGTCCGCTCACTGAACGAGGGCGGCGGCGCTGCTGGCGACGGCGACTTTCGTTCTGAAGAAATCAAGTTGATGAGCGGATTGCTTGTTGGGTTTCGGGGCTTATGGCTTTGGGGCGATTGATTTTGTGACTGCTTAGGGTGGTCTGTTTTTTGACAATTGAATATGAGAAGAAAGAGAAACGTGGGCGGCGAAGCTTGCGGGGTCTGAAGAGATTTGGACCTCTGGAATAGACTTTGACGGTCACGTTTGGATAAGAGAA